>JBDZUM010000025.1:0-38490 GCA_040255215.1 Rhodospirillaceae bacterium
CCTTGCCCACCAGGTCGGCGCCGACGTCGGCGCCCTTGGTGAAGATGCCGCCGCCTAGACGGGCGAAGATGGAGATCAGCGAAGCGCCGAAGCCCAGCGACACCAGACCGTCGATCAGAGTGCGGCTTTCGACCTGCGCGGCCAGCAGCACGCCGTAGTAGACGGCGACGCCGAGCAGCGCCAGGCCGGCGACCAGCATGCCGGTGATGGCGCCGGCCTTGAACGAGATGTCGAGACCGGCCGCGAGGCTCTTCTGCGCCGCGACGGCGGTCCGCACGTTGGCGCGCACCGAGACGTTCATGCCGATGAAGCCAGCCGCGCCCGACAGTACCGCGCCGATGAGGAAGCCGATCGCCGCCCACTTGCCCAGCAGAATTGCCAGCACGACGAGGACCACCACGCCGACGATGGCGATGGTGATGTATTGGCGCTTCAGATAGGCGCTGGCGCCTTCCTGAATGGCCTTGGCGATCTCCTGCATGCGCGGTGTACCGGCATCGGCCGACAGCACCGAACGTGCGGTGAAAATGCCATACAGCACGGCGAGGATGCCGCAGCCGATGACGAACCAAAGTGCGGTGGACATCTTAATTATCCCGTTGTTTTTGAACTCGAATTGGGCGTATCGACGCCGCGGATGGCGGGTGGACCCGTGAACGCAACCCAATTGGGCCTGCTCCCCCGGCGTTTTGCGGGCGGAAAATGCCAGATTGGCTACGGCATGGCAACACTTGGAAAAATCAGGCGGATTTGCCGTCCGGCAGCCGATTTTCGTGACCCGGAATGGCTCAGGCGATCGCTGCCCGGGTCCGGAGCCGCAGCGACAGCACGGCAAGCAACGCCAGCACGATCAGCGGCGTCGCAATGACGTTCAGCACCGACCAGCCGACCACCTCATGGAGAATGCCCGCCGACAGGCTCGACAGGCCGGTGGTGCCGAACACCATGAAGTCGTTGGCCGCCTGCGTCTTGGCGCGCTCCGACGGGGTGTAGGTCGTGGTCACCAGGGTCGTGCCGCCGGTGAACAGGAAGTTCCAGCCTACCCCAAGCAACGCCAGCGCCAGCCAGAAATGCTCGAAGGTGATGCCGTGCAGGTTGATCGCCACGCTGACAGCCAACAGGGCGACGCCAGCCAGCATCACGTTGAGCACGCCGAAACGACTGATCAGCCAGCCGCAGAAGAAGGACGGGATGAACATCCCCAGCACGTGCGAGGAAATGACGAAGGCGGCGTCGGAGAACGGATAGTTGCAAGCCGTCATGGCGAACGGCGTCGCCGTCATCAGCAGCGACATGACGCTGTAGGACAGGATGGCGCCACCGGCGGCGACGATGAACACCGGCTGGCTCATGATCTCTAGCAGCGGCCGTTGCGGACCGCCGATCTCGGCCTTGCTCGGCCGCGGCACGTCAAGGAACACCAATACCGCCACCGACGCGGCCAGCAGGCCGATCATCGCCAGATAGGTGCCGGCGAACAGCACCGGCGCGATCAGGTCGCGCGAATAATTCGCCAGGTTCGGGCCGATGATCGCCGCCAGCACGCCGCCCGCCAGCACCCAGGAGATCGCCTTGGGCCGGTAGGATTCGGGCGCCACCTCGGCGGCGGCGAAACGGTAGTACTGGGCGAAGCCCAGGAAGCTGCCGACGAAGAACAGCCCGACGCACAGCAGGCCGAACGAGGCGGTGAACATCGCCCAGGCGGCCAGGGCCGCCCCGCCCATGCCGATCGTGGCGCCGACCATGAAGCCCTTCTGGCGGCCGATGCGACGCATCAGGAACGAGGCAGGAAAGGTCGACAGCATCACGCCCAGATGCTGCAGGGCGATGGGCAGGGTCGACAGCCACTTGGTGTCGGCGATGGAATAGGCCGCGATCGGCGTCGCCACAATCGACATGCTGGTGCAGGACAGCGCCAGCGCCTGGCACAGCGCCAGCAGCGCGATCTTCTTGCGGTAGGGATTGGCGGCGTCGGCGGCCAGAACGGTCATGATGGGCCGCGACTGTAGCCACCGGCGGCCGTCTGGCAAGCCTGCGCGACGCAGGCCAGCCTGCGTCTTCGCGCATGGGACGGGGCCGGCGATGGACCGATCGGGACGACGGCGATATGCTGTCCGCCGATGTTCAGACGCCTAACCGACCAGACGACTCCGTTCGGACGGGCAATTCGCCTCCCCCTTCGGCTTATCCCGCCTTCGGCCTCGTTGCCTGTTCTTTCCGGCCCCAACCGGGGAATGCGTTGGATTGTCGGCGGCGGCAATCATGGCTGTTGGCTGGGGAGCTACGAGAGGCCGGAGGTCGGCGCCTTCCTGGCCCGTGTAGCGCCGGGAATGACGATCTGGGATATCGGCGCTCATGCTGGATACTTCACCCTGGCGAGCGCACGCCGGGTCGGCCGCGGCGGTCGGGTCGTGGCGATCGAACCGCTGCCAGGCAACTTCTCCTTCCTGCAACGCAACGTCGAAGCCAACGGGCTGGCGAACGTCACTACTGTCAACGCCGCCGTCTGCGACCGTCACGGCGGCCAGGCCGGCTTCGACGATGCGCACAGCAGCTACGGCGGCCGTTTGAGTGCCGACGGGCGGATCGTCGTCAATACCGTATCGATCGACGGGGCACTGGGCGACGGGCTGCCGCAGCCCGATGTGGTGAAGATGGACGTCGAAGGAGCCGAAGGCAGCGCGCTTGCCGGCGCCGCCGGCCTGCTCGCCGCCCGAAGGACGCAATGGATGATTGCATTACATGGTCACGCGGCGGCCGATGCCGTGTTCGGCGCACTCGCCGCCCACGGATATCGGACAGTCTCGCTCGACGGTCGCGAGCTTGATCGCGACGGCGTCCGCTTGGCGCATACGGTTTGGGGACTGCCCGGCTAGAAATGCCGGAAGCCGGCACGCTCGATGGCCAGCGGAATGCCGAAGCGCAGCACCGAAACCGAGCCACCCGCGACGATGCGACCCAACCGGGTCAGGGGAAAGCCGAGCGGACGGGCCAGCGCTTCGATCTCGGCGCGCCGATCGTTGGAGGCGGTGAAAAGGATCTCGTAGTCGTCGCCCGCCGCCATCAGCGCCGGCAGCAGGGACGGCTCGGCGCCGACCAGCCGACGCGCCGGTGGCGACAGCGGCACGGCCGTCGCTTCGATGGCCGCACCGACCGCGGAAACCTGGCAGATATGGCCGAGATCGGCGACCAGCCCGTCCGATACGTCGATGCTGGCGCTGGCGATCTGGCGCAGCCATTCGGCCAGCGCCAGGCGCGGACGCGGCAGGCGGTAGCGCTCGATCAGGTAGTCGCGCTCCTTCGGCTCGACGGCCGGCGTCTGGGCGTTCTCCTGAAGGCAGCGCAGGCCGAGCGCGGCATCGCCGATCGTGCCGCTGACCCAGACGTCGTCGCCGGCCCGCGCGCCACCGCGCCCCATCGCCTCGCCGACCGGCACCAGGCCGAAGGCCGTGATCGAGATGGTCAGCGGTCCCGGCGTCGACACCGTGTCGCCGCCGCATAGATGGACGGCAAACTCGCCCTGGTCGGCGGCGAGGCCAGCGCAAAAGCGCGCCACCCAGTCCTCGGTCCAGTCCGGCGCCAGCGCCAGCGCCAGCTGATAGGCCAGAGGCGTACCGCCGCCAGCAGCCAAGTCGGAGAGATTGACCCGCAGCGCCTTGCGCGCCACCAGTTCCGGCGGATCTTCGGCCAGGAAATGCACGCCGGCGACGATCGCGTCGGTCTTAACGATAAGCTCGCTGCCGGCGGGCGGCGAGATGACGGCGATGTCGTTCTTGAGGCCGGCGGCGCCGGGAAAGCCGCGCGACAGCGGCGCGAAATGCCGCGCGATCAGGTCGAATTCGTCCGGACGGTTCGCCGGCATCCGTTCAGCGCGCCCGCGCGCCGGCGGCGAACTCCTCGGGACGCAGTTCGCGCGCGATGCGGTCGAGAACGAAATTGACGAAGCCCGGCTCGCCGCCCTCGTAGAAGGCGTGGGCGATGTCGACGTATTCGTTGATCACGACCTTGGCCGGCACGTCGGACCGGTCGAGGAGCTCGAACGTCCCTGCCTGCAGTATCGCGTAGACGACCTTCTCGATGCGATCCAGCGACCAGTTGGCGGCCAGCGACGCCCCCAGCAGCGCGTCGATCTCCTTGCGCCTTGCGCTCGAACCGGACACCAGCGCGCCGAAGAACTCACGGTCGGGCTCGATGGCGGTGCCTGCCTCATCGGCGGTGGCGAAGCGATGGTCGTTGAATTCGGACACCACCTGCGCCGGACTGCCGCCGCCCTGGCCGATGGAATAGAGCGCCTGCACCGCCGCCATGCGGGCGGCGCCGCGGCGTCGGCCGACAGCGGCGTCGTTGCGCTCACCCTTGGTCATGGATAGAGCCCGAAGCGCTGGCGCACGCCGATCATGCCGAGACAGGCGCGGGCGACGTCGCCGCCCTTGTTCTGCTCGGCGACGCGGGCGCGCGCCCAGGCCTGCTGCTCGTTCTCGACGGTCAGCACGCCATAGCCGATGGCCGCGCCGTGCGAGAGCGCCAGATCCTGCAGGCCGCGCGCGCTCTCGCCGCAGACGTAGTCGTAATGCGTGGTGTCGCCGCGGATGACGCAGCCCAGGGCGACGAAGCCGTCGAAGGGCCGCTTCAGCGTGCCGCGCTCGGCCGCCGCGATGGCGATGCGGATCGCCCCCGGCAGTTCGAAGGCGCCGGCGACTTCGACGCGCTCGTAGCTGGCGCCGACGGCATCCAGTTCCGCTATTGCGCCACGCGCCATTTCGTCGGCGATGTCGACGTAGAAGCGTGCCTCGACGATCATGACGTGCGGCGGACGCGCGAATTTCGGCAGAGCGAACGCGCTGGCGCTGGGTCCGGCCATGTCGTCAGTCCGCGCCGCGCAGGCTGGGAATCGGACGCTGGCCGACGATGCTGAGACCGAAGCCCTCGAGGCCGACCACGTTCTTCTTGGAGTTGGTCAGCAACACCATGTTGTGCACGCCGAGATCGAGCAGGATCTGGGCGCCGACGCCGTAGTCGCGCAATTCGCCCGGCAGCGACGGCGGCACCGGCTGGCCCTCGCGCCGCTGGCGTTCGGCCATCACGACCTCGAGCGATTCGCGGATCAGCACGATGACGCCGCGCCCCTCCTGCGAAATCAGCCGCATGCACTGCTCGATCTCGCCGCCGCGGCCGGGCCTGACCTCGCCCAGAACGTCGGAGAAGATGTTCATGGCGTGCATGCGCACCAGCACCGGGTTGTCGCCGCCGACGTCGCCCTTGACCAGCGCCACGTGCTGCTGGCGGCTCGACTTGTTGGTGTAGACGATGGCGCGGAAATCGCCGCCGAAATGGCTGTCGAGCTTCAGTTCGGCGGCGCGCTTGACGATCGAGTCGTACTTGCGGCAATAGGCGATCAGGTCGGCAATGGTGCCGATCTTCAGCCCGTGCAGCTGGGCGAAGCGGATCAGATCGTCGCGCCGCGCCATCGAGCCGTCGTCGTTCATGATCTCGCAGATCACGCCGGCAGGATGCAGCCCGGCCAGGCGCGCGATGTCGACCGCCGCTTCGGTATGGCCGGTGCGCTCGAGCACGCCGCCGTCGCGCGCCATCAGCGGGAACACGTGGCCCGGCGTCACCAGATCCTGCGGCCCGCACGAGGGATCGATGGCGACCGACACGGTGCGCGCCCGGTCGGCGGCCGAGATGCCGGTGGTCACCCCTTCGCGCGCCTCGATCGAGACGGTGAAGGCGGTCTGCATGCGGGTGCCGTTCTTGTTGGCCATCAGCGGCAGGCCGAGCTCTTCGATGCGCTCGCGCGTCATGGCGAGGCAGATCAGCCCGCGCGCGTGGCGGGCCATGAAGTTGATGACTTCAGGCGTGGCCATCTGCGCGGGAATCACGATGTCCCCTTCGTTCTCCCGGTCCTCGTCGTCGACCAGGATGAACATGCGCCCGCGCCGGGCCTCCTCGATGATCTCCTCGGCCGGAGTCACCAGTTCCTGAAACGTCACCCGCCACGGTTCGGCAGTGCTCATAGGCTGTCCCTTCCCAACAGGCGCGCAACGTAGCGCGCCAGCATGTCGACCTCAAGATTGACCGGCGCCCCCTCCGACAGCTCGCCAAAGGTGGTTTCCTGCTGCGTGTGGGCGATGATATTGACGCCGAACGACCCGCCCTCGACCTCGTTGACGGTCAGCGACACGCCGTCGATGGCGACCGACCCCTTGGAGGCGACGTATTTCGCCAGCCCGTCGGGCGCCTCGATGGTGAAGCGTACGCTGCCGGCTTCCGGCCGCCGCCGCGTGACCCGCCCTACCCCGTCGACATGGCCATAGACCAGATGCCCGCCAAGCTCGTCGCCCAGACGCAGCGAGCGCTCGAGATTGAGACGGCGGCCCTGCTGCCAGGCGCCAAGCGTCGTCTTCGACAGGGTTTCGTTCGACACTTCGACGGCGAACCAGTTGCCCGGCGCCTTGCCGCCATTGCCCTTGTCGGTCACCGTCAGGCAGCAGCCGTTGCAGGCGATCGAGGCGCCG
Source organism: Rhodospirillaceae bacterium (assembly GCA_040255215.1). Lineage (GTDB taxonomy): Bacteria > Pseudomonadota > Alphaproteobacteria > Reyranellales > JAQSWP01 > JAQSWP01. The sequence goes on from JBDZUM010000025.1 coordinate 6,519, forward strand.
AGATCGACAGTCGCCACGTCGTAGCGCGTTTCGATGACGAACAGCCGGTCGCCCTTGTCGCCCTGTTCCCTGACCTCGGCGACGCGGCCGATATCGGTGATGATTCCCGTGAACATGGCGTCACGTTATGCGCTGGCCGCGTAGGTTTCCAGCAGGTCCGGCCCAAGAGGCTGCAGCCCTGTCCTGACGAAGGCGCGGGCCTCGACCAGCGACTGCAGGGCCAGGACGCCCACCCCCGGCACGCCGTCGGCGCCGATCGCCATCGGCGCCCGGTACCAGGCGATACGATCGACCAGCCCTTGCCGCAACAGGGACGCCGCCAGCCGGCCGCCGCCTTCGACCAGCAAGCGGGTCAGACCGAGATCACCCAGAGCCTTCATGGCCAAACCCGCATCGATTCCGTCCGTCGATGCTGCAACTTCGACGATCTCCACGCCAGCGTCTTTGATTGCTTTCGCACCAACCGGGTTTGCGGTCAGCGCAATCGTCCGCCGCTCTCCGGAGGTACGGACCAGCTTCGCCGTCGCCGGCAATCGCGCCTTGCCATCGAAAACGATGCGCACCGGCGAGCGCTGTTCCAGGCCCGGCAGGCGGCAATCCAGTTGAGGGTCGTCGGCCAGTGCGGTGCCGATGCCGACGGCGATGGCGTCGTGAGTGGCGCGCAGCAGATGGCCATGGGCGCGCGCGGCCGGTCCGGTGATCCAGCGGCTCTCGTTGCTGGCCAGCGCGATGCGTCCATCCAGCGAGGTGGCGAGCTTCAGCGTCACCAGCGGCCGGCCATGGCGGATGCGGCACAGGAACCCAGCCGTGACTTCCTCGGCCGCCGCCCCCTCCACCCCGAGTGTCACCTCGATGCCGGCCTGGCGCAGCGCCTCGATGCCGCGGCCGGCGACCCGTCTGTCCGGGTCGGATATCGCAACAACCGCGCGGCCTATCCCGGCGGCGATCAACGCTTCCGCGCAAGGCGGCGTCCGGCCGTGATGGCTGCAGGGTTCGAGCGTCACATAGGCCGTGGCGCCCTGAAGAGAAATGCCGGCCTCGGCGGCGCGCGCGATCGCCTGCGCTTCGGCGTGCGGGCGCCCGCTCTCCTGCGTCCAGCCAGTCGCCAGCAGCCGGTCCTCGCGCACCAGCACGCAGCCGACCGACGGGTTGGGCCAGGTACGACCGAGATTGCGGCGCGCCAGGGCAAGCGCCGCCGTCATCCAGTGAATGTCGTCAGGCATGGCGGCGCGCGTGCATGACGGCCCGCCTCACTCCTCGATCGCGTCGCCGCCCAGCTTGCCGAGGAAGTCCTCGAAATCCTTGGCTTCGCGGAAATTGCGGTAGACCGAGGCGAAACGGACATAGGCGACGGGATCGAGCGCCGACAGCGCATCCATCACCAGTTCGCCGATATGGGTCGACGGGATCTCGCTTTCGCCCGAACTTTCGAGACGGCGGACGATGCCGTTGACGATGCGCTCGATGCGCTCGGGATCGACGGGGCGCTTGCGACAGGCGGTGATGATCGATCGCGCCAGCTTGTCGCGATCGAACGGGACGCGCTGGTTGTTCTTCTTCACCACCGTCAGCTCGCGCAGCTGGACGCGCTCGAAGGTGGTGAAGCGCGAACCGCAGGCGGGACAGAACCGGCGGCGGCGGATCGCCGAATTGTCCTCGGTGGGACGCGAGTCCTTCACCTGGGTGTCTTCATTGCCGCAAAACGGACAGCGCATCGTTCAGTCCCCCAAATCCCCCGACGGTCAGCGACCGCCGTAAATCGGAAAGCGCGCGCACAAGGCCAGAACCTTGTCCGCCACCGCCTTCTCGTTCCCCGAATTGTCGTTGTTCTTGTTGACCAGCCCGTCGAGCACGTCGGCGATCAGACCGCCGACCTGTCGGAACTCGGCGACGCCGAAGCCGCGCGTGGTTCCGGCGGGGCTCCCCAGCCGCACGCCCGACGTCACCGTCGGCTTTTCCGGATCGAAGGGCACGCCGTTCTTGTTGGTGGTGATGCGCGCCCGCTCCAGGCTCTCGACGCAGATATTGCCCGTCAGCTTCTTCGAGCGCAGATCGACCAGCATCAGATGGTTGTCCGTGCCGCCCGAGACCAGATCGTAGCCGCGCTCCTTGAGCGCGCCGGCCATCGCCTTGGCGTTTTCCACTACAGCGTTCGCATAGGCGCGGAACTCCGGCGTCAGCGCCTCGCCGAACGCCACCGCCTTGGCGGCGATGACATGCATCAGGGGTCCGCCCTGCAGGCCGGGGAAAACGGCGGAGTTGATCTTCTTGGCCAGCGCCTCGTCGTCGGTCAGCACCATGCCGCCGCGCGGGCCACGCAGGGTCTTGTGCGTGGTCGTGGTGGCGATATGGGCGTGCGGGAACGGGCTGGGATGCGCGCCGCCGGCCACCAGCCCGGCGAAATGCGCCATGTCGACCATGAAGATGGCGCCGATCGAATCGGCGATCTGGCGGAAGCGGGCGAAATCCCAGAAGCGCGGGTAGGCCGAACCGCCGGCGATGATCAGCTTCGGCTTGTGCTGCTCGGCCAGCTTCGTCACCTGATCCATGTCGATGCGCTGGTCCTCCTTGCGCACCGTATAGGGTACGACGTTGAACCATTTGCCCGACTGGTTGGCCGGCGAGCCGTGCGTCAGGTGGCCGCCAGCGGCCAGATCCAGCCCCATGAACGTGTCGCCCGGCTTGAGGCATGCCATGAACACCGCCTGGTTCGCCTGGGCGCCCGAATGCGGCTGCACGTTGACGAAGCCGCAACCGAACAGCTTCTTGGCCCGCTCGATCGCCAGCGCCTCGGCGACGTCGACGAACTCGCAGCCATTGTAGTAGCGGCGGCCAGGATAGCCCTCGGCGTACTTGTTGGTCATCACCGAGCCCTGCGCCTCGAGCACGGCGCGGCTGACGATGTTCTCCGACGCGATCAGCTCGATCTGGTTCTGCTGCCGATCGAGCTCGTGCGCGATGGCGTCGAAAATCTCGCGGTCGGCCTGCTCAAGGCTGCGCTCGAAGAAACCGGCATGGGTTACGACCGGTTTGGCGGCGCCAGTGCTCGACATGTTCCTGCTCTCCTCGTCGCGCCCTTCAGGCGCCCAGCTTGGCGACGCGGTTCTGGTGCCGGCCGCCTTCGAATTCGGTTTCCAGAAAGGCGCGCAAGGTCTGCCGCGCCACTTCGATGCCGATGACGCGCGCGCCCATCGCCAGAACGTTGGCGTCGTTGTGCTGGCGCGCCAGGCGGGCGCTCGTGACGTCGTGGCAAAGCGCGGCGCGCACGGCCTTCTCGCGATTGGCCGCGATGGAGATGCCGATGCCCGTGCCGCACACGATGACGCCTCGCCGCGCCTTTCCTTCGGCGACGGCCTGCGCCAGCCGTCGGCCGAAATCCGGATAATCGACGGATGCGGTGGAGTCCGTGCCGAGATCGAGCACCTCGAATCCGAGAGCCGACAGCTCGCCCTTCAGCAGTTCCTTGTACTCGAAACCGGCATGATCAGCCGCGACAGCGATGATTTCAGCCGCCATTTCAAGCCCTTGTGTCCCACGCGTCCCCGACGACAATCGAATACCATATCTCGGCGGCCCCCGCTACAGCCCTACCAGACATGGCGGCCCTCCGTCGCCGTCATCCCCGTACCCCGACGCCTGATCGACAAAGAAAAAGGGCCCGGTCGAAACCGGGCCCCCCGATGCCTGTTTTGGCCGGAAAACGGCTAGTTCACGTAGTCGTAGGCGCCGCCCTTCCAGACATAGACGACGTAGCCCGGCGCGGTGACGTCGCCCTTCTTGTCGAAGGAGAACTTGTTCATCACCGTGTCGAACGTGCCCGAGCGCAGCGCCTTGACGACGTCGGCGGTCTTGACCGACTTGGCCGTCGTCGCCGCCTGGGCCCAGGCCTGGATGGCGGCGTAGGTGTAGAGCGTGTAGCCCTCGGGGTCGTAGCCGCCGGCCTTGAACTTGTCGACCACCGGCTTGGCGGCCGCGTTCTTGCGCGGATCGGGCGAGAAGGTCATCAGCGTGCCCGCGCCGGCGTCGCCGGCGATGGCCCAGAACTGCTTGTCGACCAGTGCGTCGCCGCCCATCAGCGGCGCATTGAGGCCCGCTTCCTTGGCCTGACGCACGATCAGCCCGGCTTCGGGATGGTAGCCGCCGAGATAGATCAGCTCGATGCCGGCCTGCTTCATCTTGGAGATCAGCGCCGAGTAGTCCTTCTCGCCGGCGGTGATCGCCTCGTACATCGTCTCCTTCATGCCCTTGGCGGCCAGCGCCTTGCGGGTTTCGTCCGCCAAGCCCTGCCCATAGGCGGTCTTGTCGTGGATGATCGCGACCTTCTTGCCCTTGAATTTGTCGGCGATGTAGCCGGCGGCGATGGTGCCCTGCTGGTCGTCGCGACCGCAGACGCGGAACACGTTATTGTAGCCGCGCTCGGTGAAGGTCGGGTTGGTCGAGGCCGGCGAAATCTGCAGGATGTTCTCTTCCTTGTAGACGTCGGAGGCCGGGATCGACGAGCCGGAGCAGAAATGGCCGATGACGACGGCGACCTTGTCCTGCACGGCGCGGTTGGCGACCGAAACGGCCTGCTTGGCGTCGCACTGGTCGTCGCCGATCACGAGCTGCAGCTTCTGCCCGTTGACGCCGCCCTTGGCGTTGAGGTCGGCGATCGCCATTTCGGCGCCGCGCTTCATCTGCTCGCCGAAGCTGGCGAGCTGGCCGGTGATCGGCCCGTTAAGGGCGACCTTGACCTGCGCCGTGGCGGCGCCGGCATAGAGGCCCGCCGCGGTAAGAACGGCTAGACCGATGGCAAGTTTGCGCATTTTGCATCTCCCTGTTGATGCGACTGGAAACGGACTCTAGTGGTTGGAACCGGGGTCGGCAAGGTTGCCGGCCGCCCCGGCTTTCTCGCGCCAGCGAAACGGATCGACGCGTTCGTATAGCCACGGATACTGACGCACCATCAGGTCTGCCAGAGTCAGCCGGTAGCCCAGCGACGAAAGCGCTAGCACGGCGACATAGCCGGCCACGAACGGCACGGGCGCCAGCAATTCGCCCTCGAACAGGGCGTATTCGAGAAATCGGCCGCTGGCCGCAAGCAGCAGCGAATAGAACGCCACCTGCCAATAGGGCCGCCACGTGCCGGCGATCGCCTGCCCCATCAGAAAGCCGCAGCCGCCAGCCAGCACGATCATGACGCCGATGAAGACGGGAAGTTCGGCGCCGAGGATCTCGCTCATCAGCCGTGCCCCCCTTCCAGGTAGGCGGCGCGGATCTGCTCGTTGGCCAGCAGATCCTGGCCAGTGCCGGTCATGGCGATCTGGCCGTTGACCAGCACGTAGCCGCGATGCGCCAGCCGCAGCGCGTGAAAGGCGTTCTGCTCGACCAGCAGCACAGTGACGCCATCGCGCCGGTTGATCTCCTCGATGATCGAGAAGATCTGCCGCACCACCAGCGGCGCCAGGCCCAGCGAGGGCTCGTCGAGCAGCAACAGGCGCGGCCGGCTCATCAGCGCGCGGGCGATCGCCAGCATCTGCTGTTCGCCGCCCGACAGCGTGCCGCCGCGCTGCTCGCGCCGCTCCTTGAGTCGCGGGAACAGACCGAAGACTCTTTCGAGATCGTCGTCGAAATGCGCCGGATCGGCCGCCACCGCGCCCAGCCGCAGATTCTCCAGCACGCTCATGCGCGGAAAGATGCGGCGGCCTTCGGGCGCATGCGCCAGGCCGCGACGCACGAGCTGGTGCGTCGGCACGCCGACAATATCCTCGCCGTCGAGCAAGATGCGCCCATAGCGCGGCTTCGGGTTGCCGCAGATCGTCATCAGCAGGGTCGACTTGCCCGCGCCGTTGGCGCCGATCAGCGACACGATCTCGCCGGTCGCCACCTCGACGTCGACGCCCTTCAGCGCGTGCACCGCGCCATAGAAGGTCTGGACGCCCTCGATCTTCAGCATCAGGCCTGCCCCGCCAGCTCGCGCTCGACCGCATCCTCCTCGTCGCCGAGATAGGCGCGGATCACCGCCGGATCGGCGCGCACCTGCTGCGGCGGCCCGTCGGCGATCTTGCGGCCGTAGTCCAGCACCACGACGCGGTCGGAAATCTGCATCACCACGCTCATGTCGTGCTCGATCAGCAGCACACCGCAATCGTGGTGGTCGCGGATGAAGATCAGCAGCTCGTTGAGCTCGTGCGATTCGCGCGGATTGAGTCCGGCGGCCGGCTCGTCGAGACAGAGCAGCGACGGCTCGGTGCACATGGCCCGCGCGATCTCCAGACGCCGCTGCCCGCCATAAGGCAGCCCGGCGGCGGCGATGTCCGCCATGCCGGTCAGGTTGATCCGCTCCAGCCAGTAGCGGGCCTTGTCGATCGCGTCCTTCTCGGCGCGGCGGTAAGCCGGCCAGCCGACCAGCCCCAGCGCCGTATAGCCCGAGGCCAGCATCAGCTTGTTGTGCTGCGCGACGATCAGGTTCTCCAGCACGGTCATCTTGCCGAACAGGCGGATGTTCTGGAACGTGCGCGCCACTCGCGCGTGCTGGGCGATGTGGTGGCCCTGCATGCGCTCCAGCAGATACTCGCGATCGGCGCGCCGCAGCGTCAGCCGCCCCACACTGGGCTTGTAGAAGCCGGCGATGCAGTTGAACACCGTCGTCTTGCCGGCGCCGTTGGGGCCGATGATGGCGGTGATATGGTCCGGCGCGGCGGCGAACGACACGTCGTCGACCGCCACCAGCCCGCCGAATCGCATCGTCAGATGCTCGACCTGCAGCAGCGGCGCCGTCACGGCGCTGCCTCCGGTTTGGGCTTGAGCTTGATCGTCGGCTCGCGATGCGCCAGCAGCCCCTGCGGCCGCCAGACCATGATCAGCACCATGGCAAGCCCGAAGGCCAGCATGCGGAACAGCGCGAACTCGCGCGCGATCTCCGGCAGCAGGGTCAGCAGCAGCGCCGCCAGCACGATGCCCGCCTGGCTGCCCATGCCGCCCAGCACGACGATCGCCAGGATCACCGCCGATTCGATGAAGGTAAAGCTCTCGGGGCTGATGAAGCCCTGGCGAGTGGCGAAGAAACAGCCGGCGAAACCGCCGAACATGGCGCCGATGGCGAAGGCGGTCAGCTTGGTGTTGGTCGGGTTGATGCCCAGCGCCTTGCAGGCGATCTCGTCCTCACGCAGCGCCTCCCAGGCGCGGCCAACCGGCAGGCGGCGGATGCGGGCGGTAAACAGGCTGGTGATCAGCGCCAGCAGCAGGATCAGGTAGTAGAGGAAGATGATGCGGTGGAGCGAGGAATACTCGACGCCGATCAGCTCGTGGAACGCGGTCTGCCCTTCGTCGGGCGAGGCGGTGAAGGGAAAGCCGAAAAAGGACGGCCGCTGGATGCCGGAAATGCCGTTGGGGCCGCCGGTCACTGGCTGCCAGTTGAGCAGGATCAGGCGAACGATCTCGCCGAAGCCCAGCGTGACGATGGCGAGATAGTCGCCGCGCAATCGCAGTACGGGAAAGCCCAGCAGGATGCCGAAAGTGGCGGCGAAGGCGCCGGCCAGCGGCAGGCTTTCCCAGAAGCCGAAGCCGAAATGCAGCGACAGCAGCGCATAGCTGTAGGCGCCGACCGCGTAGAAGGCGACGTAGCCCAGATCGAGCAGGCCGGCGAGCCCGACCACGATGTTCAGGCCCCAGCCCAGCATGACGTAGATCAGCACGACCGTCGCCAGATCGACGACGGTGCGGTTGGCGAAGGGCAGGAACGGCATGATGACGGCGAAGCCGATCATCAGCGGCAGCAGCCAGCGATCGGCCAGCTTGCCGAGCTGCGCCATGCGGTCGGGCTTGCCGATGGCGCCGGGTTGCGTCGACGCCTGGCTGTGGCGCATCTGCCGCTCGCGCCACAGATCCATCAGCGCCATGAAGATCAGCCGGCCCACGAACACCGCCACCGCCGCGTAGGCGACGTATTCGAAGCGCGCGCGCACGCCCAGCGGACCGCCAGTGTCGATGGTCTCGAAGCCGAGCAGCGGCAGCGCCAGCACGGCGGCGACCAGTGCGGCGATGGCCGCGTCCTTGAGCCGTTGCGCCGGGTTCATCTCAGACCTTCTCGACGTCGGGCGAGCCGAGCAGTCCGGTGGGGCGGAAGATCAGCACGATGACCAGAATGGCGAACACCGCCACGTCCTTGTATTCGATGCTGAAATAGGCCGACCAGAACGCCTCGATCAGGCCGATCAGAAGTCCGCCCAGCATGGCGCCCGGCAGGCTGCCGATGCCGCCCAGCACGGCGGCGGTGAAGGCCTTCAGCCCGGCGAGGAAGCCGATGTAGAAATCGACCACGCCGTAATAGAGCGTCACCATGACGCCGGCGACCGCCGCCAGCAGCGCGCCCATGACGAAGGTCAGCGAGATCGTGCGATCGGTGTGGACGCCCAGCAGCGACGCCATCACCCGGTCCTGCTCGCAGGCGCGTTGCGCCCGGCCCAGCGGCGTGGTGGCGATCACCCAGGAGAAGCCGGCCATCAGCGCTATGGTCAGCAGGATGATGATGATCTGCAGGTAGGAGATGTTGACGGTGAAATTCGCGCCTTCCATCAGCTCGAAGCCGCCGCGGATCATCGGCGGCAGCGGCTTGATCTTGGCGCCCTGGCTGATCTGCACGTAGTTCTGCAGGAAGATCGACATGCCGATGGCGGATATCAGCGGCGCCAGTCGCGGCGACCCGCGCAGCGGACGGTAGGCGATGCGCTCGACCGTCCAGCCGTACAGCGAGGTTATCGTCATCGACACCAGCAGCACAATCATCAGCGCCAGCGGCAGCCAGGTGATGCCGAGCAGTCCGAGGATGGCGAAACAGATGACCGCGATGAAGGCGCCGATCATGTAGATCTCGCCATGGGCGAAATTGATCATGCCGATGATGCCGTAGACCATCGTGTAGCCGATGGCGATCAGGCCGTAGATCGCGCCCAGCGTGACCCCGTTGATCAACTGCTGGAGAAAATACTCCATACGCCCCCTGCCCGGACCCGCGGTCCGTGTCGCGACACCCCTGCCTGTGGACGCCGAGCGCGGTGCGTGCCGCGACGGCTTTTCTGCAATATGCTAGAAGGCGTCAGTTCCGGGCAAGGGCTAAAACCTTGAAAAAGACCGCAAACCGCCTTGGCCGGGACCGCGAAGCACGTTAAACCAGCGCCGCCGTCGCTTGGGCGGCGAAGACCAGTCCGCACCCGGGAGACCGCGCCATGACGCCGCCGAAATCAGCCGCCGCCACGACCGACGCCAGGAGCCATGCCGCGCGGGGTTTCGCGTGGGAGGACCCGTTCCTGCTCGACGAACAGCTGAGCGAGGAAGAGCGCGCCATCCGCGACACCGCGCGCGACTATTGCCAGGACCGGCTGATGAGCCGCGTGCTCGAGGCGAACCGTCACGAGAAATTCCACCGCGAGATCATGAACGAGATGGGGGCGCTCGGCCTGCTGGGCGCGGTGCTGCCGGCGAAGTACGGCTGCTCGGAAGTCAACTACGTGTCCTACGGTCTGATCGCCCGCGAAGTCGAGCGCGTCGACAGCGGCTACCGGTCGGCGATGAGCGTGCAGTCCTCGCTGGTGATGTATCCGATCTACGAGTTCGGCACCGAAGAACAGCGCATGAAGTACCTGCCGAAGCTGGCGACCGGCGAATGGGTCGGCTGCTTCGGCCTGACCGAGCCCGACCACGGCTCCGATCCCGGCGGCATGAAGACGCGCGCCACGACGGTGGCCGGCGGTTTCCAGCTCAGCGGCGCCAAGATGTGGATCACCAACTCACCGATCGCCGACGTGCTGGTAGTGTGGGCCAAGCTCGACGGCGGCGCCATTCGCGGCTTCATCCTCGAACGCGGCATGAAAGGCCTGACGACGCCCAAGATCGAAGGCAAGTTCTCCTTGCGCGCCTCGATCACCGGCGAGATCGCCATGGACAACGTCTTCGTGCCGGCGGAGAACATCCTGCCGAACGTCTCCGGCCTGCGCGGCCCCTTCTCCTGCCTCAACTCCGCCCGCTACGGCATTGCCTGGGGGGCGATGGGTGCCGCTGAGTTCTGCTGGATGCAGGCGCGCCAGTACACGCTCGACCGCAAGCAGTTCAACCGGCCGCTGGCCGCCAACCAGCTGATCCAGAAGAAGCTGGCCGACATGCAGACCGAGATCGCGCTCGGCCTGCAGGCCTGTTTGCGCGTCGGCCGGCTGCGCGACGAGCATCGCGAACAGCCGGAGATGATCTCGCTGATCAAGCGCAACAACTGCGGCAAGGCGCTCGATATCGCCCGCGTCGCCCGCGACATGCATGGCGGCAACGGCATCTCCGACGAGTACCATGTCATCCGCCACGTCATGAACCTCGAGGCCGTCAACACCTACGAAGGCACCCACGACGTCCACGCGCTGATCCTGGGCCGCGCCATGACCGGCCTGCAGGCCTTCAGCGCCGGCTGAAGAACATGCCGGCGTCCGATCGCGGCAAGGCGGAGGACGAACCGCTGATCACGGCGGTCGTCAACAACTACAATTACGGCCGCTACCTGCACAACGCCATCGGCAGCGTGCTGCGCCAGACCTATCGCCGCCTCGAGATCATCGTGGTCGACGACGGCTCGACCGACCATTCGCGCGAGGTCATCGCCTCCTACGGCGATCGCATCATCCCCGTTTATACCGAGAACGGCGGCCAGGGCCATGCGGTCAACATGGCCGCCGCGAAGGCGACCGGCGACTACGTCGCCTTCCTCGACGCCGATGATTTCTGGCTGCCCCGCAAGATCGAGAAGATGGTCGAACTGGCCCGGGCGCGTCCCGACGCCGGCCTGCTCTATCACCGCTACCTCAACATCAACGTCTACGGGCGGCCGATGAGCGCCCCCGAACCGCCCTTCCTGCTGCCGCCCGACTTCCGCCGCGGCTACATGCGCAGCGGCGGTTCCTACTGGCATTCGGTGATGACGAGCCTGATGCTGAGCCGGGAACTGCTGATGAAGATCGTGCCGATCCCGACCTACGCCAATCGCGAGGGCGCCGATTCGGTGCTCGAGCATTGCGGCATCCTGCTGTCGCGCATCGCCGCCCATCCCGAAACGCTGGCCTACAGGCGACTGCACGGATCCAATCTCTACGCCGCCGGGCGGGAGACCTACGACCGCACGCCCGAACTCCGACTCGCTGACGTCAAGCGCGTGGAATGGCGCGCCTTCTGCGTGCGCCAGATTCTGCGCCGTCACGGCATCGATTTCGAGATCGACCTGGACCGCAACGAATGGCGAATGATCAATCTGCACCAGCTCGGCCTGGCGACTGAGCGTCAGGTTCTGTTCGCCGCCATGCGCAACAGCAACTACACCGTGGCCGAACGCGCCCGTCGCGCCAGGGACTATTTCCGCTACGCCGCTCGTCGCCGGAACTAGGAGCGAACCAGCCGTTCCGCGGCAGTTACGAGCCCGTCCATTGCCGCGGCAGGCGGCTTCAGAGCGATCTGTCGCGCCAGGTGCTGCGCGTTCTGCACCTGGTCGATGTTGCGGAACAGGACCGCAAGAGAGTCGGCGGCCGGCGTCGGGTCGGTGCCAAGTCCCAGCCGCATGCCGGCGTTGAAACGCTGCAGCATGTCGGCGACGGCGTTCTGTTCGATCGTGAACGGCAGCAGCGCCTGCGGCACGCCCATGCCGATGCAGATCGCGGCGGTACGGGCGGTCGCATGATGCAGTACGAACGTGGTGTCGGCGGCCTGCGCGAGAGCATCGTCGAGCCGAGCATGCAGAACGATGCCGGGAGATTGCGCCAGAAAATTGTACATCGGCACTGTCATGCCTCTGATATGGACATGCACTGGCGTGCCGCCGAAATCGGTCAGCGCCATGACGAGCGTTTCGATCTCCGGATGATGCACGTCGAGCACCGCCAGCATCGCAGGCTTGCCTGCCGGCACGACCGGCGGAGGCAGCGACCGCAGCGGGCCGGCCGCCGGCACCTGGCGCAGGGCGACATACGGATCGATCTGCGGCATGCCATAGACGATTACGTGGTCGCCGCGCAGTATATCGGTCGCCTGCTTGACGGGCGCTGTCCCGTGCGCTTCGGCCACACTCTGCGCAATCGCGACAAGCCTGTCGTCGGTCTGGCTCGGAGCGATATTGGCATGCAGCCGCGGCCAGGTTCCCAGTTCCGGCGGCGGCAGGGATTCGGCGGATCCCGCGACAAGCAGTGGAAGCCTTCCGCGTGTCGCCAGAGCCAGCACCGGCGCGCCGATCGACAGGACGACGTCCGGCGTCACAGCGTAGATCAAATTCTGCCAGGCCGAGACAAGACCGCTAAGAACCGTTGGCGAATTGAAGCCCTGTGCGAAAAGTTTGTCGGCGAATCCTCCCTCCTTCGGCGGCCTCATGATCAGGTCGGGACGCATCGGCGGCATGGGCGACGGCAATATCGACGAGAGCAGAGCGGGATCGACGACGCTTGCGAGTCCCACCGGATCGGCAGCCGCCATCCGTACCTCGTGGCCGCGGCGGAGAAGCGCCAGGGCGATATCGGCGACATCGACCAGAAGATCCGGGCTGGCGCCAATCTCCCAGCCGATAAGAAAACGGGCCATTGTCCGAGTCCCCGTGGATAGACTGGCGTGCCGATCAGAACGGCGCCGGTCCAAAGCGAAGGGCCGATGGATGATCCATCGGCCCTTATCGATTGCCGTCGTCGCTGCGGCGGATCGTTCTACTCGATCGGCGCCGGACCGGCGCCGGAACCGCCGACGGTAGAGCCCCTCTGGCGCTTCTCGAACACGTTCAACTCGGTCAGCGGCACGTTGTCGGGATCGTCCTCGCGATGGCGGCGGATCAGCGTCTTGTTGTCGCCGAAATAGTAGCGGATGCCGGCCAGCGCGTAGATGTTGTTGTTCGAGCCGCCGCCCGCGTCGGCGAATACCGACAGACCCGGCAGCGCGGCGAAGCCCGGCTGGAACTCGAAACCGCCGCGGCCGAAACCGCTGCCGGCCTCGATACCGCCACCGGCTCGGACCATGAAGTTGTCGGTGATGTAGAACTTCAGGTTGACGCCGGCGACGATGCCGTCATCGACATCGACGCGCCTGCCGCTGTTACCCCACTGGTAGGCGACGTTGCCGCCCAGGGTGAAGCGGCCGAAATAGGCGTCGCCTTCGACGCCCAGGCGCGAGACCCCGGCGCCCTGGACTTCGCCGTGCTGGCCATAGATGCCGAGCAGGCCCTTGGTCGGATCGCGCCAGAACAGATGCGCGCCGGCGCCCCAGTAGAAGCGGCCATCGGCAACGCCGGCAGCGCCGTCGACCTGCACGCCGAACTGCTGGCCGATCGGCGCCGTCAGCGCACCGCCGGCGAAACCGGCCGCGCCGTCGATGCCGCCGCCTTCGGTCTTCACGAAGCCGCCACGGGCATCGACCTTGGCGTTGACGCCGGAAACCGCCGGGCCGCCCTGCTGCGCCACGGCGACGGTGGCGATGCCGCCGATGCCGAGCGCGGCAGCGGCGCCGGCCAATACGTTGCGCACCGTTTTGGCGCCGCTCTGGACCGGCACCAGTCGGCGCGAGGCGCGATCGACGGCGACCAGGGGACGCAGCGGCAGGGCGTCGACGATCAGCACGCTGAGCGGCGGACGATTGAAGCGGCTGCCCGTGCGCTCGGTCGCGCGATCGACGGCCGCCAAGACGGCGGCGGCGGCGCGTTCGGCGTCCAGGCCCGGCCTGGCGACGACATAGAGGATGCGGGCGACCGGATCGAGGAAGACGCCCCGCAATCCGGCACCCAGTTCGGCGCGCGATTCGCGCACCGCGCCGACCACAACCATGGCACGACCGACGATCGCGGTCGGATCGAACAGATTGGCCTGATGCTCGAACGGCTTGACCAGTTCTTCCAGCGTCCGGCTGCCGGCGATGCGACGCGCGTCATGCTGACGGACGACGATTTCGGCATGGACACCCGATGCCGACAGCGCTTTCGCCGCACCCTCCTTGAGGGCGGCGATCGGCGCATCGCCGGTCAGATGCAGAACGACGCGTTTGCCATCGCGATCGACGCCAGCATGGAAGACCGGCGCCGGCGCGTTCCTGAGATAGGATTGCAGAGTGGCGCTGAGGGAACCCGAGATGGTCATTTTGGCCCCAATTTTGGAAATGCTTTCAGCCTATTAGTAGCAAAGCCCTGTGTTCGCTACAACAGATATGCATGGACCAAATCGCAATTTCTGCGCCAATGACTTTGTTGCAACACTCAACTGACGAAGGCCGAAATTCCTAGAACCAGCCTTTTCTTCTGAACCACAAGACCATCCCTATGACGACAAGCGCCATCACGCCTAACACCATCGGATAGCCAAACGCCCAATTCAGTTCCGGCATATTCAAGCCGCCGGCCGTCTCGGTATTGAAGTTCATGCCGTAGACCGCCGCGATGAACCCCAGCGGCATGAAGATCGTGGTGATAATGGCCAGCAGCTTCATCACCTCGTTGAGGCGATTGGATGTGCCCATCATGTAGAGCTCCATCAGGCTGTTGCACATTTCCCGATAGGATTCGATGAGGTCGAGCACGGCAATGCTGTGGTCGACGCAGTCGCGCAGATAGGTGCGGGTCTCGGCGCCGATCAGCGGCACTTCGGTGCGCATCATCGAATGCACCATCTCCCGCTCCGCCCATTGCACGCTGTGGAACGTATAGAGACTGCGCCGCAGGTCGTGGATCTGGCGCAAGGTCTGCGGCGTGGCGCCGTCGAGGGTTTCGTCTTCGAGTTTTTCGACTGAATCGCTGAACTGCTGCAGCAGCGGGAACTTGCGGTCGATCACCAGATCGACCAGCGCATAGACCAGGTAGTCGATGCGCCGCGTGCGCAGCCGGGCGCCGGCCTGCTGCAGGCGCTCGCGGATCGGCGCGAAAATATCCTCCTCGTGGTCGTGGAAGCTGATGACGTGATTGGCGCCGAAGAAGATGCTGACCTGGCGCGGCCGCAAGCGGCCGTCGACCCAGCCCGGATCGTTCATCACGAGGAAGGCCTGGTCGTCGAATATGTCGAGCTTCGAGCGTTGATTGCCGTGGAACACGTCCTCCAGCGCCAGCGGATGCAGATTGAACTTTTCGCCGAGCATCTTGAGCATGCCGGCACTGGCCCGGCCGGCGACGTCGATCCAGGTCCGCTCCGGCGTCGACAAATGCGAACGGCACTCGTCGACCGGCACTTCGAACGACACCTCGCATTTGGCCTCGTCGTACTCGACGAGCGTGAAATGCAACTTGCCCTCGACCCCGTCATGGCGGCCGGCCAGCGTGCCCGGCGCGGTGCCGGGCGGCGTGTAGCGCTTCGTCAGACTGTCCATCGCGCTGCGCTCCGCTGTTCGATGCTGGCTTGGCCTTTTATCACACGCCGATCCTACAGCAATATTTCGTCCGGCCGACATGCTGTGTTCGATTTTTGAACAGTCGCAGCCTCGCTGGTCAATCTCTGCCCAGCGTTTCCCAATCGCGTATACAGAACCGCCTTCGTGGAAGCCGCATCGCCTGTCGACGATTCTGGCACGGGACTTGCTGACGTGTGGTTGGGGACCGTACCGCCCGGTGCGGCAGAGCGTCAGAGGAGTCCGCCATGTCCACGTTCGACGATCCGTTCGACAGTTCCGCCCGTCTCGGTTCGGGTTGTTCCTGCGGCCGCCATGCCAGCGAAGCCCAGCATGACGCCGATGCCCGTCTGTCGGCGCGTCAGGCGGTGGCGGCGGACGACGATGCCCGCATCTCCCGCGTCGTCGAGAGCGCGGTGATGCGCGCCATCGTGCCCGACGACGTCACCCGCCGGAATTTCCTGCGCGCCGTCGGCGCCGGCACGGCGCTGGCCGCGCTGTCGCAGGTCCTGCCGCTGGGCACGGTCAAGGATGCCTTCGCCCAGGGCGGCGCGCTGGAGAAGAAAGACCTCAAGGTCGGTTTCATTCCCATCACCTGCGCCACGCCGATCATCATGGCCCATCCGATGGGCTTCTATTCCAAGCAGGGGCTGAACGTCGAAGTCGTCAAGACGGCCGGCTGGGCCGTGGTGCGCGACAAGACCCTCAACAAGGAATACGACGCCGCCCACATGCTGTCGCCGATGCCTTTGGCGATCAGCGTCGGCGCCGGCTCCAAGCCGATCCCCTACACCATGCCGGCGGTAGAGAACATCAACGGCCAGGCCATCACATTGGCGATGAAGCACAAGGACAAGCGCAATCCCAAGGACTGGAAGGGCTTCAAGTTCGCCGTTCCGTTCGACTATTCGATGCACAACTACCTGCTGCGCTACTACCTCGCGGAAGCCGGCGTCGATCCCGACAAGGACGTGCAGATCCGCGCCGTGCCGCCGCCGGAGATGGTCGCCAATCTGCGCGCCGACAACATCGACGGCTTCCTGGCGCCCGACCCGGTCAACCAGCGCGCGGTCTACGACGGCGTCGGCTACATCCACATCCTGTCCAAGGAGATCTGGGAGGGACATCCGTGCTGCGCCTTCGCCGCCAGTAAGGAATTCGTCACCACCATGCCGAACACCTACGGCGCGCTGCTCAAGGCCATCATCGAGGCGACGGCTTTCGCCACCAAGGCCGAGAACCGCAAGCAGATCGCCGAGGCGATCGCGCCGCAGAACTACCTCAACCAGCCGGTGACGGTGGTCGAGCAGGTGCTGACCGGCACCTACGCCGACGGTCTGGGCAACGTGAAGAAGGAGCCCAACCGCATCGACTTCGATCCATTTCCCTGGGAATCCTTCGCCGTCTGGATCCTCACCCAGATGAAGCGCTGGGGCCAGATCCAGGGCGACATCGACTACGCCACCGTCGCCAAGGAAGTGTTCCTCGCCACCGATGCGACCAAGCTGATGAAGGAGGCCGGCCTCAAGCCGCCCGCCGCCACCAGCAAGAAGTTCACGGTGATGGGCAAGGAGTTCGATCCGGCCAAGCCCGAGGACTACATCAAGAGCTTCGCCATCCGCCGGGTGTAGCATGAAGGCGTCGTTGGCCGCCCGCGCGGCCCTGCTCTCGCTGCTGATCTTCGCCGCGCTCATGCTGCTTTGGCAGTTCGCGGCGCAGACCGGCTCCACCGGCGTCGCCGTCGATCCCGAATACGCCAAGCTGATCGGGGCGGCGGCGGCCGGCGGCGGCCAGAGCAGCGTGCCGACGCCGCTCGACGTCGGCGCCAAGCTCTGGGGCCACATCACCGATCCCTTCTACGTGCGCGGCACCAACGACCAGGGCATCGGCATCCAACTCGCCTACTCTCTGGGCCGCGTGCTGATCGGCTATCTGCTGGCGGCGGTGGTCGCCATTCCGCTCGGCTTCCTGATCGGCATGTCGCCGCTGGTCTATCGCGCGCTCGATCCCTTCATCCAGGTGCTGAAACCGATCTCGCCGCTCGCCTGGATGCCGCTGGCGCTCTACACCATCAAGGACAGCGCCATCTCGGCAGTGTTCGTCATCTTCATCTGCTCGATCTGGCCGATGCTGATCAACACCGCCTTTGGCGTCGCCGCCGTGCGCCGCGAATGGCTCAACGTCGCGCGCACGCTCGAAGTCGGCTGGTTCCGGCGCGCCTTCACCGTGATCCTGCCGGCCGCCGCCCCGACCATCATGACCGGCATGCGCATCTCGATCGGCATCGCGTGGCTGGTGATCGTGGCCGCCGAGATGCTCGTCGGCGGCACGGGCATCGGCTACTTCGTGTGGAACGAATGGAACAATTTGTCTTTGGCCAACATCATCACGGCGATCCTGCTGATCGGCGTCATCGGCATGCTGCTCGACCAGGTGCTGGCGCGTCTGGCGCGTCTCGTGACGTTTCCCGAGTAGGCCGCGCCATGACCGACAAAGCGCTCATCAGCATCGAGGGGCTGGGCAAGACCTACCCGGCCGCCGGCGGCGGCAGCACATTGGTGTTCGAGGACGTCTGGTTCGCCGTCGAACGCGGCGAGTTCGTCTGCGTCATCGGCCATTCCGGCTGCGGCAAGACCACCATCCTCAACGCCCTGGCCGGGCTGGAGAAGCCCAGCGCCGGCTCGATCATCGTCGCCGGCCAGGAAGTCACCGGCCCCAGCCTCGACCGCGCCGTCATCTTCCAGAGCCATGCGCTGCTGCCGTGGATGACGGTCGAAGGCAACATCGCCTTCGCGGTGAAGTCGCGCTGGCCGAAATGGTCGCGCGAGCAGATCCGCGCCCGCACCCAGCAGTTCATCGCGCTGGTCGGGCTCTCGGGTTCGGAGCGCAAGAAGCCGGCGCAGCTTTCCGGCGGCATGAAGCAGCGCGTCGGCATCGCCCGCGCCCTGTCGATCGACCCCAAGATCCTGCTGATGGACGAGCCGTTCAGCGCGCTGGACGCGCTGACCCGCGGCACGCTGCAGGACGAGGTGCTGCGCATCTGCGCCGAGACCCGCCAGACCGTCTTCATGATCACGCACGACGTCGACGAGGCGATCATGCTGGCCGACAAGATCGTGCTGATGACCAACGGGCCGCGCGCGCGCATCGCCGAGATCGTGGTCAACACCCTGCCGCGCGAACGCTCGCGCCACGACCTGCACCGGCATCCGCACTACTACCGCATCCGCAACCATCTGATCGAGTTCCTGGTCGATCGCTCGCGCAACTTCGACGTCGAAGTCGAAAGCGGCGGCCATGATCCGCGCCATCCGAGGCTGGTCTATCCCGGCCGCGCCGAGCCGGCGGTCGCCGCCGTCGATCCGGCGCCGGCCGACGACCCGCCGCGGTCGCGCCATCCGTCCCTGCAGGAGATAAGGAAATGAAACGGCAAGACGTGACCGAGATGATCCTCTCGGCCAAGCGCAAGAAGAAGCTGAGCTGGAAGGAGATCGGCAAGAAGATCGGCGGCGCCTCGCCGATCCTGATCACCGCCGCCTGTCTCGGCCAGATGAAGTTCACCGCCGCCCAGGCGGGCAAGGCGCAGAAGCTGTTTGGCCTGCCGCCCGAGGCCGCCCTGCTGCTGCAGGAGGTGCCCTATCGCGGCTCGCTGCCGCCCGGCCCGCCGACCGATCCGCTGATCTACCGCTTCCACGAGCTGGTGCAGGTCTACGGCACGACCTGGAAGGAGCTGATCCAGGAGGAGTTCGGCGACGGCATCATGTCGGCGATCGATTTCGACATGACCATGGAACGCCTGCCCGATCCCAAGGGCGATCGCGTCAAGATCGTCATGAGCGGCAAGTTCCTGCCCTACAAGAGCTACTGATCCCATCGGCGAAACGAAAAAGGCCGGCGTCCTTGCGGCGCCGGCCTTCGTCGTCCGAAATCGGGACAGCGTCTAGCTAATCTCTTCCATGATCTTCACTTCCGGCCGGCCCGCCATGTGCGGGCCGAGTGCTGCGCCCAGCGTCTTGAAATGGGCCGAGGCGCGATGCGCTTCCAGCGCCGCCTGGTTCTCGTAGCGCTCCAGCATGACGTAGACCGTCGGATCGTCGGTCTTGTGCAGCACGTAGAGCTTGTTGCCCGGTTCGTTGGCGCGGACGGCCTTCTGCAGCTCGCCCATGGCCTTCTCGAATTCCGCGTTTGCGCCCGGCTTGATGCGCAATGTGGCGATGACGCCCAGCATGTCTGTCTCCTCTTCTCTGCTGTCTGAAACGTGTTACCGGCTTTTCGCCGGCCGGTTCGGTTCGTGCCCGCCGATATAGGAACGGTTCCAGGTCGGGCTGATGATGATCTCGTTGATGCAGGCGCGCGGCGGCAGGCCGGCGACGAAGGCGATGGTGGCGCCGAGATCCTCCTCCTGCAGCATGCGGGCGCGATCCTTCTGGCTGGGCGGCACCGGCCGGCGGTCCATGATCGGCGTCGCCACTTCGGCCGGGCAGATGCAGCAGGCGCGGATGCCGTTGGCGCCCTCTTCGGCGTTGATGGTCTCGGTCAGCGCCGAAACGCCGAACTTCGAGGCGTTGTAGGCCGGCCCCGTCACCTTGCCGATGTATTTCCCCGCCCAGCTCGAGATGTTGATGATCAGCCCGTCCTTGCGCTTGCGCATCTGCGGCAGCACCGCCATGACGCAGTACATCGTGCCGTTGAGGTTGATGTTGATGACCTGGTCCCAGCCTTCCGGCTTGACGTCGAGGAAGGTGCGCTGCGGCACGTTGAGGCCGGCGCTGTTGACCAGAATATCGATGCGCTTGTGCTCTTTCAGGATCCGCTTCGCCGCGGCATCGACGGCGGCGCGATCCGAGACGTCGAGCGGCACGATGCTGCATTTGCCCTTGGCCTTGGCGATCGCCCTGGCCGTCGCCTTCAGCGCATCCTCGCGCCGGCCCGACAGCACGACATGCGCGCCCGCCTTCGCCAGGTCGATGGCGCCGGCCTTGCCGATACCGGTGCCGGCGCCCGTCACCCAGGCGATCTTGCCCTTCAGTGCCGCCATTCGTTCGCCTCCCGTTTTGCCCGGATCATGCCGGCGGTGCGCCGCCTTGTAAACGCCCGTTCATGCGTCTCCTTCATGCGGGCCGCTTGCGCACCAGGTATTTGTGCTCGCCATCCATCACCAGTTCGCCCGTCTGGTTGTGGATCGTCGCCCGCATCACCACCAGCCCGGTGGTGCGGCCCGGCTTGAGATCGGTGATCTCCAGCATCGGATAGAGCGTGTCACCGACATAGACCGGCTTGAGGAAGCGCGAGGATTGTTCGGTAAAGGCGATCAGCGAGTCGCCCAGATGATGCGGGAATATGCCGGCGCCGGCCGCCGCCTGGATCGCCACCTGCAGCCCGTGCGCCAGCATCTCGCGATGGCCGCGCGCTTTGCAGTATTCCCGGTCGTAGTGGATCGGGTGGTTGTCGCCCGAGGCCGACTGGAAGGCGGCGAACAGCGCATCCGTCTGGGTGCGCGAGTTGATGTAGTATTTCTGCCCGACAGACAGATCCTCGAAATAATGCGTCGGACCGAAGCTGTGGTCCGCAGGCCGGAATTTCTGGTCGCTCATCGGGGCTTTCCCTCCCTCTGCTTGCCCGTCTACTCTTGCGGCAACAATAAGCACAGGGAACGAGGAGACGCAAAAATGCGCGCCATGCAGATCGTCGAATTCGGCAAGCCGCTGAAGCTCAACAGCTACGACACCCCCAGCCCGCAGGGATCGGAGGTGCTGGTTCGCATCGGCTCCAGCGGCGTCTGCCATTCCGACCTGCATATCTGGGAAGGTTTCTTCGACCTCGGCATGGGCAAGAAGCTCGAAGTCATCAGCCGCGGCATGAAGCTGCCGCACACGCTGGGCCACGAAATCGCCGGCGAAGTGGCCGCCATCGGCCCCGACGTCAAGGACGTGCGCGTCGGCCAGCGCTTCGTCGTCTATCCCTGGATCGGCTGCGGCACCTGCGCCACCTGCACCGGCGGCGACGAGCTGCTCTGCGCCACGCCGCGCCAGCTCGGCACCCGCCGTGACGGCGGCTATGCCGACCACGTCATGGTGCCGAGTTCCAAATATCTGGTCGACTACGGCAACGTGCCCCAGGAGCTGGCCTGCACCTATGCCTGCTCCGGCATCACCGCCTACAGCGCCATCAAGAAGGCGCAGGCGACGCGCGGCGGCCTGAAGAAGCTGCTGATGATCGGCGCCGGCGGCGTCGGCCTCGCGGGCGTCGCGGTGGCGAAGGCCATGTCGGGCGCCGAGATCATCGTCGCCGACATCGACGACGCCAAGCTCAAGGCCGCGACCGAGACCGGCGCCGACCGCGTCGTCAATCCCAAGGCGTCCGACGCCGTCGCGAAGCTTGTCGCCGAAGGCGGCGTCGATGCCGCCATCGATTTCGTCGGCGCGCCGTCCTCGCTGCAATTCGCGGTCGATACAGTGCGCCGCGGCGGCAGCGTCACTGTCGTCGGTCTGTTCGGCGGCGACACGCCGCTCTCCATCGCCGGCCTGCCGCTGCGCATGCTGACTTTGCAGGGATCCTACGTCGGCTCGCTCGAGGATCTGCGCGAATTGATGGCGCTGGTGCGCGAGGGCCGCGTGCCCGCTCTGCCCTTCTCCACCCGCCCGCTCGAGGGCGCCTACGACGCGCTCGAGGAGTTGAAGGCAGGCAAGGTCGTCGGGCGAGTGATTCTGAAGCCTTGAAGAGACGCGTCATCCCGGGTGAGCGCAGCGAGACCCGGGACCCATAACGGCGTTGCCGAGTTGTCCGCTGTCGCAAGGTACATAATGGGTCCCGGCTCTTCGCCCTTCGGGCTACGGCCGGGATGACAGTGTTGAACTACCCCCCGACCGCCACGCCGAGCGCCGCCAGGCCGCCGCGATAAATGCCCTCGACGATGCCCTTGGCCACCGCCTCCGGGCCTACCGGCTCGAAGCGGCCCGACCATTCGACGGTGCAGCCCTCGGTGCGCGGAACCACCTTGATGGCCGAGAAATAGTCTTTCACCGGCAGCGGGCCGGTGACGATCGAGTAGCCGTAGGTCCGCCCGGCCTCGTCGAAGGTTTCCAGCGTCTCGACGATCACCGCGCCCGTCGGCAAGGTCAGCTTGCGCGTCTTGCCGCCGTCGCTGGCCTCGCATTGCAGGCCCGGCATCCAGTCGGCCAGACCGGTGAAGCTGCGGATCTTCTGCCACACCTTGTCGGCATCCGCCTTGTAGTCCTGCGTAACCTTGACTTCAGCCATCTCTGCATCCCCCGATTTAGTTGGTCGGTCCGATCCTCGCGCGATCGCCCAGATTGTCAAACAACCCGATCTCGCGTTGCCGCCAGGCGTGGATCGGATCGTCCTGCTCCAGCATCTCGAAATCGCTGGCGATGCGCGGCCACTGGAAGGTGCCGAACGTCATGTAGTCGGCATAGGCCGGCGCCGCACCGCAGACGAAGTCCTGCTGCCGCAGCAACGCGCGCAGCGGTTCGAGTGCCGCCCGGAAAGCGACCAGGCGCTGCTCGCGACCGACCGGAATTTCCTCCAGCTTCTTGCCAAACCGCTTCTCGCGGCTTTCGCGAAAATAGGGCTGGTCTTCGGCACGCACGCGCTGGAAGACATCGTTCACGATCATGCCGGCCATGGCGGGAAGCACCGCCGTGCCCAGCCAGTTGCCGAAGAATTGCGACAGCGAACGCGCCTGCGGCGACTCCATCAGCGGCTTGCCGGGATAGGCCTCGTCGAGATAGCAGGCGATCTGGAAGGAATCGAACACCACCTTGTCGCCGTGCTTCTTGTCGAGGATCACCGGCACCAGCGGCTGGCCGGAGAAGGCGACGCGATCTTTCTCGGTGAAGCCCACCGCGACGTTTTCGGGCTCGATGCCCTTGTGCGCCAAAGCCATGCGCGCGCGCCAGCCGAACGGGCTGTAGCGCAGACCGTCCTTGCCCTTCAAGTCGTACAGAACGATGGACATCGATCCTTCACTTTCCGTCCAGCATCTTGACGATGCCGGAGAAATCCATCGCCCCGCGCCCGCCGTTGACGAAGAGATTGTAGATCTGCGCCGCTTCCGCGCCGAGTGGCGTCGAGGCGCCGGCCGCCGATGCCGCCTGCTGCGCCAGCAGCAGATCCTTCAGCATCATCGCCGCGGTGAAACCGGGCTGATAGTCCCGATTGGCAGGCGAGGTCGGCACCGGGCCCGGCACCGGGCAGTAGGTGGTCAGCGACCAGCACTGGCCCGAGGCCGTCGACGACACGTCGTAGAGCTTCTGCGCGTCCAGCCCCAGCCGCTTGGCCAGCATGAAGGCCTCGCTGACCGCGATCATCGACACGCCGAGGATCATGTTGTTGCAGATCTTCGCCGCCTGGCCGTTGCCGCTGCCGCCGCAATGGACGATCGTCTTGCCCATCTTCTCGAGGATCGGCCTGGCCTTGGCGAAGGCCGCATCGGGGCCGCCGACCATGAAGGTCAGCGTGCCGCCGGCAGCACCGCCGACGCCGCCCGACACCGGCGCGTCGACCATCTCCAGCCCGGCATCGGCCGCTTCCTGCGCCACCGCGCGCGCCGATTCGACGTCGATGGTCGAACAGTCGATCAGCAGCGCGCCCTTCTTCGCCGACTTGATCAGCCCGCCCTGCCCGCCATAGGCGCCGCGCACATGCTTGCCGGCCGGCAGCATGGTGACGATCACGTCGGCGTTCTTGACCGCTTCGGCCGGGCTGCCGGCCTTCTTGGCGCCGGCCGCAACCGCGTCGGCCAGGGCTTTCTCCGACAGATCGTAGCCATGCACCTCGTGCCCGGCCTTGATCAGGTTCTGCGCCATCGGCCCGCCCATGTTGCCGAGCCCGATGAATGCGATCGTCGCCATGTCTTCCTCCCTCGCCCGCGTTCGCCGCGCGCTACTTGAAAATCAGATCGTTGCCGACCGGCGCGAAATGCCGCGCCACGATGTCTTCTCCCACCGCTTCCAGCGTCGCCGGCTGCCACTTGGGGGCATGGTCCTTGTCGATCAGAACCGCCCGCACCCCCTCGAAGAAGTCGTGCCCGGCCATGCAGCCCTGCGACAGCCGGTATTCCATGGTCATGATGTCCTCGAACGACATCGAGGCGCCATCGCGGATCTGCTTGAAGGTGATCTTCATGCTAGTCGGCGACAGCTTCGCCAGCGCCGCCGAGGTCTTCTGCGCCCACTCGCTGCCGTCCCTGGCCAGCGAGGCGACGATGCCCTCGACGCTGTCATGGCCGAAATGCCGGTCGATATCGGCGCGGTGCGCCGGCAAAGTCGGCTCGCCCGCCTCGCCCTTGAACGGCGCGAGCACAGCCTCGACCGCCGCATCGCCTTCGCCCGTCATGGTTTCCAGCGCCCCAATCAGCTCCGGTATCCGGTCGCTGGCGACGAAATGCGTGGCCACGCCGCCATACATCGCGTCCGCCGCCTTCAACCGCTGGCCGGTCAGCGCCAGATACATGCCGAGCTGGCCCGGCAGGCGCGACAGGAAATGCCCGCCGCCGACATCGGGAAACAGGCCGATGCCGGTCTCCGGCATGGCGAACAGGAACTTCTCGGTGGCGATACGGAAGCGGCCATGCACCGACAAACCGACGCCGCCGCCCATGGTGATGCCGTCGAGCAGCGCGATCCACGGCTTGGGGAAGCGGAAGATGGCGCGGTTGACGATGTATTCCTCGCGGAAGAAATCGCGGCCCAGGCTCGTATTGCCGGCGACCTTCTGGCGATAGATTTCCGCCACGTCGCCGCCGGCGCAGAAGGCGCGATCGCCGGCGCCGGAAATGACGACGGCCTTGACCGCCTTGTCGGTCGCCCATTTCTCCATCTGCGGCGCGATCAGCCGCACCATCGGCAAGGTCAGCGCATTGAGCGCCTTCGGCCGGTTGAGCACGATATGGCCTATGCCGCCCTTGGTCTCGAACAGAACTTCCTGATCCGACATTCGCTTCTCTTTCCCCTTACCTGTTCGACGGCCAGTCGCCCGACAGCAGCTTGCGGGCGATGATGACGCGCATGATCTCGTTGGTGCCTTCCAGGATCTGGTGCACCCGCAGATCGCGCAGATAGCGCTCGATCGGGTACTCCTTGAGGTAGCCGTAGCCGCCATGCAGCTGCAGCGCCTGGTTGACGACGTCGAAGCCCGTGTCGGTGGCGAAGCGCTTGGCCATGGCGCAGGCCATGGTCGCGTCGGCCGATTTCTGGTCGAGCTTGAAGGCGGCGCGATGGATCATCAGGCGCGCCGCATCGAGTTCGGTCGCCATGTCGGCCAGCTTGAACTGCAGCGCCTGGAACTCCGACAGCGCCTGGCCGAACTGCTTGCGCTCGCCCATGTAGCGTTGCGCGCTCTCCAGGCACTGGCGCGCGCCGCCCAGCGAACAGGCGCCGATATTGATGCGCCCGCCATCGAGTCCGCTCATGGCGATCTTGAACCCGTCGCCCTCGTCCGCCAGCCGGTTGGCCACCGGCACCTTGCAGTTCTCGAAAATCACCGCTGCCGTCGGCTGCGAATTCCAGCCCAGCTTGTGCTCGAGCTTGCCGAACCCCAGCCCGGGCGTGTCGCGCTCGATCACCAGCGTCGAGATGCCCTTCGGTCCCTCGCCCCCGGTCCGCACCATGGTGACGTAGACGTCGCTAGCCGTGCCGCCCGAGATGAACGCCTTCGAGCCGTTGACGATATAGTGATCGCCCTCGCGCACCGCCCTGGTCCGCAGCGATGCGGCGTCCGAGCCGGCATTGGGTTCGGTCAGGCAGTACGACGCAAAATGCTCCATCGTCGTCAGCTTCGGCAGGAATTTCTTCCGCTGCTCGTCGCTGCCGAAGCGGTCGATCATCCACGCCGCCATGTTGTGGATCGAGATATAGGCCGCCGTCGAGGGACACGCCGCCGCCAGCTCCTCGAAGATCAGCGCCGCGTCCAGCCTGCCAAGCCCGGTGCCGCCGACGTCGTCCTTGATATAGATGCCGCCGAAGCCCAACGCCGCCGCCTCGCGCAGCGTGTCGGTCGGGAAGACGCCTTCGCGGTCCCATTGCGGCGCCAGCGGCAGCATCGTGTTCTGCGCGAAGTTCCGGGCCGTCTCGCGAAAGGCGATCTGGTCCTCGGAGAGGTCGAAATCCATGCGGTCCCCGGCTGAAGCGGCGTGGGCGGCGATCATAGAATCCGCACCCTGCCTGTCAACGCGAGGCGCCGTTGCCTGCCGACAGGCGGTTGGACCGCGGGGCGACAGGTCGCATCGCGGTCGCGTTGCCTCCCGAGGGCACGGGGCGTAGGATCGCGCCGCTTCGCAGTCCGAGGGGTTTTCACATGGCGCGTTTCACTTCGCTGGGGCGGTTTCCCACCACACGCCTGCGTCGGCCGCGCCGTCATGCCTGGTCGCGCCGCCTGGTGGCCGAAACCCGCCTGTCGGTCGACGATCTGATCTGGCCGGTCTTCGTGCAGGAGAAGAAGCGCCGCACGCAAATCGCCTCCATGCCCGGCGTTTACCGCTACAGCATCGACGAACTCGTCTCGGCCGTGCGCGAGGCCCGCGATCTGGGCATTCCCGCCATCGCGATCTTCCCGGAGGTCGACCCGAAACTGAAGACCCCTGACTGCGCCGAGGCCTACAATCCCGACAACCTCGTCTGCCGCGCCATCCGGGCGGTGAAGAAGGCAGTGCCCGACATCGGCATCGTCTGCGACGTGGCACTCGATCCTTTCAACCCGCTAGGCCAGGACGGCATCGTGGTCGACGGCTACGTCGTCAACGACGAGTCGGTCGAGATCATGACCCGCCAGGCGTTGGTGCAGTCCGAAGCCGGCGCCGACATCCAGGCCCCGTCCGACATGATGGATGGCCGCATCGGCACGTTCCGCGAGGCGCTCGACCAGGCCGGCTTCGATCACGTGCAGATCATGTCCTACGCCGCCAAATATGCCTCCGCCTTCTATGGTCCGTTCCGCGACGCCATCGGCAGCAAGGGCGCGCTGGGCAAGGGCGACAAGAAGACCTACCAGATGGACTTCGCCAATTCCGACGAGGCCCTGCGCGAGGTCGCCTTCGACATCGACGAAGGCGCCGACATGGTGATGGTCAAGCCCGGCATGCCCTATCTCGACGTGGTGCGTCGCGTGAAGGACGCGTTCGGCGTGCCGACCTTCGCCTATCAGGTGTCCGGCGAATACGCGATGTTGCGGGCCGCCGCGGGCAATGGCTGGCTCGACTGGAACAAGGTGCTGATGGAATCGCTCGCCGGCTTCAAGCGCGCCGGCTGCGACGGCGTGCTGACCTACGGCGCCGTCGAGGCCGCCCGGATGCTTGCCAAGGCGAAATTCTGATCGGCAAGGAACGCCGCGATCGCCCGGTCGTGCCAGCGCACCGCGTCGCCCGCCACGTAGAACCCGACATGCCCGCCGCCTGACGGCAGCAGCGGTGTCAGCACCGGATTGGCCGCCCAGTCGACGCTTTCATAGGTAGCGACCGGAATCCACGGATCGTCGCCCGCCGATACCATAAGGGTCGGCACGCGGATTTCCGCCAGAAAGCGCAGCGGCTTGTTGCGCTCGTAATAGTCCTCCGCGCCGGCGAAGCCGTGGCGCGGGCCGATGAAGAACTCGTCATACTCCCACACGCTGCGCGATTTCAGGATCGCCGCCCGTTCCTCCGCGGTCAGCCCGGCGCCGGCGCCGGTCGCCTCGGTCTTCATGTTGGCGAGGATGTAGGAATGATAGGCCCAGTTGCGCGGCCGCTGCATGTGCGCGCAGGTCGCCGACAGGTCGATCGGCGCCGACACCGTCGCCGCCGCCTTGAGCTTCGACGCCGCCCCCTCCTCGCCGAGATATTTCGCCAGCATCGCCCCGCCCAGCGAATAGCCGATGGCCACCATGCCGTGCCGCGTCAGGCTTGCCGGCAGCAACGTCAGCAGCTCGCGCAGATCCTGCGAGCGGCCGGCATAGTATTGCCCGCGGCACAGCGCCCGGCTCGCCCCCGCCCCGCGCAGGTTGAGCCGCAGCACCATATTCCCCTGCGCCAGCAGATGCGCTGCGCTGTCCAGCACGTAGTTGCTGTCGGCCGATCCGGTCAGCCCGTGGATCAGCAGCACCAGCGGCCGCTCGGTTTCCTCCTGCGGCCGGTGCAGCGTACCCAGCAGCGTGTCGCCATCCGCCATGGCGAAGCGCAGTTCCTCGCCCGGCCATCGCGCCAGGCTGGCCGGCGGCACGAAGCGATTGGCCAGCGTCTGCAGATCGCCGGTCAGATACGGGAAGCGCGGGCGGAAGATCGGCGGGCGCACGTCAGGGCTGGAACAGCCAGTCGCGCACGACGCCGATCTGATGATCGTCGAGCAGCGCCGGCGCATGGCCGACGCCGGCGATCTCGACCACGTCGGTCGCCGGGCCGCGCTCTTGCATGCGCTTCGCCGTCGCCGCAGTCAGCAGGTCGGACTGCGAACCGCGCAGCACCAGCACGGGACACTGCACCTGTGCCCAGACCGGCCACAGATCGATGTCCTGCGCCGGCTGCGCCTTCCTGATGTTGACCGCGATGCCGGGATCGTAATGCGAGGACCAGGCTCCGTCGCTCAGCCGCCTGGCGTAGTGCTCGGCGAGGAACCGCCACTGCACGTCGGTCAGCGGCCCGAACGGCGCGGAATTCCTTCGCAGATCGGCCTCGAGATCCTCGAAGGTGACGTAGCGCGGGTCGGTGCCGACATAGGAGCCGATGCGCTCGAGCGCCGCCTTGGGCAGGAACGGCCCGACGTCGTTGATCACCATGCGCCGGATCGGCGCGCCCTTCTGCGCCGCCAGGAACATACCGATCAGCCCGCCCATCGAGGTGCCGACCCAGTCGACCTGCGCCGCGCCCGACCATGCGATCACCGCCGAACAAGCCGCCATGTAGGTGACGTAATCGTAGTCGTTCTTGTCGTCGAGCCAGTCCGAACGGCCGCGCCCGGGCATGTCGGGGCAGATCACGCGATAGCGTTCGGCCAGCGCCTGCGCCAGGAAATCGAAATCCCGGCCGCGCCGCGTCAGCCCGTGGACGCAGATCGCCACCCGCTCGCTGGCCGGATCGCCCCAGTCGAAACACGCCACCTTGTTGAAGCCATGCGGACCGAGAAAGGGCACCATGTGTTCGCGCATTGACCGCCCCCGTTCCTTTCGTGCTACAGGCTGGAGCGCGCAACGCGGCCGCTCCCATGCATTCGACAACGATCGCCGCGCAGGAAACGCCCCGTCCGATGACCACGCCGCACCTTGTCCGCTCGCGCCCCGAGAGCGCCATAAGCGGACCGGAACGTTACGTCCGTCGCGCCACCGCCGGCAAGTCGGGTTGGACAGGTCTGGCATGAGCGAGTTCAACAGATCCTACGCGATCGGCGTGGCGCTGATCGCCGGCGGGGCGCTGTGCTGGAGCACGGCCGGGCTGATCGTGCGCGGCGTCGATGCCGGTCCGTGGGAGATCACCTTCTGGCGCTCGGCCTTCATGACGCTCGCCCTGCTGCCGCTGCTGCTCGCCCGCCGCGCCCAGGTGATGGCCGATCTGCGCGCCGCCGGCTGGTCGATGGTGCTGAGCGGCGCGCTGCTGGCCGCGACCTTCATCCTGTTCATCCTGGCGCTGTCGTACACCACCGTCGCCAACGCGCTGTTCGTCATGGCCTGCGCGCCGCTGCTGACGGCGGTGATCGGCCGGGTCTTTTTCGGCGAACCGGTGCAGGCCCATACCTGGATCGCCATCGCCGCCGCCGGCGGCGGCGTGGCGCTTATGGTGTGGAACTCGCTGCAGGCCGGGGGCCTGATCGGCGCCGCCATGGCCTTCCTCGTGGCGCTGTTTTTCTCGATCAACGCCAACATCGTGCGCCACAACCGCGCCATCTCCATGCTGCCCGGCGTGTTCCTGGCCGGACTGTTCTCCGCCATCGTCGCCGCGCCCTTCGCCCTGCCGCCAACCGCCGGCACCGGCGAAATCGGCCTGCTGGCCCTGCTCGGCGTCGTCCAGCTCGGCCTCGGCCTGGTCCTGTTCACCATCGGCACCCGCACCGTGCCCGCCGCCCAGGCGGTCGTCATCGGCCTGCTGGAAATCGTGCTGGGGCCGTTCTGGGTCTGGCTGGCCTTCGGCGAGCAGCCGGGCCCGCTGGCGCTGATCGGCGGCATCGCCGTGCTGGCCGCCGTCGCCGGCAATGCGCTCTACGGCATTGCCGCCGCCCGAGGTCGACGGCTGCGGGCGCCGGCATGAGCCAGCCCGACCGCGTCCTCGGCCTGCCCGCCGGCGTCGTCGCCATGGGGCTGTGGTGCATCGCCACGGCGCTCGAGGCGTCGATGATGGGCGTGATCCGCTCGATCCCCGAGCTCGATTCGCTGCAGATCGTCTTCATGCGCTGCCTGTTCGGGCTGATCTTTTTCCTGCCCTTCATCCTTCGCAGCGCCACCGCCATGCACACCAGACGCATGCCGATGCACCTGCTGCGCGCCTTCCTTCAGGTCGTTTCGATGGCGCTGTGGTTCATGGCCATACCGCTGGTGCCGCTGGCCGAGATCGCCGCTCTTGGTTTTCTGGCGCCGCTCTTCGCCACCATCGGCGCGATCTTCATCCTCAAGGAAAAGGTGGGCTGGCGCCGCAGCCTGGCGATGGGCGTCGGCTTCGCCGGCGTGCTGGTGCTCCTGCGTCCGGGGTTCACCGACATCAACGCCGGCGCCTTCATGGTGATCGGATCGGCCTCGACCTGGGCCTTCGCGCTGCTGACCATCAAGTCGCTGGCCCGCACCGAAAGCCCTGTGCTGATGACCGCCTGGGCCAGCCTGCTGCTGGCGCCGATCACGCTGGTGCCGGCGATCTTCGTCTGGCAGTGGCCGACGCTCGAGCAATGGGTTCTGATGGCCATCGTCGGCGTGTCGGCGTCCTGTTCGCACATGTGCATGGGGCACGCCTTCAAGCTGGCCGACGCCAGCAAGGTGCTGCCGATGGATTTCAGCCGCATGCTGTGGACGGCGCTGGTCGGCTACCTGTTCTTCGCCCAGACGCCGACCGTATTCACCTTCATCGGCGGCTTCATGATCTTCGGCGCCGCGACCTACGTCACCATCCGCGAGGCCCGCCTCGCCCGCCGCGCCGCCTCGGAGGCGGCGGCGCTCAGGGAATAGACCGGCGCCTGGAACGCCGCAGACACGCTTGCCGTTACCCGACGAGGCGTCGACGAGGAGTTTCGCCATGACCGTAAAACGCATCGTTCCGAACATCGCCCACGCCCACCCCCAGGACGGCGATGCGTTCTACGGCGACATCCTCGACATGAAGGTCGTGATGGATCACGGCTGGATCCGCACCTTCGCCAGCGACGTCCATCCCAAGGCGCAGATAAGCATCATGTCCGAGGGCGGCTCGGGCACGCCGGTGCCGGACCTGTCGATCGAGGTCGACGATCTCGACAAGGTTCTTGCCCGTGTGGAGGAGGCCGGCCTCGCCGTCGAGTACGGTCCGGCATCGGAGCCCTGGGGCGTGCGCCGCTTCTACGTTCGCGACCCGTTCGGCCGATTGGTGAACGTCCTCAGCCATCTCTAAAGGCGCCGCCATTGCCCCGTCCGCCCGCCTCGGCTAGAAAACGAAGCGCTTTTCCCCGGAAAGCCCGACTTTTCT
>JBDZUM010000157.1:0-6886 GCA_040255215.1 Rhodospirillaceae bacterium
CGCGCCGTATGCCGCGACTGTCCCTGCGGTGGTGCGGCGCTGCGAGCCGGCTCGTCGGGCGGGTCAGTTTCCGTCTTTGCGGACATAGAGCGCCTGCGAGATGGCGGCCTTCACCGTCTCCGGCGCGAATGGCTTGGCGATCACGAAAGCCGGCTCCGGCGCTTCGCCTGTCAGGAGCTGCTCGGGATAGGCGGTGATGAAAATCACCGGCGCGTCGTGGTCGAGCAGGATGCGCTGCACGGCGGCGATGCCGTTGTCGCCGTCCTTGAGCTGGATGTCGGCCAGGATCAGATGCGGCTTGGTGCGCTGGGCGAGGGCGACGGCGTCGCGCTCGCGCTCGGCGATGCCGACCACGGAATGGCCCATCTCCTCGACGATCGAGGCGATGTCGAGGGCGATGATCTTTTCGTCCTCGATGATCATGATGGGCGAGGGCGACTGGCCCTCGATATCGCGCTGCACGTCGTTGAACAGCTCGCGCGCCTTGTCCTCGGAAATGCCCATGACGTAGGCCACGTCGGGGAACGAATATCCTTCCAGCGCGACCAGCAGCAGGACCTGGCGCTGCTGCGGCGGCAGCTCGCGGATCGTCGGGTCCATGCCGGCCTGATCGGGCTCGCGGTAGAGCGTGTTCGGGTTGGCGCGATCCCACACGCGATGGAAAAGGCGGAACACCTCGCGGCCGACATCGCCGTCGTCCGGCAGGTGCGAGGGATCCTCCACGATCATCTCGAGCATGATCCGGACGTACTGGTCGCCGATGCCCTGGCTGCCGGTGAGGGCGCGCGCATAGCGCCGGAGAAAGGGAAGGGCGGCAGCGATTTCGCGGGATCCTATGGGCATTTCCTGTTCCTTGAGCAGCTCTCTGCTGCGCGGTAATCAACACGAGAACGGGGCGCAAACAAGGCATGCGCCGGGGCGGGACGTTTCCGAATGACGCCGGAAGCGGCTCAATTTAAAGCAAAAACCGGCACCCTGCACAATTCCGCGAAGAAGAAAAAAATACCGCGATCTGCCTGGAACTCGCGTGACGGAAGGCCGTTTTTTCCTATCCCCCACGGCTGGTCTTTCCCTGTGGGGAAACCATGTTCCGACTCGGCCGTTATGGGCTGCAGGCGGAGGGATAAGGAGTCCATTGGAGTTTTAGTATCATGGATGGCGCGAAGCCGACGGCGGTCGAGGAGATTGTGGAGGGCTCCTCGCGCAGTGTCGATCAACAGAGCAGCACGCAGCAAGCCGAAGTTTCCATGCAGATGCGACAACTGTTGCAGGGCTTGCGCACGGCGGCGACGAATTCGGTCCTCGAAGGCGGGGATGATCTTGACGAACTGGCGCGGCGGATCGATGCGGCGCGCCTGCGTCGGTCGCCCCGGCACGACGATCATGCTTGAGAACCGGCTGCGGTCCTGGAACCGAAATTGAGGAAGCAGCGTTCGACTGCAGCAATTCAATCGCGAATAGGAATACCGATGCAGCGCGGACCCGTCCCGATCACATTGGCAGTCGCACTTGCGGTTGGCGCCGGCGTGGCCGGCGGCGCCAGAGCACAGACAACAACCGCCCCGGCGCATACGGCTGAAATTGCGGCGCCCGTGTCCAGCAAGGAGCTGATCGGCGCGACGGTCACGAACGATGCAGGAGACAGGATCGGTACGATCGATAGTCTGCTTCTCGATTCGCGATTTCGCGTGACCGACGCGGTGGTCGATGTCGGCGGTTTTCTCGGCATCGGCGCCAAATCGGTCAAACTCCCGATGGACAAGTTCGTGCTTTCCGGCGCTCGGGTGTCTCTTCCAGGCGCGACGAAGGAGAGCCTGGAAAGCGCTCCCGAATACAAGCCGCTGAAATCCGCGCTCGAAAACGCCGAGGTCCGGCTGAGCGGTGCGAAAACGCGCGCCGAGGTCGACCGGACCGTGCGCGAATGGCGGTCGAAGATCGACGGATTTTCCGACAAGGCGGCAGACAAGACGGCCGCCGGATATCGCTCCGCGAAGGATCGTCTGGATGCCGCTTGGGATCGCGTTGAGATCGAGTGGGGCAAGGCAAAATCGGCCGGTCGCGAAGGCTGGGACGATGCGCAGAAGTCCTTCGACGAAGCCGTTACCGAACTTGAACGAGTCTGGCAGGAGGTGGCGGGCTAACGCTCGCCATATTTCGACATGCTGCAATGGGCATTGGCTTTTCTGGTTTTCGCACTCATCGCCGCGTTGTTCGGCTTCGGTGGCATTGCCGCCGACTTCGCCGCCATCGCCAAGATTCTCTTCTTCATCTTCCTGGTGCTGTTCGTCATCAGCCTGATTGTGAATCTGGTTCGCGGAAAACCCCCGCGCGCGCCATAAAGCAGCCTTAATTTAGTCTTTAAAAACAATTAGATACCCGTCTCTGGGAGAGGAACCCGGAGGCGGGTATCGGTGTTATTGGGGTGAGTGTTCGGCAAACCGAAAGGAGGTTCGTCATGCGGACCAGATCGAGTGTCGAGAAATTCATCCTGACCGGCGTGTTGGCCGGCGGGCTTGCGATGGGCGCCATCGCCAGCGCTGGCGCGTTGCCGATGTCGGGCGAGGTCGGCTGTCGGCTGCCGGGGCTGATGAACGCGGCGGCGAGCGAGAACGTGGCCGATACTTTCGTCATTCCCTTCGCCGCCAATTCGGCGGAGCTGACCCCCGTGGCGGAGGAAGTGCTGGATGCCGCGGCCGCTGCCTACCCCCAGAAGGGGACGCTGTTCCTGCGCATCGAGGGCGGCGAGCCCAGAAGCCAGACCGAAACCCTGGTGTCGATGGATCGCCTGACCTGGGTTACGGCCTATCTGACGGCGCGCGACGTGCCGCTGGAGGCCATGGTGTTCGAGGCGCCGGCCGTGGCGCAGATGGGCTGCGCGACGACTGCCGCCAGCCTGTAGGTCGAGACATTTCCGCGAAAGGGCGCGCCCAAGCGTTGGCGCGCCCTTTTTTCATGAACGAATTTGCTCCCTCGAAGCGATTCCCGCCGAAAAATCAAATGCCTGTACACGATGGTGCCGGTTGACGCGGATGCCTGCGGAAGGCTAGAACGACCGCGCATCCGCCGTGTTTGACGACCCTGGGGCCTTAAACGGACGCCTTTGGAGGGGTGGCCGAGTGGTCGAAGGCGACGGTTTGCTAAACCGTTATACCGGGATAACTGGTATCGAGGGTTCGAATCCCTTCCCCTCCGCCATTTCTACATTGTTGATTTTACTCGATTAAATGCAGCATGGCGCCGTTTCACGGGGCGGCCGTGGACGACGGCCGCAAGCCCAGAAAGGCAAGCGACTGATCGACCACGACGCGGCCAAAGTCCGGATCGCGGACGAGGGGCCAGACGCGGCCCGAGGGGGCGCCATCGAAATCGTAGATTTCGCCCGGTGCGATCGGCTCCAGCAATAAACGACGTGCCGCCAGCGCCGAGCGCTTTGGCGTACTGGCATCGGGCAACACGGACACCAGCCAGCGCAGAAGAGAATGCCACGCAAGCCGCGCCGGCCACGGGGCGGTGCGAATCAATCCCGTTCCCGGCATCAGGCCGGGATCCAGCACGAAGAATTCCGTCTGCGGAAAGCGGCGCGCCAGTTCCACGGAGGTCGCCATGGCGAGCAGCTTGGAAGTGGCGTAGAGGTCCATGCCTCGGCCGCGATCCGATCTGCGCTGGGCATGGCCGTGCGCCAGTTCCTCGATCGTCGTGAAATTCCCGCCGCGAAAGCCGAACAGGCGTGCCGTCCGATTGTGCGGATTGTGGGTGCCGCTGCCGACGGCCATGACCCGTCCCCCCGACAGCCAGGGAAGCAGCCCGACGCCCAGTTCCAGCGGCCCGAGATGATTGACGGCCAACGTCATCTCGACCCCGGCGTCGTTGAAGACCGCCGGGCCGGTGAATTGCAGGCCGGCGTTGTTGACCAGAGCGTGCAATGGCTCCTGCCAAGCGTCGATCAACCGCCGGATCGACTGGCGCGAACCCATATCGAGTTCGATCACGCGCGCCGGTCCGCGCAAGGAGGCCGCAGCGCGTTGGCCGGCCGCAAGATCTCTGACCGCAAGAACCAGTTCGACGTCGGGCGCGCCGTCCAGCGCCCGCGCCATCGCCAGACCAAGACCGCGACTGGCGCCTGTTATCAGAATCCTTTTCATGTCCATCTCCGCCTTGCCGCCGATGATCGGCCGCGTCATGCTTGAAATATGAAGAAAGCTTCAGTTCGCCAATTCGCATTCCAGGACAAGCCCCTGGCCGAGCGGATTCGACAGCGAAAACAGCCGCTTCAGGACCGCTCGCGCGCCACGACGGAGGCGGTTCTGGAAGCGACCCTTCAGGTCCTGGTGCGCGAAGGCTACAGGCGACTGACCACGACGCGCGTGGCCGAGCGCGCCGGCGTGTCGGTCGGCACGCTCTACCAATATTTCCCCGACAAGCGTTCGCTGGTGATGGCGCTGAAGCAGCGCTATTTCGAGCTGATGCTGGGCGCCATCGCCAAGGCGAGGCGGGAGAACGTCGACGCGCCGCCGCAGACGATGATCCGCGCGGCGCTTGCTGCGTTAATCGCCGTCAAACGCGAGAACGTGGCGCTCAGCATCGCCTTGCGCGAACCGTTGGCCGAGCCCGAATCCAACGGCATTCTGGACGAGCTGTCCGGCCGCTTCATCGACCTGGTCTGTGCGATGCTCGCCCCAGCCTATCCACATCGCCGCGACCTTCCGCAACGCGCCGCTTTCTTGGTCGCGATGGTCGACGGCGTTCTGGCCCATGCCGTTGCCGCAGCGCCTGAATGGCTGCACGAGACGTGGTTTCTGGATGATCTCGACCGAGTCGCGACGGATTACCTGCGGGCGATGGAAGCCACGACCTAGCCTGCCGGCGATCGGCGCCAGCCTGTACGCCGCATCAGATTTTCTCGACCGGTCATTATTTTAATTCGATTGCCGGCGGCCGCGCCTGCCGGCATTGCTGCCACGACAACCGATTCTGGAGTGACCCATGACTGATCGTTGGAGCGCCCGGCAGGGCAGCGTGCTGGTGGTAGGCGTCGGCGCCTCGCACGGCCTGGGAGCGGCGATCGCCCGCCGGTTCGCGCAAGGCGGTTATCCCGTCGCGGTTGCCGGGCGCACGCCGGAGAAGGTCGAGGCGGTAGCGGAAGAGCTGCGCAAGGCCGGCGGCAAGGCCGTCGCCGTCGTCGGCGACGCTTCCTCGGCGGACGATGCGCGCATGTTCGTCGCCACGGCGCAGACGCTCGCGCCGCTGGCGCTCGCTATCCACAACGCGGGCTCGAACGTGCCGGGGCCGTTTCTCGAACTGAGCGTCGAAC
Source organism: Rhodospirillaceae bacterium (assembly GCA_040255215.1). Lineage (GTDB taxonomy): Bacteria > Pseudomonadota > Alphaproteobacteria > Reyranellales > JAQSWP01 > JAQSWP01. Next base: position 5,312 of record JBDZUM010000157.1, read on the forward strand.
GTTTCGAACGCCATTGGCGCGAACATGCGCTGGGCGGCTTCAATGTGGCTCAGGCGGCCCTGCCTGTGCTGCTGGAGCGCGGCGGCGGCAGCCTGATCTTTACCGGCGCCTCGGGCAGCCTGCGCGGCAAGGCGCGTTTCGCTCCCTTTGCCGCGGCCAAGGCGGCGGTGCGCAATATGGCGCAGAGCATCGCGCGCGAGTTTGGGCCGCAAGGAATCCATGTCGGGCATGTCGTGATCGATGGCGGCATTGCCGGCGAACGCCTGCTTAGCCGCGCGCCGCACCTGAAGGAGGAGCGCGGTCCGGACGGCATGCTCGACATCGAGGCGATCGCCGACGCCTACTGGATGCTGCATCACCAGCACCGCAGCGCGTGGACGCTGGAGCTGGATCTGCGGCCGTTCTCGGAGTCTTTCTAGGGCGGCCCTAGCCGTCGCCGCGGCGCGCCTTCCACCAGGCGGCGATTTCGCCGACGATGCCGCGCCGGAACGACAGCACCACGACCACGAAGATCAATCCCTGGATCACCAGCACCCATTCGCCGAGCGTGGCGAGATAATTCTGCATGGTGATGACGAAGAAGGCGCCGACCACGGGCCCGAACAGCGTACCGAGCCCGCCGACCAGGGTCATCAGCACCACTTCGCCCGACATCTGCCACTGCACGTCGGTGAGCGAGGCGAGCTGGGTGACGAAAACCTTGGTCGAGCCGGCCAGACCCGCCAGCGAGGCGGAAAGCACGAAGGCCAGCAGCTTGTAGCGCTCGACCTGGTAGCCAAGCGAAATGGCGCGCGGCTCGTTCTCGCGGATGGCCTTCAGCACCTGGCCGAAAGGCGAATGCACGATGCGATAGATCAATGCGAACCCGGCCAGGAAAATGGCCAGCACCACGTAATAGAAAGTGGTGTCGTTCGAGACGTCGATGAAGCCCAGCATCGGCCGCCGCGGCACGGCCTGAATGCCGTCCTCGCCGCCGGTGAACTTCGCTTGCACGGCAAGGAAGAACACCATCTGCGCCAGCGCCAGCGTGATCATGGCGAAATAGATGCCCTGCCGGCGAATGGCCAGCGCGCCGAACAGCAGGCCCAGCATTGCGGCCACCAGCACGCCGCCGATGATCGCCATTTCGGGCGTCCAGCCCCAGACCTTGGCGGTGTGGGCCGCGATATAGGCGGCGCCGCCGAAATAGGCCGCGTGGCCGAAGGACAGCAGGCCGACATAGCCGATCAGCAGGTTGAAGGCGCAGGCGAACAGCGCGAAGCACAGCGCCTTCATCAGGAAGACGGGATAGACGACGAACGGCGCGACCGCGGCAAGGGCCAGCAGCACGACGAGGATGGCGACGGAGCGGGTCTGCAACATGGTCGGCTCCTCAGCGCGCCCGGCCGAACAGGCCTGCCGGCCTGATCAGCAGCACGATCGCCATCACGACGAAGATCACGGTCGTCGAGGCTTCGGGATAGAAGACCTTGGTCAGGCCTTCGATGACGCCGAGCCCGAAGCCGGTCACGATCGATCCCATGATCGACCCCATGCCGCCGATCACCACCACCGCGAACACCACGATGATCAGGT
>JBDZUM010000158.1:0-6863 GCA_040255215.1 Rhodospirillaceae bacterium
CGGCGCAGCAGCTGGTCGGTTTCCTGTTCCGCTTCGCCCCGCGCGACGTGGCCGAAACCCTGTCCGGTCCCATCTTCGAGGTCATGCTGGCGCATCACGAGGATCTGCTGACCATCGGCGTCCTCGGCACGCTGTGGGCGGCGTCGAGCTGGTTCGAGGCGGTGCGGCTGGCGCTAAACACCGCCTATAACATCGAAGAGCCGCGCGCGATCTGGAAGCGGCGACTGCAGAGCCTGCTGTTCGTGGTGCTGTCGGCCGTGGTGCTGGTGCTGGCCTCAGGATCGATCGTGCTGGGTCCGCTGGCGTGGCAGTTCGTCGAGCGCATCGTGCCGCTCGGCACCGGCATCGGCGTCGTTTGGGACATCGGGCGCTATCTGGTCGGCGGCGTGCTGTTCGGCAGTTTTCTGATGGTGCTGCACCAGTATTTGCCGCCGCGCCGCCTGCCCTGGCGCACCCTGCTGCCGGGCGTGGCCGTGACCCTGCTGTTCTGGCTCGCCGTCTCGACCGGACTGTCGATCTACCTGGCGCTCGCCGGCCACTACGATTCGACCTACGGCACGTTGGGCGGCGTCGTCATTACATTGCTGTTCTTCTACAGCGCCGCCCTGGTCTTCATCTTCGGCGCCGAGTTGAACGCGGCTTACCGCCAGCGCGCAAAACAGGCAGCGGCGGGCTGACTACTGCGCCGTCCAGCCACCGTCGATGGAATAGGCCGAGCCGGTGATGTTGTCGGCCGACGCCGAACACAGGAACAGCGCCAGGCCGGCGATCTGTTCGGGCGTGGTGAATTTGTGGCTGGCCTGCTTCTCGGCCACCAGCGCCCGGCTCTCCTGCTCCACGCTTGTCTTGTTGGCGGCGGCCCGCGCCTCGATCTGCTTCTGCACCAGAGGCGTCAGCACCCAGCCGGGGCAGATGGCGTTGCAAGTGACGCCGGTATTGGCCGTCTCCAGCCCGACGACCTTGGTGAGGCCGACCACGCCGTGCTTGGCGGCGACGTAGGCGACCTTCTGCGGCGAAGCGACCAGCCCGTGCGCCGAGGCGATGTTGATGATGCGCCCCCAGCCCTTCTTCTTCATCGCCGGCAGCGCCGCCCGGACGGTGTGGAACGAGGAGCAGAGATTGATGGCGATGACGGCGTCCCACTTGTCGAGCGGAAATTCCTCGACCGGCGCCGTGTGCTGGATGCCGGCGTTGTTGACCAGCACGTCGACGGCGCCGAATCGCTTCTCCGCCCTGGCGATCATGGCCGCGATCTGGTCCGGCTTGCTCATGTCGGCGCCGTCATAGGTCACCCCCACCTTGCATTTCGCCTCCATTCCGGCGCGCAGCTTCTCGATCTCGGCGGCATCGCCGAAACCGTTCAGCACCAGATTGCAGCCTTCGGCGGCGAAGGCCTCGGCGATGCCCAGACCGATGCCGCTGGTCGAACCGGTGACCAGAACCGTCTTGCCTTTGACGCTCATGACAACTCCTTGAGGATGGGGACTGTCCCGGTCGTTTCCCGTTCGGCTATTTCTTGAACAGCGCGGCGGCCGCGGACGTATGCGACTGCTTGGCCGCGATCTTTTCGCGCACGCGCTTTATCTCGGCTTCCATGTTGGCGATGTAGTCGTGCAGCTCCTCGATCGACAGACGGTCGAGGTCCTGCGGCTTGGGCTTCCTGCGCAAGGGTTCCAGATCGTCGATGTCGATCGGCATGCCGGGCCTCCTTTTTTCGCGGTTGCGAGTGTGGGCCGCGGCGGCTAGAGGATCAAGGCGGCGATTGCCGCAGCGCAGCCGCACGGGAGAGAAACCATGTCCGCCAGCAAGTTGCCCGCCACCATGACGGCGATCCAGATCACCAAGCCGGGCGGGCCCGACGTGCTCAAGCCGGTCAGCGACCGGCCGGTGCCCGCACCCAAGCCGCACGAGGTGCTGATCGCCGTGGCCTTCGCCGGCGTCAACCGGCCCGACCTGGCCCAGCGCGGCGGCTTCTACAACCCGCCGCCGGGCGCCTCCGACCTGCCGGGACTGGAAGTCGCGGGCAGGATCGTGGCGCTGGGCGCCGACGTGACGCAGTGGAAGATCGGCGACGAGGTCTGCGCGCTGACGCCCGGCGGTGGCTATGCGCAATACTGCGCCACGCCGGCCAGCCACTGCCTGCCAATCCCCAAAGGCTTCACGCTGATGCAGGCGGCGATGCTGCCGGAAACCTATTTCACCGTCTGGACCAACGTGTTCGACCGCGCCCGGCTCAAGAAGGGCGAAAGCATTCTGGTGCATGGCGGCGCCTCGGGCATTGGCACGACGGCGATCCAGCTGGCGCACGCTTTCGGCTGCACCGTCTACGCCACGGTCGGCGACGACGCCAAGAAGGACGCCTGCCTGAAGCTGGGCGCCAGCCACGTCATCAACTACAGGACCGAGGATTTCGTCGCCGTGGTGCGCGAGAAGACCGGTGGCAAGGGCGTCGACGTGGTGCTCGACATGGTGGCCGGCCCCTATATCGAGCGCAATCTCGACAGCCTGGCGATGAATGGAAGGCTGTCGGTGATCGCCGTGCAGGGCGGCGCGCAGGCGACCTTCAACGTCGCCAAGCTGATGATGGGTCGCAAGACCATCACCGGCTCGACGCTCCGCCCGCAATCGATCGAGGCCAAGGCGGCGATGGCCAGCGCCCTGCGCGAGAAGATCTGGCCGCTGCTGGAAAGCGGCACGGTAGCGCCGGTCCACTTCAAGACCTTCCCGCTGCACCAGGCCGATGCCGCCCATGCCGAACTGGAGGCCGGAAAGCATATCGGCAAGATCATGCTCAGCGTCGGCTGACCCCGTCCCTTTGCGACCCCCGGATTTCCGGCGATTTTTGAAACAAAATTGCCGTAAATCCCGGTCTGTTTCTTTGACCCCGGGCGGTCGGTCCACTATATAAACCTCGGAATTCCTTAACATTCCCGGGTAGCGGACCCCCGCGCTTCACGCGCGGTGCGCAGCCATACCCGCGCGAAGGAGCATGACCATGACAATGCCTTTGATGCCCAAGGCGACGGCCGTCTGGCTGGTCGACAACACCACGCTCAGCTTCCGCCAGATCGCGGAGTTCTGCGGCATGCACGAGCTGGAGATTCAGGCTATCGCCGACGGCGAAGTGGCGACCGGCATCGTCGGCGCCGATCCGATCGCCAACGGCCAGCTGAGCCGCGAGGAGATCGAGCGCTGCGAAGCCGATACCGACGCCAGCCTGAAACTGGCCAGGAACGACCGGCCGATGCCGGTGTCGCGGCCCAAGGGCCCGCGCTACACGCCAGTCGCCAAGCGCCAGGATCGGCCCGACGCCATCGCCTGGCTGCTGAAGAACAATCCGGAGCTGAGCGACGCGCAGATCGCCAAGCTGATCGGCACCACCAAGGCGACGATCAACGCCATCCGCGACCGCACGCACTGGAACGCGCAGAACCTCAAGCCGCGCGATCCGGTGACGCTCGGCCTGTGCAGCATGGCCGACCTGCAGGCGGCGGTCGATCGCGCCCGCCGCAAGGCGGCGCGCAACGGCCAGTCGATCTCCGGCGTCGAACTGCCGACGGTCGATCCCGCGGAAGCCGAGCAGCCCGACCTCGACGCCGGCGAGGAAATCCCCGAGCAGCCCGATGCCGGGATGGGCGAGGTCGATCCCGCCCAGGCGGAACAGCCGGACTTCGACATGCCGGTCGAGCAGGACAAGGAATAGAGAAAAGGGCGACCATCGGGTCGCCCTTTCTTTTCGTGCAGCGCCCTACCCCTTCGCGTATCCCGCCGGCCGCAGCGCCTCGCGGATTTCGCCGAGGATGGCGGGATCGTCGATGGTGGCGGGTGTCTTGAACTCCTGGCTGTCGGCGATCTTCTGCATGGTGGCGCGCAGCATCTTGCCCGAGCGTGTCTTGGGCAGGCGATTGACCACCACCGCCGTCTTGAAGGCGGCGACCGGGCCGATGCGATCGCGCACCAGCTTGACCACCTCGCGCACGATCTCCTCGTGCGGACGGTTGACGCCGGCCTTCAGCACCAGGAAGCCCAGCGGCACCTGGCCCTTGAGATCGTCGGCGGCGCCGACCACGGCGCATTCGGCGACGTCGGGATGGGCGGCCAGCACTTCCTCGATGCCGCCGGTCGACAGGCGATGGCCGGCGACGTTGATGACGTCGTCGACGCGGGTCATGACGAAGACATAGCCGTCCTCGTCGATGTAGCCCGCATCGCCGGTCTTGTAGTAGCCGGGATAGTCGGCGAAATACGCCTGCTTGAAACGCTCGGGCGCGTTCCACAGCGTTGGGAAAGTGCCCGGCGGCAGCGGCAGCTTGCCGACCAGCGCACCGATCTCGCCCGGCTTGACCTCGTGGCCCTCAGGATCGAGCACGCGCAGGTCCCAGCCGGGCGCCGGCACCGTAGGCGACCCGTGCTTGACCGGCAGCAGCTCGACGCCGGCGAAATTGCCGCATACCACCCAGCCGGTCTCGGTCTGCCACCAGTGGTCGATCACCGGCACTTTCAGGATTTCCTCGGCCCAGGCGATGGTCGGTGGATCGCCGCGCTCGCCGGCGAGATAGAGCCGCTCGAAGGCCGACAGATCGTATTGCCGCACCAGCTTGCCGTCGGGATCCTCCTTGCGGATGGCGCGAAACGCCGTCGGCGCGGTGAACAGCGCCTTGACCTTGTGCTCGGCGATGACGCGCCAGTAGACGCCGGCATCGGGCGTGCCGACCGGCTTGCCCTCGTACAGCACCGAGGTGGCGCCGTAGATCAGCGGCGCGTAGGCGATATAGGAATGGCCCACCACCCAGCCGACATCGGAAGCGGCCCAGAACACCTCGCCCGGCTCGATGCCGTAGAGCCCCTTCATCGACCAGTGCAGCGCCACGGCGTGGCCGCCATTGTCGCGCACGACGCCCTTGGGCTGCCCGGTGGTGCCGGAGGTGTAGATGATGTAGAGCGGATCGGTCGCCTCGACCGGCACGCAATGGTGCGGCGCGGCGTCCTTGACGAAATCCTGCCAGTCGATGTCGCGCCCGGCGACCAGATCGCACGGTCCCTGCTGGCGCTGCAGCACGACGCAGTGCTTCGGCTTGTGCTTGGCCAGATCGACGGCGCCGTCGAGCAGCGGCTTGTACTCGACGATGCGATTGGGCTCGATGCCGCAGGAGGCCGACAGGATCAGCGCCGGCTTGAAGTCGTCGATGCGGGTGGCGAGCTCGTGCGAGGCGAAGCCGCCGAACACGACGGAATGGATGGCGCCCAGCCGGGCGCAGGCCAGCATGGCCATCACCGTCTCGGGCACCATCGGCATGTAGATGATGACCCGGTCGCCCTTGCCGATCCCCAGCCGCGCCATGGCGCCGGCGATCTGCGCCGTGCGATCGCGCATCTGGCGATAGGTGAAGCTCTGCTTGGCGCCGGTGACCGGCGAATCGTAGATCAGCGCCGCCTGCTCGGCGCGACCGCGTTCGACGTGGCGGTCGAGCGCGTTCCAGCAGGTGTTGAGCTTGCCGCCGACGAACCAGCGGTAGAAAGGCGGGTTGGCGTCGTCCAGCAATTGCGTCCAGGGCTCGATCCAGTCGATGGCCTGGGCGGCCTCGGTCCAGAAATCCGCGGGATCGCGCAACGAGCGTTCGTGCAGCCGGCGATAGGCGCCCTTGGACGACATTCCCTTCCTCCCCGCGCCGGTTCGCGGCATCCGAAAGCGGCGCAATCGATTGCTTTGGCGTCAGAATAGGCCGCGCGGCTGTTGTTTGGCAAAACCGCTTTGTGAGACAATCCGCCACCCTGAGGGAGCGGAAAACCGGAGGCGAAAATGGCGAGCAAGACGCAAAAGCGCGGCGCCGGGCCCAAGTCGGCGAAGCGTGGCGTCGCGGCGAAGAAGCCCGTGAAGAAATCTTCGAAGGCGAAGGCGGCGGCGACGAAGAAGCCGCCGGTCAAGTCGCCGCCGGGCGGCAAGCCCGCCAAGCGCAAGGAGCCATCGAAGCCGCCGGCCAAGAAACTGCCCGGCAAGAAGCGCCCGGAGAAAAAGCTCGCCGCCGGCAAGTCGATGGCGCTCAACCTGCCGGTGGGCCGCCGACCGCTGAAGGACCGGCCCTCGGTCAAGCGGCTGGCGACGCCGCGGCCGGCGCCGACGCAACGCCACGGTCGCAGCCAGTACGATACCGGCCTCGACAAGACGGCCGCCAACTACGCGCCGCTGACGCCGCTGACTTTCCTCGAGCGCTCGGCCGCCACCTTCCCCGACCATCCGGCCGTGATCCACGGCGATCGCCGCTACAGCTGGAAACAGGCCTACGCGCGGGCGCGCCAGCTCGCTTCGGCGCTGTCGCAGCACGGGATCGGCATCGGCGACACGGTGGCGGTGATGGCGCCCAATGTGCCGGAGATCTTCGAGGCGCATTTCGGCGTGCCGATGGTCGGCGCCGTGCTGAACGCGCTCAACATCCGCCTCGACGCGGCGATGATCGCCTTCATTCTCGACCACAGCGAGACCAAGGTTCTCATCACCGACCGCGAATTCTCGCCAACCATCAAGCAGGCGCTGAACCTGGTGAAGAACAAGCCGCTGGTCATCGACATCGACGACAAGCTGGCCAATGGCGGCGAGCTGCTGGGCGAGATGAACTACGAGGACTTCATCGCGCAGGGCGATCCGGAGTTCGACTGGAGCGTGCCGGCGGACGAATGGAACGCCATCTCGCTCAACTACACCTCCGGCACGACCGGCAATCCGAAGGGCGTGGTGTTCCACCATCGCGGCGCGCATCTGGCGGCGATCGGCAACGCGGTCAACTGGTCGATGCCGCAGCACCCGATCTACCTGTGGACGCTGCCGATGTTCCACTGCAACGGCTGGTGCTTCCCGTGGACGCTGG
>JBDZUM010000159.1:0-6798 GCA_040255215.1 Rhodospirillaceae bacterium
TCGGCATAGAGCGCCAGATGCTCGCCGACGCCGCGCGGAAAGGCGATCACCGGCACGCCGGGATGGCGCTCGTGCAGGGCGTCGGCAATGCGCCGCATCGGCCGCACCGACCAGTGCTCCAAAGCCTTGTCGTGCGCCATGTCGATGTCGAGCAGGATCTCGGCCCAGGAATCGAACAGCTGCACGATCTGCGCCCCGGCCTCGATCTGGTTCAGCACATGGGCGATCACCGCGCGGGTCAGCACGTCGATCAGCACCTCGAACTGCGCCGGGTGCTCGGCGAGATAGCGGCGCGTGGCGGCGAAGCGGTCGCGGCGATTCTGCCCGTCGACCATGTAGCAGGCCAGAGTCCAGGGCGCGCCGGCGAAACCGATCAGCGGCTTTTGCGGCCCCAGCGCGGTGCGCGTGCGGGCAATGGCTTCGTAGACCGATGCGAGATGGCGCCGCAGGATTTCCGAATCGAATTCCGGCACCTCGCCGCCGGCCAGCGGCTCCAGCACCGGGCCCACGCCCTCGCGGAATTCGACCTGGCGGCCGATGGCATGCGGCACCACCAGAATGTCGGAAAAGATGATCGCCGCATCGAGATCGAAGCGCCGGATCGGCTGCAACGTCGCCTCGACCGCCAGTTCCGGCGTGTAGCAGAACTCCAGGAAGCTCGGCGCCCGCGCCCGCAGCTCGCGATATTCCGGCAGATAGCGGCCGGCCTGGCGCATCAGCCAGATCGGCGGTGGACGCAGCCTCTCGCCACGCAAGACCCAAAGCACGCCTGATTTCCTCTCCGCCCTGATCGAACCTGGCCGTTCCCCATCCCGTCCGGGTCCGAAGTTCTTCTTTTCCTTCTTCTTATTATTAGATTCATGGGTGGTAGTGATAGTGGGGCCTGTGGGAGTCGGGGATTCACCCTTGCGACCGATTATCCCGGCTTTATCCCCGATACCGTGCCCTTCGGCCCGTCGCCGGGACAGCTTGCCCGCGCCATGTGGGACGATGCGCCGGAACGCCTTGCCCGCGGCCTCCGCCGCGCGGCCTCTCCGTCTGCGGATTGCGGGGATAAGCCGGGCCGCGGCCGCCGGTTCCCGATTCCAGCATGGTATCGGACCGAACGATCCCGGTCGGCGATCCCGGCTGAGCGTTTGCGCGCCAGCGGGCATCGAATCCTCCGGCGGCCGCGGAATGCCGCCGATTCGGGATAAGCCGACCCGCCATCCCGGGCTTGCGCACAGGCGGCTGGGGACAGCGGGCGAAGGATAGGTGCCGGCCTCCCTTTCGACTGCGAAAGGTCATGGCCGGCTGCCTGCGCTTCCTCTCCCTTTTCGCCCGCGCTCGTCGTACTCTGCCACCGCGATGACGGAACCTTCCTACCATCTCCACCTGATCTCGGATTCGACCGGCGAGACCGTCGGCTCGGTGGCGCGCGCCTGCCTGGTGCAGTTCGAGAACGTCAAGGTGGTCGAGCATGTCTGGTCGCTGGTCCGCACCAGGGGCCAGATGGAAAAGGTCATGCAGGCGATCGAGAACGCGCCCGGCCCGGTGATCTTCACCCTGATCGATCCGCGCCTGCGCGACTTCCTGCAGGAGCATTGCCGGCGCATGGGCATCGCCTGCATCTCAGTGCTCGATCCGATCATGGCCGAGCTGGCGCGCCACTTCCATTCCAGCGGCGCCGCCGCACCCGGCCGCCAGCACATGATGGACGCCGAATATTTCGCCCGCATCGATGCCATGCACTACACCCTGGCGCATGACGACGGCCAGGGCCTGCACGATCTCGACAGCGCCGACGTGGTGCTGACCGGCCCGTCGCGTACCTCCAAGACGCCGACCTGCGTCTATCTCGCCAATCGCGGTGTGAAGGCCGCCAACGTGCCGCTGGTGCCGCATGCCGAAGCGCCGCAGGAGCTGATCGAATTGCGCCGGCCGCTGGTGGTCGGGCTGATCACCGATCCCGAGCGGCTGGTGCAGATCCGCCGCAACCGCCTGCGCCTGCTGCAGGACGAGGTCGAGACTGACTACACCGATCTCGACCTGGTCGAGGACGAGATCCGCCGCGCCCGTCGCCTGTTCGCCCGCCAGGAATGGCCGGTGATCGACGTCACGCGCCGCTCGATCGAGGAGACGGCGGCGGCCGTCATGCAGATGCTGAACGAAAAGCGCGAAACGGTGATGGCCAGCGACATCTGAACTCCAACCGACGGAGGAAGCGTCATGCCCAGCGTATCCTTTGCTCGCCGCGTTCCATTCCTTTCGGTCTTCTTCTTTGCACTTCCCGCGATCGCCGCCGCGCAGACCGCGCCGCTGGAGCTGCGCTACGGGCCGGAGCAGACAATATTCGGCTCCTGCCTTCCTGCCCTCACCCTGACCAACGCCTCGCAACGCAGCCTCGACTACGTGCAGGTCGATATCGCCTATCGTCTGAAGGACGGCAGCGAAAAGCGCGCCGAACACAAATCGCGCTATCGTTACGGGCTCGACAACCCGGTGCGGCCGGGCGAACGGCGCGCCCTGGTGATCCACCACGACGAATCGACGCCGATGGGCGCGCCCTGCGCCGACATCGTGTCCGCCCGCATCGTCGCCGCCGAGTGCAATGGCGGCACCGCCGCACCCTGCACCCTCCTCGCCCCGCGCATCGGCGAGACGCTGGAATTGCCCGCCCGCTGAAGTCTTTGCGTCCGCTCGTCGACCCCGGCCCCCTGACGGTGGAACCGGCACATTTTCGTCGCGTTTCCTTGCGCGGCCCTGATCGGAAGAAGGGCCGTTTCGCCGACGATTGAGGGTAGGTCGATGCCGGGATTCGAAGAGAAGTCGCTGTTGGACGCCGCTTCGCGCCGATTCGAATCCGTCAGCACCGCCTACGCCATAGCCATTCCCGCCCGCAACGAACAGGAGCGGATAAGCGCCTGTCTCGATGCCTGCGCCCGCTCGATCCAGGCTGCGGGACAGGACGGTGCGATCGTGCTGCTGGTCAACAACTCGACCGACGGCACCGCCGACCGCGCCCTGGCATGGGCGCGGGGCAAGGACGTCGATATCGAGATCGTTGACCTCGATCTGCCGGCCGAAGAATCCCATGCCGGCGGCGCCCGTCGCCGCGCCCTGCAGCTGGCGCGGCGGCGCATTGCGCCCTCCGGCGCGCTGCTCACCACCGACGCCGACTCGCTGCCGACGCGAGACTGGGTCGGCGCCAGCCTTGCAGGCCTGCGCGACGGCGCCTCCCTCGTTTGCGGCCAGGTCGAGCTGGATCGGGATGAACTTGCCCGCCTGCCGGCGCGTCTCCTCGCCATGGGCGTGGTCGAGGACCGCTATCGCGCTGCGGCGCGGGAGCTGTCGGCCCGCATCGATCCCGATCCGGCGAATCCCTGGCCGCATCACGGCCAGGCTTCCGGCGCCAGCCTTGCCATCGCTGCGCGGGCCTATGACGCCATCGGTGGCGCGCCTCTGGTGCCGGTCGGCGAGGACCGCGCGCTGGTGCGGCTTGCCATCGAGCACGATCTGATCGTGCGCTACTGCGACGAAGCGAAAGTCGTCACCTCGTGCCGCCTCAACGGACGGGCGACTGGTGGCATGGCCGACACCATCGCCTCGCGCCTCGACGCCGACGACTACATCTGCGACGAAGCGCTGGAGCCGGCCGAACGCACGCTGGTTCGGGCGACGATGCGCGCCGATCTGCGGCGACTGCATCGCTTGGGCGCAGCGCCATCGCATCTGTTGCGCCGGGCAGGACTGGACGAGGCGCAGCGACGCGAAGCTCTGGCGCAGAAAACCTTCGGCGCCCTGTGGCACGTGGTCGAGCGGCACAGCCCTCTGCTGCGCCGCGAGCCTTTCTACTGGAGTCGCATGGAGAGCGAACTGCCCGGCCTGCTCGATCTCCTGGCGCAGGCGACCTTGCGATCACCCGCGCCGTCCGCGATCCAGGCTGCCGCGTCATGAAAATCGATGCGGCCTTCTTCCGCGCCGCCTGGCTCGAGCGCCTGGACGAGGCGCTCGCCTTCGTCGCCGGCAACGCCGATCGCGCCGATCGGTCGAACACGGGATTGACGGCGGAGATCGCGCGCCTGCGCGAGGCTGGGTTGCTCGCTGCCTGCCTTCCCCCGGCCCATGGCGGGATTGGGCTGGGAATGGGCGACAGCAATCGCACGACGCGACTGGCGGTCGACGTGCTGCGGCGGCTTGGCCGCGCCAATCTCAGCGTCGCCCGTCTGATCGAAGGCCATCTGAACGCCGTGAAGCTGATCGTGCTCTACGCCGAGCCGGCTTTGGCGCACGGGATTTTCGCGGAGGTCGCCGAGGGCGCGCTTTTGGGCGTATGGGCCGCCGACTCCGAGCCCCGGCTGGTGGCCGAGGGATCGGGAGACGTCCTCGCGCTGGCCGGCGCAAAGCGGTTCGCCTCCGGCCTCGGGCTGGTTTCCTACGCCCTTGTCGCCTTGGACGAGGGCGGCGAACAGCGCCTCGCCGTCGTAGAGGTCGACGATGCCGGGCGCCAGGACGCACCGGCCTGGAACGCCGCGGGCATGCGCGCCACTTTATCCGGCAGGTTCGATTTCACGGGCATGGCGATTCACCGCCGCCATCTGGTCGGCGGCCCGGGCGACTATCGTCGCGAACCGCATTTCGAAGGCGGCGTCTGGCGTTATTGCGCCGCCCATGTTGGCGGGGCGCAGGCGCTGATCGAGACCTGGCGCGCGCTTGCCGAAGGTCGTGGCGCGCTCGACGAGCCGCTGCAACTGGCCCGGCTCGGCCGCGCCGTTGCGCTGGCCGACGCCGCCGCCGCGACCGTGGAGAAATGCGCCATCGAGGTGGAGGCCGCCGCCGGCGATGCGGACGCTATCGAACGCGCGGTGGCGAGGGCGCTGCTGGCGCGGCAATTCGTCGAGGAGGCCTGCGTCGAGATAATGGCGCTGGCCGAGCGATCGCTCGGCACCCAGGCGCATGACCGCCACTCGACGGTCGAGCGTCAGCGCCGGGACCTGTCGCTGTTCCTGCGCCAGGCCGCGCTCGATGCCAAGCTGCTCAAGGCGGCCGGCGATCTGCGGCGAGGACCGCTATGGTGACGCCGCTCGCCCGCGGAACGCTGCTGCGCGTCGCCGAACGCGCACCGGCGATAGACATCGGCGATTTGGCGGGCGATGGCCCCGTGCTCGTTCTTGCGCCGCATCCGGACGACGAGACCTTCGGTTGCGGCGCTGCCATTGTCGCCGCCAGCCGCGCGGGTCGCAGCGTGATCGTGGTTGCCGTGACGGACGGTAACGCATCGCATCCGAACTCCGCCGCCTATCCGCCCGAAAGACTTGCCGCGCTGCGACGGGAGGAACTGTCGGGCGCCGTCGACACGCTGACCGGCGGACGCGGCCTCGCGTTGTTCCTCGGATACGACGACCAGCGCGCGCCGTCGTCGGGTCCGCGGATGGTCGAGGCCGCACGGCGTCTTTCCGAGGTCGTGACGCATCACCGGCCGACTGCGCTCTGGACGACATGGCGGCACGACCCGCATTGCGACCATCGCGCCGCCTGGGCCCTGGGCCGCCATGTCGCGGCGCGCCACGGGCGACTGGGGTTCTGGGAGTTCCCGGTCTGGGGCCGCTTCCTTCGTGCATCCGTCCCGCACCCGGGGAGGCTGCGCCGCTTCGATGCGACGCCTTTCCGGGCCGAGAAGCGGGCGGCCATTGCCTGCCATGCCTCGCAGACCACGAGGCTGATCGCGGACGATCCCGAAGGCTTCGTCATGGAAGCGGCGACGCAGGCGCATTTCCTCGACAGCCCGGAATTGTTCATGCCGGGTGGCGGCAATGTCTGAACGGGCAGCCCGCTTCGATGCGCTCTATCTGGCCGACGCCGACCCTTGGAACTTTCGCGGTTCTCGCTACGAGCGGGAGAAATATCGGGCGACGCTCGCCGCCCTGCCGCACCGTCGCTACAAGCTCGGCATCGAGGCCGGCTGCTCGATCGGCGAACTGACGGCGCTGCTCGCCCCGCGTTGCGACCGGCTGATCGGGATCGACGTTTCGTCCGTGGCCCTGCGGGCGGCGGAAAGGCGCAACGCCGGCAACGGCGGGGTCGAGTTCGTGCACGGCGAGTTGCCGGAGGCCTGGCCGCGTATCGATGCCGATCTCGTCGTCCTTTCGGAAGTTCTCTATTTCCTCACCGCCGCGGAAATCAGAAACCTGGCACAGGCGGTCGCCTGCCACTGGTGCCGCGGCGGCGCCTGCGTTCTGGTGAACTGGCTGGGGCCGACCGGCGATCTGCTGCCCGGCGCGCTGGCGGCCGACATTTTCATCGCTGCCCTGAGCGCTGCGGCGACGTCGGCGCATGTCGGCGTCCTGGAGGAGACGCGTTACCGCATCGACGTGCTGACCAGATCCGCCTGACGAGCTGTGCCGCATTTGCCTTCCTGTGTGATTCGCGCCGCTGGCCCGGTACACTTGCGCTCATGTCTCAACCGCTCATCCTCGCTTCCACCAGCCCGACCCGCCGCCGCGTTCTGGAGAATGCCGGCCTCGCCTTCGACATCGCCGCGCCCGGCGTCGACGAGGAGGAGATCAAGCTCAGCCTCAAGGCGTCGGGCGCCAGCGGCGCGCAGATCGCCGAAACCCTGGCCGAGCTCAAGGCCAATCGGATTTCCGCGAAAGCCTACGAGGCGCTGGTGATCGGCGCCGACCAGGTGCTGTCGTGCAACGGCGTGCTGTTCGACAAGCCGCCCGACATGGACCACGCCCGCGCCCAGCTGCAGGCGCTGCGCGGCAAGCCGCACGAATTGCTGACCGCCATCTGCGTCTCGAAGAACGGCGGCCGGGT
>JBDZUM010000238.1:0-1556 GCA_040255215.1 Rhodospirillaceae bacterium
TCGTTCACTTCCTTCGCGCGCTCCTGCTGGATCCAGTGGCCGGCGCCGTCGATGATGTGGGTGCCGCGGATGCCGGGCAGGGTTTGCGGGAAGGCGGCGATCTGCTTCTGCGAGGCGGGGAATTTCAGCACGCCATCCTTCGAGCCGGCGATGAACAGCGACGGTTGTTTGATCACCATGCCGTGGAACGGCGCCATCAATTCCCAGCCGCGCGCCAGGTTGCGATACCAGTTCAGCCCGCCGCGAAAACCGGCGCGCTTGAACTCGGCGGTGAAGTAATCGAGATCGGCTTCGGTCAGCCACGCGGGCAGGGTTTCGGGATCGACCGTGTTGTCGAGAAAGCCGCCGCCTTCCTTCAGTACGCCGAAGGTCGATTTCTCCGGCGCATCACCCGAGCCCGAGAAATAGATGCGGCGCAGCGAATTGCGCACGTCGCGCTCGAACTCCGCTTCGGCGACGCCGGGCTTCTGGAAATACTGCATGTAGAAGGTGTGGATGCCGATTTTCGCCAGCGAACTCAGGATGTCGATGTTGCCGCGCGGCGTCCACGGCACGGAGAGGCCGGCGACGGCGCGGAACATGTCGGGCCGCAGCAGCGCGCTGTGCCAGGCGACCGGCGCGCCCCAGTCGTGGCCGACCACGACGGCCTGTTTCTCGCCCAGCTCGGAGACCAGCGCCACCATGTCGCCGACGATATTGAGCTGGGTATAGGCCTCGATCGGCGACGGCGCCTCGGTGCCGCCATAGCCGCGCATGTCGGGCGCCACGGCGCGGAAGCCGGCCTCGGCGACGGCCTTGATCTGGTGCCGCCACGAATACCAGCTCTCGGGCCAGCCATGGCAGAACAGCACCAGCGGCCCCGATCCCATTTCGGCGATGCGCATGGAAATGCCGTTGGCCTGGACGCGGCGCAGGGTCGGTTCGGTCATGGTCGTTTTTCTCCCGGTGTTTGGCGGCGATGATGGCCGCGCCGGAGAGCGAGGGCAATGGCGCGCGGATATCACCTCTCCCCGTGAAACGGGGAGAGGGAGGGACCCGCCGCGCAAGCGGTGGGAGGGTGAGGGCAGCATCGCCTGCTGCATCCTGCCCCTCACCCCTCGCTTCGCTCGCCCCTCTCCCCGCGCGCGGGGAGAGGAGAAAGAACGTGCTCCAGGCTATGCTACGGGACTAGCGCAGGTGGTTGGACAATGGATCCCTATCTCCGGATTTTCGTAGGCCTTACGTTTCTCGCCGGCATTGTCGGGGCCGGGCTTTGGGTCGCCGGCCTCATCATCCATTTCAACATCCAGAAGTTCCGCCGTGCCGACTCTCAAGCCATGACCATTCTGGTCTGGGACATTTCCGAGTATCTCGCCGCAGGCCATGCGCCCCTCCAACGCAGCAAGCGGCTCATGAACTGGGGCTATGCACTCTTCGTCGGAGCCTTCTGTGCCATGGCGCTGGCATTGGCCCTGCATCTGTTGCTCTTGCCGTAACCTAACGACGCAGATCGGAGATAGAAATGGCCCAACAACTTCCCTGGCTGATCCTGTTCGTCGCCGGCCTGTTCGAGATCG
>JBDZUM010000026.1:0-36860 GCA_040255215.1 Rhodospirillaceae bacterium
TGCGGGCGCAGTCGGCCTACGTGGCGCAGAACGGCGACATCGTGCTGGACGCGGGTCCGAACGGCAACGTGGTGGTGTCGGGCACGCTGGACGTGTCGGGCAGGGGCGCCGGGCAGACCGGCGGCAACGTCACGGTGACGGGCAAGAACGACGTCAAGCTGACGGCGACGGCGAAGATCGACGCCTCGGGCGCGGCGGGCGGCGGCAAGGTGAAGATCGGCGGCGACTACCAGGGCAAGGGTACGACGCCGACGGCCAAGACGACTACGGTCGAGGCGGGCGCGGTGATCGACGCCAGCGCCATCGAAGCGGGCGATGGCGGCACGGTGATCGTGTGGAGCGACAACGCCACGACCTTCGCCGGCAACATCGTCGCCACCGGCGGCGCCGGCGGCGGCAATGGCGGCTTCGCCGAAGTTTCCGGCGGCCAGCTGAGCTATACCGGCTTCACCGATCTGCGCGCGCCCAACGGCGATGTCGGCACGCTGCTGCTCGATCCGACGGCCTTCACGATTTCGGCGACCACCGCCTCGGGCACCGGCATTCTGCTCGACGACGATCTGACGACCGCCCTTTCCGGCGCCGACGTGCAGATCATGACCAGCGCCGACGGCGACGGCACCGGCGCGGGCTTCATCCTCGTCGAATCCGGCGCGAACGTTAATTTCGGCACCAACCAGCTGACGCTGACCGCCGACGACGATGGCGGCGCGAATATCGATCAGGGCACAATCACGATCCAGTCGGGCGTGGTCTTCACCAACGGCGACCTGCAGCTCGAGGCCGGCACGGTCAATCTCGGCAGTTCGCTGGGCGTCAACATCCTCAACGGCGGCGTCAATGCGGCGACGCTGGTCAACGTCACCAACGGCGCGGTCGATCTCGACCAGGCGCTGGACATCATCTCGACCAGCGGCAGCACCATCACGCTGGTGGCGGGCACCTACAGCCGCAACACGTCGTGGAACATCGACGTCGACGACGTGACGATTCTCGGCGCCCAGGCCGGCACCAGCGGCAACGACGCCGGCCGCACCTTCGCGGACGGCAGCGAGTCGACGCTCGATTTCACCTCCAGCATCGGCATCAACATCCAGGCCGACAACGTCGTGCTGGACGGCCTGTCGGTCCGCATGGACGCGACCAGCAGCACGGCGATCCAGATCGACGACTCGGCGTCCGGCATCGCCAGCCCGTCGATTCTCAACAACATCATCGGCGGTGCGGCCGGGTCGTTCGAGGGATCCGGTATCCGCAACACCGGCAGCGAGCTCAGCCCGGGCACGATTTCGATCGTCGGCAACCGCATTGTCGGATTCGGTTCCAACGGACTCGCCGGCATCCGTCTGTCGAACGTCTCCGACGTCTATATCGACGACGTCTACCTGATGGGCGACGTCGACGCCATTGACGGTCTTTTCGTCAACTTCGCCAACGACGTCAGCATCAACAACGTCACCGTCGCCAGCGTCGGCGTCGGCAGCGCCATTTCGGTGTCCGATTCCAGTTCGCTGGTTCTGTCGAACTTCCTGCTGCCGGCCGGCGCCTTGATGACGACGGGCATCTATGTCGAGGATGTCACCGACAGCACCATCAGCAACGCCGTCCTGCACGGCGCGGTGTCCGACGTCGGCATCCATTTCCTGCAGACCGGCACGTCGACGGTTTCCGGCGCGACGATCGACGGCGCCAATCTGGTCGGCATCGCGTTCGATAACGTCAACTCGACCGTCAACGTGCTGTCCGATGCGTCGATCACGAATTCGAGCGGGTTCGGCGTCCGGATATTCGCCGGCGCCGTTACCACTTCCGTCGCCCTGACGAATGTCAGCATTGCCGGCGCCGCTGGGGCCGGCATTTCCGTCCAGGCCTCGGGCGCCTTCCAGGCGCAGCTCGAGCTGGTCAGCGGCAACTATATCGACCTCGGCAACGCCACCGGCATTCTGCTCGACGGCAATTCCGCCGAATTCGCCAGTCCGAACAGCGGCTTGAGCGATACGGTGTTCGTCAGCACCGGCGGGCTCGGCGACGCGGCCAGCAAGTACGTCATTCTGGCCAACGGCGCATCGAGCGGCGTGGTCATCAACGGCCTGCTCGCCACGTTCGATGGCGTGTCCGGCGCCACAGATCCGGCTACGATCGCGCAGATCGAAGCCAAGATCACCGACGACGAGACGCTGGCGACGGCGGGCGATATCTTCGTCGCCGGCGCGGTGACGCTGGTGTCGGGCGATGGCCTCGACGGCATTCAGAATGCGCTCGACATCTACGACGATTTCGGCTTCGGCGGCACGGTCAATCTGACCGACGGCACGTATGCGCCGGGCACCGTCGACGAGATCGAGATCTTCGGCGACGGCATCACGCTGCAGAACCTCGCCGGAAACGACAGCGTAACCCTGCAGTTCGACGCCGACGCCATCACCGGCGTTTCGGTCGACGGCGCCAACGTCACGATCAGCGGCCTGCACATCGACATGAGCGCCGGCGTCGGCGGCAATATCGTTCTGGTTGGCCAAACGGCCTCGAACTTCGTGCTCGACGGCAACACGCTGACCGGCGGGGCCAACGTGACAAACGGCATCGCGCTGTTCGCCGATGGCGCAGTGATCAGGGACAACATCATCGAGGGCGGCGGCGCGGCCAACGACGGCATCTTCGTCGACAGCACGCCGCTGGGTACGATCACCGGCCTGACCATCGACGGCAACACGATCACCAATTTCGGCGGCAGCGGCATGGTGATCGATCCGGTGTTCGGACCGACGGCGACCAACAACACCGTCAGTGGCGTCGGCGGTCACGGCATCCAGATCATCAGCCCGATCGGCAACGTGCTGGTGTCGGGCAACTCGGTGGATGACACAGGCCTCGACGGCATCCGCATCGAGAATGCGACCGGCATCGTTTCCAATTCGATCCAGGTGATCGACAACGAAGTCGGCACCGATGTCGATCTCATCGGCGGCAGCGGCATCGTGCTGACCGGCAATGCCGGCTTCCTCGGCACGACGGCAATCACCGGCAACAACGTCAGCGTCAACGTCGACGGCACGCGCGGCATTCAACTGGTTGCGGTGCGGAGTTCGAACGTCAGCAACAATACCGTCACGAATACCGGGGCGGCCGACTACGGCCTCGAGATCGTCGGCAACGCCGTTACGGTTTCCAACCATACCGTTTCGGCGGCCGGCACCGACGGCAACGTGTTCGACGGTTTCGACGTCGCCGGCATCCGCGTCCAGGACACCGATGCCTTCAACGTCAATACCGCCACGGTCATCCTGTTCAGCGGCCCGAACACGATCAACATCGGCGCGGGCGCCGACGGCCTGCAGGTCGACGGCGCGGGCACGCGCATCGGCACCACGATTCCGACTCGCACGCTGGGCGAAATGACGTTCCTGCGGTCGAACGTCGCCGACGACTTCATCGTGCTGTCGAACGGCGCGCTGTTCTCCGGTCCGCCGGCGCCGACCAATCCGACCCTGATCAGCGCCGGCGACGCGTTCTTCGACATCGACGCCAACGGCATAATCGACGGCGCCGATCTCGACCTGCAGAACTTCAACCCGGCCAATATCGACACCCAGGCCGAGCTCGACGATTTCTGGGCCGCGGGCGGCGTTGCCGCCGGTGCGGCGGCCGTCGAGGCGTCGATCATCGACAATTCCGACGATCCGACCCTGGGCCGCATCTCGGTGCTCGGCGCGGCCGTCACCATCGTCGACGACCCGCTGGTCGGCCTCGAGGGCATCCAGGCCGCGATCGACGCCACGCCGACCGGCGGCTACGTCTTTATCAGCGAGGGCGTGTTCGGCGCCAATCCGCCGGGCGGCATCGGCTCTTCCGATCCGCTGACGATCAGCCGCTCGATGTCGGTCTACGGCCGCCAGGCCTTCGTCGACGCCAACGATCCGATCCGCGTCGCCGGCGGCGCGAACGAGACCGTGTTCGACTATTCGGATGTCGACGTCGACACGGACGGCGCCGTCGTGATCAACGCCAACAACGTTACTTTGCGCGGCGTCGATATCATCGCGGACGGCGTCAGCGAGGTTTACGGCATCCAGATCCAGGGCAGCAACCGCGCCGGGATCGTGATCGCCAACAACTTCATCCACGGCGTCGACGAGATCAGCGCGTTCCAGGGCAACGGCATCGAGACCACCGGCAACCTGGCCTCGGCCACGATCACCGGCAACCAGATCTACAACGTCGCCGAATCGGGCATTCTGATCGACATCGCCCCGGGCGCGCTCGACTTCACGCTGAACGGCAACTCGATATCGGCCGGCTCCAGCGCCTCGGCGGTCGGCATTCTGATCACCGCGCTGGGCAACGCCACGACTCTGACTCTGATGGACAACACTGTCGGCAACGCCGGCAGCGACGCCATCCAGGCGAACAATTTCAACATCGCCATCATCCAGAACAACGTCGTCGATTCGACCATCGTCGGCGCGGCAGTGGGCCGCGACGCCATCCGCGTGTCGGGCGGCAGCGCGGGTTCGATGGTGTCCGACAACCAGATCGGCGGCACCGCCGGATTCTCGGTCGGCGCCAACGGCATCAATCTGGTGGGGCCGACCGGCTCCTTCGCGGTCGAGAACAATTCGATCACCAATGTCGGCTTCTCGGTCGCCGACAGCGCCGGCATCCGCATCCAGGGCATTTCCGGCGCGCCCACCGTGCTGGTGCAGAACAACACCATCGGCACGGTCAGCAGCGCCGGCAGCGACGGCATCGCCGTGACCAACGGCAGCGCCAGCAACGTCAATGTCAGCCTGGTCGGCAACTCGATCGGCACGATCAACGACGCCGGCATCAGCGTCATCGACAACAGTGCCGCCATCAACTCCGGCATTACCACGGTTATCTTCGGCGCCGACAACATCGTCGACGACGCCGGTCGCGGCCTGTTCTTCAGCGGTCCGGACACGCGCTCGCAGGACGGGCTGGGCAACCGCACCTTCGACAACCTGATCCTCGGTTCGTCGGCTGCCTCGATCACCGGCAACTACATCGAGCTTCAGAACGCGGCCCTGCACGGCAACCCGAACGGCACGCCGTTCACGCCGCTGACCTACGATGCCTCCGGCGTCACCTTCAACGGGCTGGACGTCACGACGCTCGACCCGACGAATCTGACCGACCGTCAGGACCTGGCCGATCTGGAAAGCCGCATCGTCCACTATCTCGACACGACGCTGGCCGACTTCAACGCCGCGCCGGTCAAGAACATGCGCGGCCTGATCCGGCTGAAGACCGATTCGTTCTCGCTCGACGACAGCAGCGGGCTCAACGCCATCCAACTGGCGATTTCGGCCTCGAACGATTTTGACACGATCTATCTGGTGGCCGGCTCCTACGGCGACCAGTCCGATCTGCTGGGCACCATCAACGACCAGTTGCAGGGCGTGCCGTTCGGCACCGCCGGCAACGACTATCTCTATATCGACCGGCCGATCAGCATCATCGGCGTCAATAACGGCACCCAGGCGGTCAATCGCCTGCCGTTCACGCCGGCCAACGAGTCGGTGCTCGACTTCGTCGCCGCGACGTCGAGCGGCGACGGCGGCGTGGTGATCGGCAGCTCCGACGTGGTCATCGACGGCGTTGCGATCCTGGCCGACGCCGACCAGCCGTTCGGCATCCAGATCAACACTACGCTGGGCGGCGGGCCGCTGAGCCGCATCACGCTGGTCAACAATTTCATCTACGGCGACGAGGCCGGCACCAACATCGCCGGCAACGGCATCGAGAACGTCGGCGCCGGGCAGGTCAGCGATCTGACGATCGTCGGCAATGCGCTGGATTTCCTCGACAATAACGGCGTGGCGCTGTCGAACGTCCGCGGCCTGGTGATCCAGGACAATCTGGTCGGCCAGGCCGGCGCCGCGCCGACCTTCACCGTGCTGGGCAACGGCTTCACGATCTCCAACGCGACCTATGCGACAAGCGTCTCGGGCAACACGATCTTCGCCACCGAACTGAACGGCATGGCCCTCGACAATGGCGGCTTCACCGGCGCGTCAGGGGACAATTTCGTCAGCGTCGTCGACAACACGCTGAACTTCGTCGGCGAAACCGGCGTGCTGATCAACGGCTTCCGCACCGTCGCCGTGGTCGACAACACCGTTGGCGGCCTGGAGGGCATCGGCGACAGCGGCATCCTGGTGTCGGACACCGACGAGACGGTGACGATCACCGGCAACATGATCGAGAACGTCGGCAACGACGGCGCCACCGACGCGGTCGGCATCGGCGTGACCCTGACTGGCGGCACCGGGCTCGCGGCGACGGACGATGCGGTCTCGATCGCCGACAACACGATCAACAACAACAACGCGACGACGACCGGACTCGGAATCTTCGTCGGCGGCACCGCCAACGGCACGGTGCAGGTGATCGACAACACGGTGTCGGGCATCGACACCAATCACGGCATCTATATCTGGCAGACGACGACGGGCAACGTCTTCGGCACCGGCAACACCATCAACGGCACGGGCGATGTCGGCTTCTGGGTCGACGAGACCGGCGGCAGCGTCACGCTGACCGACAACACCGCCAACAACACGGGCGAGGAAGGCCTGCTGGTCACCGACACGACCGGCGGAGTCCGCGCCACCGGCAACGTCGTCGGCAATAGCGGTTCGATCGGCCTCGATTCGACGATCGCCGACGCCATCCAGATCCTCAACACCGGCGGCGACGTCACGGTCGACGACAACTCCATCGCCTCGGGCGCGGATGTCGACCGCAACGGCATTCTGGTCTCCGACACCGGCGGCAACGTCTCGGTGTTCGCCAACTCGATCGGCCTCGGCGGCAATCTCGAGACCGGCGACGGCATCTCGATCCGCAATACCGGCATGGCCGTGTCGGTGGTCGACAACACGGTCAACAATGCCGGCGACGACGGCATCGCCATCGTTACTGTCGGCCTCAACGTCGAAGTGATCGACAATACCGTATCCAACGTCGGCTTCGACAGCGCCGGCGGCGACGGCATTCTGGTCACCAACACCGGCACGGTCGGCGTCGACGGCGACCTCAACGGCACGGTGCGCGTGCTGGGCAACGACGTCTCCGACGTGGTCGGCGACGGCACGGCCGACGCCGACGACGGGCGCAGCCGCGGCGACGGCATCCGCGTCAGCGAGATCGACGGCGACGCCATTCTCGGCAACGACGGCAACACGATCGTCAACGCCGACGACGACGGCATCGAAGCCTATATGGTGAACGGCAACGTCTCGTCGTCGAACAACACCATCACCAACGTCAGCCAGAGCACCAGCACGGGCGACGGCATCGCCATCGCCTATGTCGGCCTGGCCTATACCGGCGCGGGCCTGACGAACGCCAACGTCGCGGTGATCAACAACACGATCACCAATTCCGACGGCGACGGCAGCGCCGACACGCTGGCCGACGGGCTGAGTGCCGGCGACGGCATCCGGATCTCCAACGTCGACGGCATCGTGACCGTCAGCGCCAATTCGATCGTCGACGTCGGCAACGACGGCATCCAGCTGTGGAACATCAACGGCGGTTCGACCATCGTCGGCAACGTTCTCACTTCGATCTCGCAGCTCTCGGATACCGGCGATGGCATCGTCGTCGAGAACACCGGCGGCCTGTTCGCTTCGGATGCCGATGCCGACGAGGACGGCAGCGTCACGATCGTCAGCAACAGCATTGCTCGCGTGATTGGCGCTGCGGCCCTCGACACGGATACGATCTCCGGCGGCGCCAGCCTCAGCGCCGGCGACGGCATCCGGGTCGGCGCGATCGACGGCGACGTCGAGATCGGCCAGGACGCGCTGACCGGGAACTCGGTCGGGATCGTCAACGGCGACGGCATTCAGGTCTTCAACGTCACCGGCAACGGTGCGGCGGCCCATGGCGTACTGATCAGCCACAACTCGGTCACCTTCGCCGGAGCCGGCAGTCCGGACGGCGACGGCATCGTGGTGTCCAACACCGGCCAGTTCGCCGGCTCGGGCAATAATTTCTCCGGCGGCGTGATCGCTCGCAATAACACGGTCGATAGCGTGTTCGGATCGGGGATCGACCGCGACGACGGCCTGACGGCGGGCGACGGCCTGCGTCTGGCCAATATCGACGGCACGGCGCAGGTTCTGAACAACTCGATCGCCGCTGCCGGTGGCGGCTTCGTCAACAACGACGGCGTGCAGATCCGCAACATCAGCCAGTCGGTGACGGTCGACAACAACACCGTCGGGACGGGTGTCGGCGTCGGATTGGGGACGTCCGACGGCGACGGCATCGTCGTCGAAAGCACCGGGACCCTGTCCACGGCCGCTCATGCGGTCGCCGGCGACGGTTCGGTGACGATCACGAACAACGTGATCGCCAATGTCGCGGGCGTCGCGGCCATCGATCGCGACGGCGTCGCCGAAACCGTGACCGGCCTCAATCCGAGCCTGTCGGCGGGCGACGGCATCCGCGTCGGCTACGCCGATGGCGACGTGCGCGTGGGCGATGCGGCCGGCAACGGCAACGGCAACACGGTGACCACCGTCGCGGGCGACGGCATTCAGGTCTTCGCCGTCACCGGCAATGGCGGCGCCATGGGCGGGCCGGGCGTATTCGTGTCCGACAACATCGTGAACACCGTCGGCACCGCCGCCCTCGACGGCGACGGTATCGTCGTGTCCTTCACCGGCGGCTACGTGACCAATCCGGGCACCAATACCGTCAACGGCAATGGCGGCGTCGACGTGCTCGACAACACGGTCGATTTCGTGACCGGCAACGGTCCGGATCGCGACGACGGCCGCAGCGCCGGCGACGGCATCCGCGTGCGCTCGGCCGACGGCGACGTCTCGGCGGTGGGCAATTCCATCGCCATGGCGGCGAACTCGACGATCGACAATGACGGCATCCAGATCTGGGACGTGATCGAAAACGTGCTGGTCGACGGCAACTCCATCGGCACGGGCGCGGGCGCCTCGATCGGCACCGGCGCCTCGGGCGACGGCGACGGCATCGTGGTCGAGAACACCGGCTTCTTCGCCACCAAGATGAACGTCGCCACCAGCGGCAACGTCACGGTCTCCAACAACGTCGTGCGCAACGTCGGCGGCGCGGCCAACATCGATGCCGACGGCGCCCGCACCGACTACACGTCGATCGACGCGGCGCTGAACAATCCGAACCAGTTCCTGAGCTCGGGCGACGGCATCCGCGTCGGCTTCGTCGACGGCACGGCGCTGATCGACGCCAACGAAGTCACCAACGTCACCGGCGACGGCGTGCAGGCGTATTACGTCTCCGGCGCCAGCACCTCGGTGCCGGCGGTGGTCATCACCGGCAACGTCGTCAGCTCGGTCGGCAACGCCATGCTCGACGGCGACGGCATCGTCGTGTCCTTCACCGGCGCCTATGCCTGGGGCGGCCTCGGCGGCCAGGCGAACTGGGGCGGCGTTGTAGTCGACGACAACGAGGTCAACGGCGTCATCGGCAACGGCGTCGATCGCGACGACAGCCTGTCGTCGGGCGACGGCATCCGGGTGCGCTCGGCGGCCGGCAGCGTCACGATTTCCAACAACGAAGTCGGCGTCAGCGCCGATCCCAATCTCGACTCGATCGACAATGACGGCATCCAGGTGTGGGACGTCTCCCATGCCGTGACGGTGACGCAGAACACCGTCGGCGGCGGCGCCGGCGGCACGATCGGCACCGGCGCCTCGGGCGACGGCGACGGCATCGTGATCGAGAACACCGGCCTGTTCACGACCGGCGACGACAGCCTGACGGCCACGGGCAACGGCGACGTGCTGGTGACGTCGAACTTCGTCTCCAACGTCATCGGCGACGGCACGGACGACGCCGACGGCTCGACCACGACGATCACGGGTAGCGCGGACAACGATCCCGACGAGTTCCTGACGGCCGGCGACGGCATCCGCGTCGGCTTCGTCAATGGCGACGTGACCGTCGGCGGCGATTCGACCACCGGCAACACGGTCAACAACGTCGGCGACGACGGCATCCAGGTCTACGCCGTCGACGGCATCGGCGGCCCGGGCGGCGGGCAGGCTGTGCTCATCACCGACAACCGGGTCAGCCTGACCAGCGCGGTCGGCGGGGCGGGCGACGGCATCGTCGTCTCCTACACCGGCCTGTTCGTGTCGGACGCTGGCGGCACCACGGCTGGCGCCGATGGCGTCGTGCGCATTCTCGACAACACGGTCGACGATGTCGGCGGCAACGGCGTGGACGACGACGACGACCGTTCGGCGGGCGACGGCATCCGCGTCCGCTCGGCCGATACCGGCGTCGAGATCGACGGCAACAACGTCGCCACCCAGGCGGGCGGCACCATCGCCAACGACGGCATCCAGGTGTGGGACGTCAAGGGCGGGGTCTTCGTCAACCAGAACACGGTCGGCACGGCAGCCACGATCGGCACCGGCGCCTCGGGTGACGGCGACGGCATTGCGGTCGAGAACATCGGCGGGATCTACTCGACCCGCGTCAGCGCATCCGGCGTCGGCGACGTCTACGTGACCGACAACATCGTGCGCAATGTCGGCGGCGAGGCCAATACCGACGCCGACGGCGCTCGCGCCGATTTCGGCGCCTTCGGCGCCGAAGCCGATCCGGTGCAGTTCCTCAGCTCGGGCGACGGCGTGCGCGTCGGGTTCGTTTCCGGCCAGGCGTCTATCACCGGCAACTTGGTCGACAACACGACCAATGACGGCATCCAGGCCTATGTGGTGCGCGGCACCGATGCGACCGTGGCGGTCTCGGTCGTCAACAACACCGTCACCAACGTGGGCAACGGCACCGTCGGCGGCCAGAGGGACGGCGATGGCATCGTCGTCTCGTACACGGGAGATTTCACGACCGGGCTGGCGACCTCCATCACCGGAGGCGTGCTGATCGACGCCAACCGGGTCGACGACGTGTCGGCCGACGTGCAATTCGATCGCGACGACGGCCGCACTGTGGGCGACGGCATCCGGGTGCGCTCGGCCGAGGGCGTGGTGACGATCTCCAACAACCTGATCGCCACCAACGCCTCCAGCATCGCCAATGACGGCATCCAGGTCTGGGACGCGACCGGCAACGTCATCGTCACGAGCAACACCATCGGCGGCGCCGGCAGCTCGATCGGCGCCGAATCCGACGATGGCGACGGCATCGTCGTCGAGAACACGGGAACGATCAACACGACTGGATTGACGCTCGGCGGCGCCGGCACTGGCGGCGTGACGATCATCGACAACACGATCTCCAACGTGGTCGGCGGCGCGCTCGATGATCGCGACGGCGTCATCGTGGCCATTGGCGCGGTCGAACCGTTCGCGTCGGCCGGCGACGGCGTGCGCGTGGCGTTCGCCGACGGCGACGTGCTGATCCAGAACAACGACATCCTCAACGTCGCCGACGACGGCATCCAGGTGCTGTCGGTGACCGGCAACGGCCCGAACGGCAACACCACGACATTGGCCGGCGTCACGGTCGTCGACAACGTCGTGACCAGCGTCGGCGCCGGCACCGGCCAGGGCGACGGCATCGTCGTCAGCTTCACCGGCACGGCCGATCTCGGCAGCACCGCCATGACCGGCGGCGTGCTGGTCGACGGCAACATCGTCAACGACGTGTTCGGCAACGGCGCCGATGACGACGACGGCTTCACCTCGGGAGACGGAATCCGTCTGGTGAGCATCGACGGCGACGTCACGGTCAGCAACAACACGATCGCCACGGCGGGCGATACGGCCACAGCGGGCGATATCGCCAACGACGGCATCCAGATCATGCAGGTCGGCAAGACCGTCCGCGTGCTCGACAACGCGCTCGGCCAGGGTGCCTCGATCGGCACCGGCGCTTCGGGCGACGGCGACGGCATCGTAATCGTCTCGACCGGCACGCTGGCAGGCGGTTTCGGCGTCGATGGCGGCGGAGCCGTCACGGTCCAGGGCAACACCGTATCCAACGTGGTCGGCGGCGCGGCCGGCCCGGATCTCGACGACGGCTACTCGTCGGGCGACGGGCTGCGCATCGCCTATGCCGACGGCAACGTGCTGGTAGATACCAACTCGTTCTCCAATATCGGCGATGACGGCGTGCAGATCGACCAGGTGCGCGGCACCGTGGTCGTGACCACCAACATGATCGACAGCGTCGGCAACGTCAGCCTGGTCGGCGACGGCATCGTCGTCTCCAATGTCGGCGTCGAGTACGCCGGCGGCATGGCCGCGGGCGGGGTGACGGTCGACGGCAACATCATCGACAACGTCGACGGCGACGGTCTGGGCGACCCCGACGACATGAACCATTCGAACGGCGACGGCATCCGCGTCGTCTATGTCGACGGTGCGGTGCAGACCAACGGCAACACGATCACCAACGTCGACGACGACGGCATCTACATCGCCGTGGTCAAGGGCACGGTGAACGTCCGCAACAACTTCCTGAACACGATCGGTCGCGACAGCGCCACCGGCGACGGCATCGTGGTCTCGCATACCGGTTCGATCGCCAGTTCTTTGGCCGGCGCCGGGGCCGGTGCGGTCACGATCCTCAACAACACCATCCAGAACGTGAATGCCGACACGCCGGCGGCGGACGATTTCGATACGCCGGACGCGTTCTTCGACGGCAAGAACCTGAGCGCCGGCGACGGCATCCGCGCCGAGTACATCGACGGTCCGCTGGTCATCGGCGACAGCCCGACCACGGGCAACTCGATCCTCAACGTCGACGACGACGGCATCCAGGTCGAAACGGTGCGCGGCAACGCGACGATCCTTTACAACCGCATCGCCACGGTCGGCGTCGACGGCAACAAGGGCGACGGCATTGTCGTCGAGAATGTCGGCCAGGCTTACGCTTCCGGCGGCCCCGCCGGCATCAACGTCACCGTCGGCAACAACACCATCACCGGCGTCAACGGCGACGGCCTGGGCGATCCGGACGACGGCGACTTCTCGGCCGGCGATGGCGTGCGCATCGTCAATGTCGACGGCAACGTGCGGGCGACGACCAACACGATCGCCGTCACCGACGACGACGGCATCTATGTCGGCGTCGTGCGCGGTACGACGAACGTGATCGACAACCGCGTCGACAGCGTCGGCAACGACAGCGCCACCGGCGACGGCATCGTCGTCGCGGCGACGGGCACCTTCGTCGGCGGCGCCGAAGGCGCGGGCGACGTCACCGTGCTCAACAACACGGTCACAAACGTCAACGCCGACGCGCCGGCGACGCCTGATTACGACGATCCGAACGGCGCCTATGCGGGCATCGGCAACGGCTATTCGGCCGGCGACGGCATCCGCGTCGAGACGGTGGACGGCGACGTCGTGGTAGGCAACGGCGCCGGCACCGGCAACTCGGTCGGCAATACCGACGACGACGGCATCCAGATCGTCATGGTGCGCGGCAACGTCACGGCCCAGTTCAACCGCATCGACACCGTCGGCATAGATGGGCTGGTCGGCGACGGCATCGTCGTACAGGACGTTGGCATGATGTTCGCCGGCGGCAATGTCGGCGGCAACGTCAGTGTCGACAGCAACACCATCGCCAACGTCAACGGCGACGGCACGGCCGATCCGGACGACGCCGACCACTCGAACGGCGACGGCATCCGCATCGTACGCGTCGACGGCAACAGCCAGTCGAACAGCAACTCGATCACCAGCGTCGACGACGACGGCATCTATCACGGTGCGATCAAGGGTACGGTCAACGTCAACAGCAACCGGCTGAACAGCATCGGGCTCGACAGCGCCACCGGCGACGGCATCGTCGTGTCGCTGACCGGCGAATACGCCGGCGGCACCGCCGATTCGGGCAGCGTGACGATCAACGGCAACTCGATCGCCAACGTCGATGCCGGCAGCCCGGGCCTGAACGATTTCGACAATCCGAACGGCTTCTTCGGCGGCACCGGCGCCGGGCTCAGCACCGGCGACGGCATCCGGGTGGAGATGGCGGACGGGCAGGTCGTGGTCGGCCTCGGCTCCGGCACCGGCAACTCGATCCAGACCGTCGACGACGACGGCATCCAGGTCTACAGCGTCACCGGCGCCACCTCGATCGGTTTCAATACCATCGCCAACGTCGCCAACGACGGCGCCGATTCGGCGACCGGCGACGGCATCCAGGTCAACCTGACCGGCGCCTACGCCACCTTGGGCCTCGGCGCGCTGGGCGACGGCGACGTCGTCGTGCTGTCCAACCACGTCACCAACGTCCAGAACGACGACGCGCAGGGCGTGGCGGCGACGCCGGACTTCGAGGACGCGCAGTCCTCGGGCGACGGCATCCGCCTGCACGACATCAGCGGCGACGCCACGGTCAACAGCAACGTCATCGACCCGATCGAGGACGACGGCATCCAGATCGGCAACGTCGACTTCTCGGTGACGTCGAACTTCAACACCATCACCGATGTTGGCTTCGTCTCGCTGACCGGCGACGGCATCGTGATCTTCAACACCGGCCTGTCGGTCGCCAACGACGCCAACGGCAGCGTCACCGTGTCGGGCAACGTCATCACCAATGTCGGCATCGGCGCCGGCGGCGTGGGCGGGGCGGATCCGGACGATGCCGGTTTCACCTCCAACGACGGCATCCGCATCTCGGCGGTCGACGGTTCGGTGGTGTCGTCGAACAACCGCATCACCAACACCCGCGACGACGGCATCCAGATCGTCAATGTCGAACGGACGGTGACGGCGAACGGCAACTCGATCGCCACGGTCGGCGCCGGCTCGATGGTCGGCGACGGCATCGTGGTGCAGAACACCGGCCAGCTCTACGCTCCGGCGGTGCCGGCGCTTTCCGGCTCGACGACGGTCAGCGGCAATTCGATTTCCAACGTGACCGGCGATGGCAGCGCCGATATCGACGACGGCTTCACCGCCGGCGACGGCATCCGCCTGACCGATATCGACGGCCAGATCGTGGTGTCGAACAACGTCGTCCAGAACGTCGGCGACGATGGCATCCAGGCGTATGACATCAACAGCCATGCCAGCGTGACCGGCAACCAGGTAACGATGGCCGGCACGTTGTCGACGACCGGCGACGGCATCGTGGTCGAGTCCCTGGGCCTGATCGGCACCGAGGTCGTGGTCATCAACTCGAACACGATCGTGGACGTCAGCGGCGACGGCAACGTGTCGAACGTCGACAACGGCGGTGCGACCACCGAGAACGACGGTATCCGCGTCGACGGCGTGCTGACCTCCGCCATCACCGTCAACAACAACGTGGTGATCGATGTCGGCGACGACGGCGTCGAAATCGACGCCGTCGGCAATATCACCGTCAATGCGAACCGGATCGACTCGATCGGTACGGGCGTCGGCGGCCTCGGCGACGGCATCGTCGTCGTGGGCGACGACGTCGACAACGGCGCGACGATCGCGGGCAATACCGTGACCAACGTCCTGAGCGTCAATGGCGGCATGGCGGACAATGTCGACGGCTACACGGCCGGCGACGGCATCCGGGTGTCGAACATTCCGCTCAACGTCACCGTCGCCAACAACACCGTGGGCAACGCGGCCGACGACGGCATCCAGACCAAGTTCAATGGTGGCGACCTGGTGGTTACCGGCAACCGCATCGACTCGGTCAGCAACGTCTCGTCGACCGGCGACGGCATCGACGTCACCGAGCATGCCGGCAACATCACGATCAGCAGCAACGTGATCAGCCGCGTGTTCGGCGACGGCACGGCCGATCCGGACGGCAGCGGCCTGACCTCGGGCGACGGCATCCGGGTCGAGACCAGCACCGGCTTCCTGATCGCCAACGGCAACTCGATCACCAACGTCGGCGACGACGGCATGCAGATCGAGGACATGCCCAACAGCGTGACGGCCAACAACAACGTCGTGGCCGATTTCGGCAACCTGACGGCGGGTTCGGGCGACGGCATCGTCATCTCCGACACCACCGGCAGCGTCACCGCCAACGGCAACGACGTCAGCGGCGGCAACGGCACGGCGGCCGATATCGACGACCCGGCCTATATGGGCGGCGACGCCATCCGCATCGTGCGGACCAGCGTCGACGTCGATGCCAGCAACAACGACGTCAGCAACGTCGCCGACAACGGCATCGAGATCGACGACACGATGGGCGACGTCAACGCCAATGGCAATTCCGCCAGCGGCGTCGCGCAGACCGTCATCACCATCACCGACACGACCGGTGACGTGACGGTGTCGTCGAACTCGCTGACCAACAACGGCGACGGCGACGCCACCGATACCGGCATCTTCCTCGAGGACTTCGCCTCGGCGGTCGTGACGGCCAACACCATCATGAACGTGACGGCGGGTTCGCTCGGCATCGGCGTCGATATCGGCAACGACACTTCGCCGCTGGCGCTGATCACGCTGACGGACAACGTGCTGAACGACTCGGGCACCGGCCTGTTCATCCGCGACAACGTGATGGGCACGGTGACCGGCAACACCTTCGCCAATAACGTGGTGTGGGGCGTGCAGGTCGACAACGGCGTGTCCGGCAACGGCATCGGCATGGGCGAGCCGGGCGACGTGGTGCCGACGATCGACATCCTGTTCCGCTCGAACACCATCTCCGGCAACGGGGTGGGCGCGGTCACGCCGGGCGTCACCGGCGGCGGCATCAACAACCTGCGTCCGGGCCCGGGCGTCGGCGGCTTCATCTTCGATGCCCGCATGAACGACTTCGCGGGCCAGACGCCGTTCACCACGCCGACGCATTTCGAGACGCCGAGTTCCGGCGGCACGGGCGATGCGGTCAGCGACTGGGTGCGCATCGACGTGGTCGCCATGGCCCCGGCGCCCATCGTGCCGTACTACGATTTCGGCAGCCTGCTGGACAATTTCGGCCGCGGCGGCGACGTCGAGACGCCGGGCGACGCGCTGGCCAATGGCGCCGGATTCGACCAGAACGGCAATCTGTTCGACCCGTACTTCGTCGATCTGTTCAGGACGGCGTTCGGCCTGTCGGGCGATCCGACGGTGCAGGGCGCCATCGGCACCGGCGCGCCGACCGAGTACGCCATGTGCGTGCTGGCCAACATGTGGAAGGCCACGTCCTGCCGCAAGGCGCCGCCGCCCAACAACTGATCGGCGGGCCGACAGACGTATCGAACGGGGGCCGCAAGGGGCCCCCGTTTCCGTTCCGGCCATGCTCTCAGCCGGTGCGGCGTCGGGTTTCGCGGTGCAGGATGTAGAGGCCGGCGGCGATGACCAGCGGCGCGCCGGCGTAGAAGTACGGATCCGGCAACTCGGCCCAGAACAGCCAGCCGAACAGCACCGCCCACAGCATGGCGACGTATTCGAAGGGCGTCAGCAGCGACACCGGCGCGAGCCGGAAAGCCTGGGTCAGGATCAGCTGGGCGGCGCCGCCGATGATGCCGATCAGCGCCAGCCACAGCAGGTCGAGCCAGGCCGGCGTCACCCAGACGAAGGGCAGGGTCAGGGCGCTGAGGGCGGAGGCCATGATGCCGAAATAGAACACGATGGCGATGTTGCTGTCGGTCCGGGCCAGGCGGCGCACCAGGATCATCGCCAGCGCGTAGGCCAGCGTGCCGCCCAGCGCCAGCAGTGCAGCGGTCTGGAACACGCCGGCGCCCGGGCGGATCATCAGCAGCACGCCGGCCAGGCCGACGCCGACGGCGCACCAGCGCCGCCAGCCGACATGCTCGCCCAGCAGCGGCACGGACAGGGCGGTGATGAACAGCGGCGAGGCGAAGGAGATGGCGTAGACGTCGGCGAAGGGCATGCGCACGAACGCCTCGAAGAAGCAGAACAGCGCGATGAAACCCAGCAGGGCGCGGGCGAAATGCAGCCAGGGATGGCGCGTCGCCAGCAATCGCCGGCCGTCGCGCAGCACCGGCCCGATCGAGATCAGCAGACCGAATGCGGCGCGAAAGAAAACGATCTGCAGCACCGGATAGACGGCGCCCTGCCACTTGATCATGGCGTCCATGACGGCGAACAGGAACACGGCCAGCATCATCCAGCCAATGGCCTGGGCGGCGGGCGGCAGGGCGGCTGCGGGAGCGAGGGGCGGCGTCATCCGGCTCTGTCTTACGTGATCGCGCGTGGACAGGCCATAGCGTCGCAAAGCAGCGATCCGGCAGTCGTGGCGATGGAGCCTGGCGGTCGCCGCGGCTACACTGGCCGGCGAGTGCGGGCCCGATGGCGGCAGGCCGGGGGAAGGGTATGGCGGACGAGGCGGAAGAGGGCAAAACCGGTCGGATCGGCCGGCGGCTGAGCTGGCTATTGCGCCGGCTGCCGACCCTGGTGCCGCTGCTGATCCTGGCGGCGGCGCTGGTGGTCAATGCCGCCAACCCGCCTTTCATCCGCCAGCTGACCAGCTTCACCTTCGACAGCATGCAGCGGCTCAAGCCGCGGGCCTACGATCCCCAGATCCCCGTACGCGTGATCGACATCGACGACGAATCGCTGCGCAAGCTGGGCCAGTTTCCCTGGCCGCGCACGACGATGGCCGAGATCTTCGTCCGCCTGACCAACGCCGGTGCCGCCGCCATCGTGTTCGACGGCGTGCTGGCCGAGCCCGACCGCACCTCGCCGGGCGCCGTGGCGCGCGAGATCCCGACCGTCGCCGCGGATCCGGAATTGCGGGCGCGTCTGGCCGGCCTGCCGGACAACGACGCGGTGCTGGCCGAGGTGCTGGCGCAGGCCAACGTGGTGCTGGGCTATTCGCCGACCGACGTGGCCAGCGGCCGCGAGCCGGTGCGCAAGGCCGGCATGGCTTTCGCCGGCGACGATCCCAGGCTGTTCCTGCGGCCCTGGCCGGGCGCCATCACCAATCTGGAGATACTGGAGAAGGCGACGGCCGGCATCGGCTCGATCACCACCGAATTCGGCAGCGACAACACGATCCGCGGCGTGCCGCTGTTTTTCCGCATCGGCGACAAGCTCTACCCGTCGCTGGTGGCCGAGGCGATCCGGGTGGCGCAGGGCGCCAGCACCTACGTCATCAAGTCGTCCAACGCCAGCCAGGAGACCGGCTACGGCGAGCAGACCGGCATCGTCAGCGTCAAGATCGGCCAGTTCGAGCCGGTAACCGACGGGATGGGGCAGCTGCTGCTCTACGATACCGGCCCGCGCGAGGAGCGCTTCATTTCCGTAGCCGAGGTCATGTCGGAGGGCTTCGACGAGAAAAGGGTCGAGGGCATGATCCTGTTCGTCGGCTCTTCCGCGCCCGGCCTGAAGGATCTGCGGGTGACGCCGCTCGATCCGGTGGCGCCCGGCGTCGTGGTCCATGCGCAGCTGGCCGAGCAGATCATCAGCGGCGTCTATCTGCAGCGTCCCGACCTGATTTCCGGCGCCGAGTTCGTCTATCTGCTGGTGATCGGCCTGCTGATGGTGTTCCTGCTGCCGCGGCTGGGTGCGGCCTGGTCGGGGGCAGCGGCCGTGCTGCTGATCGGCGGCGCGCTGGCGCTGTCGTGGCTGGCCTTCGTGCAGTTCGGCTGGCTGGTCGATGCCGTCTATCCCTCGGGCGTGCTGCTGGTCCTGTTCATCTCCGGCACCATGTTCTCCTATATCCGGTCGGAGGCCGAGCGCCGGCAGGTGCGTGACGCCTTCTCGCTCTATCTGGCGCCCGAACTGGTGCGCGAGGTGGCGGCCGATCCCGCCCGGTTGCGGCTGGGCGGCGAGGAGCGCGAGGTAACGGTGATGTTCACCGACATCCGCCGCTTTACCACCATCTCCGAATCGCTCAAGCCGGCCGAACTGACCCGCTTCCTCAACGGCTTCCTGACGCCGATGACCGACATCATCCAGAGCAAGCGAGGCACGATCGACAAGTACATGGGCGACGCCATCATGGCGTTCTGGAACGCGCCGCTGGACGATTCCGACCATGCCGCCAATGCCTGCCGCGCCGCGCTGGAGATGCGCGAACGGCTCGGCATGCTGAACAGCCTGTGGCGCATGGAGCGGGGCGAGGACAGCCCGGCGATCGAGATCGGCATCGGTCTCAATACCGGTCCGGCCGCGGTCGGCAATTTCGGCTCCGACCGGCGCATGGCCTATTCGGTGATCGGCGATTCGGTAAACCTGTCCTCGCGCCTGGAAAGCCAGACCAAGGCCTATGGCGTCGACGCGCTGATCAGCGAGGAAACGCAGAAGCGGGCGCCGGATTTCGCCGTGGTCGAACTCGATCTGCTGCGCGTCAAGGGCAAGCGCGAACCGGCGCGGATCTTCGCCCTGATGGGCGACAGCGAACGGCGGCAGGATTCGGGATTTGCCGCCCTGGCCGACGCCCAGGCCCGCTTCCTCGCCGCCTACCGGGCCGGCGAGTTCGGCGAGGCGGCCGCCTTGCTGGACGAGGCGGAGCAGGTCGCGACCGCCTTCGGCTGGCAGCAGCACTACTACGATGTCATGCGCGCGCGGCTGCAACGCCTGGCTTCCCAGCCGCCCGAAGCCTGGGACGGTGTCTACGAAGCCACTGAAAAATAAGAAAGAAGATTAAAATACCGCCCTAAGGTATTGTTTTATATCGAAATCCATACTACACTGAACACTTGGTGAAATTTGCCTTGGTTTTGTCCAAGGACTTCGCCATATACACCGCGCCGGTGAGCAGCCGGCCAAGAGGAGTTTCAGGAACACACGAATGTCTACCTTCAATCCGCCGGCGTCGGCCTCCCGCGAGGAGCGCAATGGACGCAACGGCGATGCCCTCGCCAGGGAGCTGATCGAGCTCCTGGGTGTAGAGGGAGCCCGGCGCATGTGCCGCGAGCACTGCTGGGATGGTCTGGCCACCGCAATCGATAAAGTCAGCGCGGAGTTGCAGGCCGCAGCCTGAAGGCTGCCACCACGTAAACGTTTGGTCGATCGATGCCGCCGTCGCGCATTGCGTTGCGACGGAGGGCGCCGCCGTGCCGGCATTGCGCCGGGGTAAACATGCGTTTACCTTGGCCACCATGAGCACCACGCAAGACGACAATCACCAGCAGATCCGCGACGCGGTCCGCCAGCTTTGCCTGCGTTTCGACGGCGCCTATTGGCGTCAGCTCGATCGCGACCGCGCCTATCCGACCGAGTTCGTGAAGGCGCTGACCGACGCCGGATGGCTCGCGGTCCTGATTCCCGAGGAGTACGGCGGCAGCGGCCTTGGCCTGTCGGCCGCCGGTGCGGTGCTGGAGGAAATCCAGCGCGCCGGCTGCAATGGCGGCGCCTGCCATGCGCAGATGTACATCATGGGGACGGTGCTGCGGAACGGCAGTGCGGCCCAGAAGGCGCAGTACCTGCCCAAGATTGCCAGTGGCGAACTGCGTCTGCAGGCCTTCGGCGTCACGGAGCCGACCAGCGGCACCGACACGCTCAGCCTGCGCACCACCGCGACGCGGCAGGGCGACCACTACGTCGTCAACGGCCAGAAGATCTGGACCTCGCGCGCCGAGCATTCCGACCTGATGCTGCTGCTGGCGCGCACGACGCCGGTCGACAAGGTGGCGAGGCGCACCGAGGGCTTAAGCGTGTTCCTGATCGACATGCGCGCCGCCCTCGGCAACGGGCTCACCATCCGGCCCATTCGGACGATGATGAACCACGCCACGACCGAGGTGTTCTTCGACAACATGAAGATCCCGGCCGACAGCCTGATCGGCGAGGAAGGTAAGGGGTTCCGCTATATTCTCGACGGCATGAACGCCGAGCGCATCCTGATCGCCTCCGAATGCATCGGCGATTCGCGCTGGTTCATCGAGAAGGCGACCAACTACGCCAACGAGCGCAAGGTGTTCGGCCGCCCGATCGGGCAGAACCAGGGCATCCAGTTTCCCATCGCCCGCGCCTATGCCCAGACCGAAGCGGCCAATCTGATGGTGCGCGAGGCCGCCCGGCTGTTCGAGGCCGGGCTGCCCTGCGGACCGCAGGCCAACATGGCAAAGATGCTGGGCTCGGAAGCGGCGTGGGCGGCGGCCGACATGTGCGTGCAGACGCATGGCGGCTTCGGTTTCGCCGAGGAATACGACATCGAGCGCAAGTTCCGCGAGACCCGGCTCTACACCGTGGCGCCGATCTCGACCAATCTGATCCTGAGCTTCGTGGCCGAGCACGTGCTCGGCCTGCCGCGTTCCTACTAGACGAGCGATCGCCTATTCGGCCGGCCTGACGACCGGCGGCGTGGCCGTCGCCGGCCGCTCCGCCTTGCGTCGGCCCGGCCGGTCGATCCAGGCCTGCAGGCGCTCGAAGTAGAGATAGACCACCGGCGTGATGAACAGCGTCAGCGCCTGCGACACGATCAGGCCGCCGACGACGGCGAGACCGAGCGGCTGGCGCAGCTCGGAACCGGCGCCGATGGCGATCGCGATCGGCAGCGTCGCCATGATGGCGGCCATCGTGGTCATCATGATCGGACGGAAGCGCTTGAGGCAGGCGTCGCGGATCGCCTCGCGCGGGCTGAGGCCTTCGTTGCGCTGCGCGTCGAGGGCGAAGTCGATCATCATGATGGCGTTCTTCTTGACGATGCCGATCAGCATGATGATGCCGATGAAGGAGATGACGTTGAGCTCCTGGTTCGGCACGATCATCAGGGTCAGCAGCGCGCCGACGCCGGCCGAGGGAATGCCGGATAGAATCGTCAGCGGGTGGATGTAGCTCTCGTAGAGCATGCCCAGCACGACGTAGATCACCGCCAGCGCCGCCAGCAGCAGCCAGCCGAGCCCGGTGACCGATTCCTGGAACACCTGCGCGGTGCCGTCGTAGCTGGTCAGCACGGACGAGGGCAGGCCGACCTCCGCCTCGAGCGCGCCGATCGCCTCGACGGCGGCGCCCAGCGAGACGCCGGGCGACAGATTGAACGAGATGGTCACCGACGGCAGCTGGGCGCTGCGCTCGACCAGCAGCGGGCCGACCTGCTGGCGCACCTGCACCAGCGTATCGAGAGGGATCAGCGGCCCGCTCGAGGAGCGCACGTAGAGCATCGAAAGCGCGCTGAGATCGCGCTGGTACTGCGGCAGCACCTCCAGGATGACGAGGTACTGGTTCGACTGGCCGAAGATGGTGGAGATCTGCCGGTTGCCGAAGGCGCTGTAGAGCGCGCTTTCGATCTGGGCGGCGGTGATGCCGAGGGTCGCGGCGCGGTCGCGTTCGATCTCGAGAATCGCCTGCGGCGAGCGCAACTGCGCCTCGCGGCTGACGTCGACCAGGATGCCCATCCGGCGCATCTCCCGCTCCATCGTATCCGACCAGCGATAGAGCTCGTCGAGATCGGTGCCGCGCAGCATGTACTGGTACTGCGCGCGGCCGGAGCGGCCGCCGAAATTGGGGAAATTGCTGACCGCCTGCAGGTAGGAATTCACGCCGATCACGCTGGCCATTTTGGGGCGCAGCGCATTTATGATGTCCTGCGCCGAGCGGTCGCGTTCGGTGCTGGGCTTGAGCCGGACGAGCACGCGGGCCGAATTGGCATTGAGAGTCGATCCGGCGACGCCGGCGAAGCGGGTGACGAGTTCGACGTCGGGATCCTGGGCGATGATGGCCGCGACCCGCGCCTGGCGCTCTATCAGCGAATCGAAGGAGATGTCGTCGGCGCCGTCCACGCGGCCGAACAGCAGGCCGGTGTCTTCCGGCGGCAGGAAGCCCTTGGGAACGGCGCTCAGCAACAGGCCTGAGGCGACGACGGTGCCGAACGTCAGCGCCAGCATGGTGCGCTGATGCGCCAGCGCCCAGTCGAGGCCGCGACGGTAGACGGCGAGCAGTCCGTCGAAGCCACGCTCGGAGGCGCGATAGAGCCGCCCCGGCTTCTTCTCGCTCTTCTCCTTGCCATGCTCCCGTAGCAGGCGGCTTGCCATCATCGGCGTCAGGGTCAGCGACAGGACGCCCGAGACGATGATGGCGATGGAGATGGTGACGGCGAATTCGTAGAACAGCCGGCCGACTACCCCGGGCATGAACAGCACGGGAATGAACACGGCGACCAGCGACACGGTCATCGAGATGACGGTGAAACCGATCTCGCGCGTGCCGTCGAGGGCGGCCTGCATGCGCGATTTGCCCATCTCGATATGGCGATGGATGTTCTCGAGCACGACGATGGCGTCGTCGACCACGAAGCCGACGGCCAGGGTCAGCGCCAGCAGCGAGATGTTGTCGAGGCTGAAGCCGAACAGGTACATGCCGGCGAAGGTGCCGACGATCGACAGCGGCAGCACGATGGACGGGATTGCCGTCGCCACCAGATTGCGCAGGAACAGGAAGATCACCATCACGACCAGGCAGGTGACCAGCATCAGCTTGAACTGGACGGTGGCGACCGAGGCGCGGATCGATTCGGAACGATCGTTCAGCACGTTCATGCTGATGCCGGCCGGCAACTGGCCCTCGATGGCCGGCAGCTCGGCGCGGATGCGGTCGATGATCTCGACGATGTTGCCGCCGGGCTGGCTCTGGATCGCCAGGGTGATCGAACGGTCGGGACCGGTCCAGGCGGCGGCCTTGTCGTCTTCGACGCTGTCCTCGACCGTGCCGATGTCGCTCAGCTTTACCGGACGGCCGCCGCGCCAGGCGACGATCATGTCACGATAGGCGGTGGCGTCGCCGAGCTGGCCGGTGGTGCGCAACTGGATGATGCGGTCCTCGCCGGAGATCGAGCCGGTCGGCTGGTTGGAGTTGGCCAGATCGACCGCCGAGGCGACTTCGTCGATGCCGATGCCGCGCGAGGCCAGCGCCTGCGGATCGATGCGCACGCGCACGGCGTATTTCTGCGAGCCGTAGATGCTGACCTGCGCCACGCCGCCGATCGTGGCCAGACGCGGCAGCATGACGTTCTCGGCGTATTCGTGCACCGCCGACAACGGCATGGTGCCGGAGATCAGCGACACGTAGAAGATCGGCCGTTCCGCCGGGTTGACCTTGCGGAAGGTCGGTGGGCTCGGCATGTCGCGCGGCAGCAGCCGTTGCGCGGCGGAAATCGCCGATTGCACGTCCTGGGCTGCGGCGTCGATGCTGCGGTCGAGTTCGAAGGTGATGGTGATCGAGGTGACGCCGAGCCCGCTCTGCGAGGAGATGTTCTTGACGCCGGCGATGGTGGCGAACTGTTTCTCCAGCGGCGTCGCCACGGCGGCGGCCATGGTTTCCGGGCTGGCGCCGGGCAGGTTGGCGCGCACGCTGATGGTGGGGAATTCCATCTTGGGCAGGGCGTTCACCGGCAGGGCAGCGTAGCCGACGATGCCCACTGCCAGCAGCGACAGGGTCAGCAGGACCGTCGAAACCGGCCGGGCGATGAAATACTGCGCGAAGTTCATGTCTTGCCCTCGCTGCGAGTCGTTGGCGCCGGCGGCGGCGGTTGCCGCGGCGGGCCTTCGGTCCTGACCTGCAATCGGGCATCGGGCACGACGCGGACGTGGCCGTCCGTCACGACCATCTCGCCCGGCTTCAGTCCGCTCTCGACGATGACGCCTGTCTCGACCTGCTGCCCGAGCTTGACCGGCCGCAGCTCGGCGGTGGAGTCCGGACGGACGACATAGACGAAGCGGCCCTGCTGGCCGGTCTGGACGGCCTGAGAGGGCAGGATGATGGCGTCGTCACGCACGTAGAGGCGCAACAGCACCTGCACGAACTGCCCCGGCCACAGGAAGTCGCGGTCGTTGGCGAAGGTGCCCTTGAGCTGGATGGTGCCGGTCGCCTGGTCGATCGCGTTGTCGATGAAGGTGAGCTGGCCCTGCTCGGGATGGCGCACGCCGCGATTGTCGATCAGGCTGATGCGCAGGGGCGCTTTGTGCTGGCGGGCGCGGATCTCGGGCAGCAGTCGCTCGGGCATCGAGAAGGCGACGTTGATCGGCCGTAGCTGGTTGATCGTCACCAGGGCCGCAGCATCGGAGGCCTTGACCAGATTGCCTTCGTCGGCACGCAACTCGCCGGTGCGGCCGCTGAGCGGCGCCTGGATGCTGGTGTAGCTGAGCTGCACCCGCGCCACGTCGACGGCGGCCTGCGAAGCCTTGACCGTTGCTTCGAGGGACGCTTCCGTGGCCCGCGCCTGGTCCAGCGCCTTGCGCGGGGTGATGCCCGACGGCGTCGTCGCCTCGAGGCGCTTGGTCTCGACCTTGGCGTTGGCGAGTTGCGCCTCGTCGCGCGCCAGATTGGCTTCGGCCTGGCGCAGCTGCGCTTCGAACGAGCGCGGGTCGATGGTGAACAGCGGATCGCCGGCCTTCACCATGTCGCCTTCGCGGAAATGCACCTTGGCGATGACGCCGTCGACGCGCGACTTGATCTGCACGGTGGCGAAGGGCTGCACCGTGCCGATCGAGCGCT
The DNA here is from genome assembly GCA_040255215.1 of Rhodospirillaceae bacterium. Lineage (GTDB taxonomy): Bacteria > Pseudomonadota > Alphaproteobacteria > Reyranellales > JAQSWP01 > JAQSWP01. The sequence continues at coordinate 26,292 of JBDZUM010000026.1, forward strand.
CCTCGATGGACGCGGTGCCGATCTCGGCGGTCATCGCCGTAACCGGGATGGCGGATCGTCTGGCGCTCTGTTCTTTCGCCGGTTCGGCCTTCTTGGTCCAGAGCGCGGAAATCTCGTTGGGAAACTGCCAATAGGCGAGCCCAGCCAACACCGCCAGCGTCAGGCCGGCGAATACAACACGTCGACTCACAAGCCCCTCACTGCCTGCGGCGCCGGTTTTCCCAATTATTTCAGTGTTTTGACGGCACCATTCGGCAGGTGCGGAAAGGCGCCTGCCAGACAGGAACCTTGCCGGAGACGGCAAAGCCGGTCAAGCGGAAGGCCTTCAGCCGCCGCTGAAAGCAGCCCGCAGCCACAGCAGCAATTGCTCGCCGGCAACCAGCAGCGCGCCGACCCAGGCCAGCGCCACCGTACTGGCAGCGAGACCGATCATCACCAGCAATCCGTCGCGCTCCATCAGCCCCAGCGACAGCAGCATGATCGCCCAGGCGGGCAGCAGATTGCCGGCAGGGATGGGCAGGGCGAGGATCGCCGCCAGCACGAAGATCAGCCCGGCCAGCAGCCGTTCGGCAGTCTGGCTGGTAAGGGCAAGGTGGCGCGGACGAACGATGCGCTCGACGCGCTGGAAGGGCGGCAGCAGCCGCCGCCAGACGCCGCGCACGCGATGCTGGGGGATCTGCCGGCGGGCAATGCCGATCGGCAGCCATGGCCGTTCCATGCCGAACAGCATCTGCAGCGCGAACAGGCAGATCGGCGCGCCGGTCAGGGTCGAGACGTACGGAATGCCCGGCATCGGCGGGCAGTTGGGCAGCACGAACACCAGCATCGCCATGCCGAAGGCGCGCTCGTGCAGCGCATCGAGCAGATCGCGGATGCGCAACGGCGCCGTCTCGCCGCGTTCGACCAGCGCGGAGATGATAGCGCTGGCGCGCTGGCTGCTATTGCCGTCGATTTCCGGCGGCAGCATTTCGGTCATGGTCGGATGCCGGCCGACGCGGCGACCTGGCCACCATTGCGCTGGGCGAGCTGCGTCAGGAATTCGATGAAGCGCGTGTCGGTGGTGAAGTTCCCGACCGCGACGCAATGGATGATCATGCGCCCGCCATTGCGCGCGGTGATTTCCTGCACCACGAACGGCGCCGACCCGTCCGGTGAGGGCGCGCCGTCGCTGATGAGGATGATGGCTTCGGCGCTGTAGGACAGGGCGGCCCTCAGCGCCTGCAATGTCGGCGTGCCGCCATCGACCTGGCCCATGAGTTGCTGCACGAAAGAGGTGGCCGACGCCTTGTTTTGCGGATTGAGCGGCGCCAGCTGATTGCCCGCCTGCCATTGCGGCAGGCGGATGCGGCCGCCTTCGCCCTGGAAGCCGATCACCTGGATCGAATAGCTGGCGTCCATATCCTTGATGATGCTGGCGAAGGTATTGAGGACGCGCTGCTGCCAGCGGACCTGCGCGATGCTGCCCGACATGTCGACCAGCACGACGTAGGATTTCACCTTGGGATCGATGCCGAGAATGACGAAGCGGCTGGGCGTGGGCGAGGGTCGCGGCGTCGGGGTCGCCGCCTGGGCCGCGAGCTGGCGCTGCAAGGCCTGGATCTGTGCCCTGAGCTTCGCGGTATCGGCGGCGGCGGCCTCGGCGTCCGCCAGCTTGCCCTTCAGCGCCTCCAGTTCCTGCGCTTGCGCCTGGGCCTGCGCCTGGGCGGCGCTGAGGTCGCTGGACAGCGCCTTGACCTGCTGAATGAGCGGCAGGGTCTTCTGGTAGAACGGGAACAGCAGGATCGAGATGACGATGAACGCGCCCAGCGCGCAGGCGAACAGGTCGAGCGCCGAGAGCGAGAATATCTCGATGTTGCGGGAGGGACGACGCATGTGGCCTGGCTGTTTCTCCGACGGGCTCTGGCATGGGCGGCGAGCGCGGCTAATTTATGGCACGAAGCGGCGCGCCGGCCCAACCGTCCCGCCGATCCGTCCCGCCGACCGCATCGCGGTCCGGCGCGGGTAAACGGCGCTTCACATGCCTCCGGGCAGTGACTAAGCTTCGCCATCCAATCGCCAGGAAATATCGGGAGACGTCGACGATGAAAGCCATGCTGTGCACCACCTATGGCCCGCCGGAAAGCCTCAAGCTGACGGAAGTGCCCTCGAAGCCGGTCGGGAAGGGGCAGGTGCGGGTGGCGATCCATGCCAGCGGCGTCAATTTCCCCGATACGCTGATCATCCAGGGCAAATACCAGTTCAAGCCCGAGATGCCCTTTGCGCCGGGCCATGAGGTGGCGGGCGACGTCACCGAGGTCGGCGAAGGCGTCACCGGCTTCAAGAAGGGCGATCGCGTCATCGGCATGACGGGCCATGGCGGCTATGCCGACGAGGTGGTGGTCGATGTCGGCAGCCTGCTGAAGATGCCGGACAACATGAGCTATATCGACGGCGCCGCCTTCACCATGACCTACGGTACGTCGTATTACGCGCTGAAGCAGCGCGGCGAGCTCAAGCCCGGCGAGACCCTGCTGGTGCTCGGCGCGGCGGGCGGCGTCGGCCTCGCCGCCGTCGAACTCGGCAAGCTGATGGGCGCCAAGGTGCTGGCGGCCGCCGGCAGCGACGAGAAGCTGGAACTGACGAAGAAGTACGGCGCCGAGGGGCTGATCAACTATTCGAATGAAAAGATCCGCGATCGCGTCAAGGAGATGACGGACGGCAAGGGCGCCGACGTGATCTACGACGCGGTCGGCGGCGACGCCTTCGACGAGGCCATTCGCTGCATCAACTGGCTGGGCCGCCTGCTGGTGATCGGCTTCGCCTCGGGACGCATTCCCTCGCTGCCAGCCAACCTGGCGCTGCTCAAGAGCTGCGACGTGCGCGGCGTGTTCTATGGCGCCTGGCGGGCGCGCGATCCGAAGGACTCGGCGCAGAACTTCAAGGAGATGCTGACCTGGTACGAGCAGGGCAAGCTCAAGCCGCACGTCTCGATGACCTTCCCGCTGGAGAAGGCGGCCGACGCCATGAACGCGCTGCTGTCGCGCAAGGCGACCGGCAAGATCATCCTGCTCTCCGGCCGCAGCTGATGCTGCTGCAGGGCAAGGCCTGCGTCGTCACCGGCGCGGCTTCGGGCATCGGCGCCGCCAGTGCGGCGCTGTTCGCCGAGCAGGGCGCAACGGTGCTGGCGGTCGACCGGCCCGGCACCGGCCTTGCCCAGACGCATGCCGGCAGCAACGCGATCCGCGTTCTCGAGCAGGACATCACGACCGACGACGCACCGGCTGTCATCGTGGCGGCGGCGGGCGCGCAGCTGGGCGGCATCGATGTGCTGTTCAACAATGCCGGCGTGTCGACCAACGCCCTGGCCGAGCATATGACGGACGACGAATGGGACCGCACCTTCGCCGTCAATGTGCGCGCCATGTTCCGCATCTGCCGCGAGGCGATTCCGGTGCTGCGCCAGCGGGCGGAGGAAAAGGGGCGAGCGCGCATCGTCAACACCGCGTCGGTGATGGCGTTCGATACCGATTACGGCCTCTCCGCCTATACCGCGTCCAAGCATGGCGTCGCCGGCCTGACCAAGACGCTGGCGCTGGAACTGGGCAAGTATCGCATCACCGCCAACTACGTGCTGCCGGGCGCGATCCAGACCGGCATGACCCGGGCCAGCTTCCAGAGCGAGGACATTCGCAAGGTGTGGGCGAAGAAGGCGGCCTTGCGGCGCCTGGGCGATCCGGTCGATATCGCCCGCGCTGCGCTGCTTCTGGCCTCCGACCATGCCGATTTCATTACCGGCCATGGCCTTGTCGCCGATGGCGGGCTAACCTTGCGGACATGAGTCAGGCATACGGCACGTTTTCGCAATCCTACGCCGAGGCGCGGGAGAAGTTCCTCGCCGCGGCGGAGCGCGCCGGCGCCACGCCGGAATCCTTCATCAATCCGGTCAAGGGGCCGGCGGGAGAGACGCTGGCGACCGACGTCGCCTGGTTCGGCGATCCGGCGGCCGACAAGGCCGTGGTCGCGATCTCGGGCACGCATGGCGTCGAAGGCTTTTGCGGCTCGGGCTGGCAGATCGACTGGCTGCGCGGCGAGGGGCCGCGGCGCCTGCCCGAGGGCATCGGCATGCTGGTCGTACATGCCATCAACCCGTACGGGTTCTGCTGGATTCGTCGCGTGACCGAGGACAACGTCGACCTCAACCGCAACTACGTCGATCACGACAAGCCCTATCCCGACAATCCCGGCTATCGCGACCTGGCCGACTACGTCATTCCGCGCTCGCTCGACGAGGCGTCGTTGCGCGCGGCCGAAGCCAAGCTGCAGGACTATCGCCGCCAGCATGGCGACGTCGCCTTCTATCGGGCGGTGTCGGCAGGCCAGTACAGCCATCCCGACGGGCTGTTCTTCGGCGGTAACGCGCCCACCTGGTCGAACCGCACCGCGCATGCGCTGATGGACCGCTTCCTGCGCAATCGCAAGGCCGTCGCCGTCGTCGATTTCCACACCGGCCTCGGCCCCTACGGCTATGGCGAACTGATCGGCCATTACGATCCGGGCACGCCGGGATCGGAGCGCAGCCGCGCCTGGTACGGACCGTCGCTGATGGAGACCAAGCGCGGCATGTCGGCCTCGCAGGCGCGCGACGGACTCACCCATTACGGCTACAACCGGGCGCTGGCCGGCATCGACACCACGGTGGTGACGCTGGAGTTCGGCACCTATCCGCGCGAGCCAGGTCACCAGGCGCTGCGCGCCGACCACTGGCTGCACAAATACGGCGATCCGCTGTCGGGCGAAGGCAAGCGCATCAAGGCGACGTTGCGCGACCACTTTTATCCCGACCGCGACGACTGGAAGGAAATGATCCTGTTCCGCGGCCATCAGGTGGTGCGGCAGGCCATGGCCGGGCTGCAAGCCGGCTAGGATTCCGCCGGCGCGCCGATGCCGGCGAGCCAGGCGTCGATGCGCTTGCGATTGACCCCGAAATCGTTGCTGCCGTAGCGCGAGCGGCTGTAGATCGCCAAGGTCGAACGCATCTCGTCGATCGCGATGAACTCGACCGAAATACGGTCGGGAAAGCGGAACATGCGCGAGCGCTGGACCAGCTCCAATCGCTGCCCGTCCGGGCTGACCTCGAGCAGCTTCACGCGCGGCTGCGCCAGCGCATGGCGGCGGAAATCGCCGGCCAGCTCGTTGACCGGCCGGTCGAATACCGGCGCCACCCGATGCGGCGCGTCGGCCGTATGTCCCGGCGGCGCCAAGAGATACTGGTTGTTCTTGCGGCGATGCAGGCGCAGGCGGGAGAAATCCATTACCGATCCGTTCGTTCTCCTGTGCGTTGCGTCGATGGTGCCGGCAGGCCGGTGCGGAACACAAGATGCTTCGATACCGGGAAATTGAACAGATAGCCGGCCAGCGCGCCGACGGCGGCGCCGATCGCGGGATATTCCAGCGCCAGCGGCCAGAACTGCAGGGTCAGTACGTAGGCGCCGTAATTGATCGCAGCGCCGCCCAGGCTGACCAGCAGGAAGAGGGTCCACTGGCTGGCCGCTCGGCGTTCCGGATGCGGCGCGAAGGTGAATTGCCGGTTGAGCCACCAGGTAGTGCTAGCTGCGCAGATGAAGGATACGACGCGCGCACTGTAGGGATCGATGGCCAGCAGCTCGACCAGCGCCGTCAGCACCCCGGCATCGACCACGTAGCCCGCCACCCCGACCAGTCCGAAGCGCAGGAACTGGCTGCGGCCGAACGTGGCCCGCCACAGGCCGGCGATCAGGGACGTCATTGCGGCGGCGGCCGATAGGCGAGGTAGTGCAGCCGCTTGTTCTCGCGCCGACCGTGCGAGACCGTGTCGAGAACCAGGCCGCTGACCAGGCTGAGGAAGGCCAGCAGCATCAGGCTGGCCGACAACAGCGCGGTCGGCAGCCGCGGCACCAGACCGGTTTCGAAAAAGGTGATGAAGACCGGAATGGCGATCACCACCGAGACCGCCGACAGCAGCCCCGCCAGAATGCTGAAAAAGGCTAGAGGTCGCTCGTCGCGGAACAGATTGACGATGGCGCGCAGAATGCGGAAGCCGTCGCGCCAGGTATTGAGCTTGCTGACCGATCCTTCCGGCCGCGCCGCATAGGGCGTCTCGATCTCGGCCGCCGGCAGGGCGATGGAAAGCGTGTGCACGGTAAGCTCGGTCTCTATGTCGAAGCCGGCCGACAGGGCGGGGAAGGTCTTGACGAAGCGACGCGAGAACACGCGATAGCCCGACAGCATGTCGCGGAACCTGTCGCCGAACAGGAAGGCGACCGTCCAGGTGATGAGGAAATTGCCGGTGCGGTGCCCGCGCCGGTAGGTCGCGTTGTCGTAGGTCGAGCGTCTCGATCCCACGACCATGTCGAGATTCTCGCGCCGCAGCTTCTCGATCATCGCCGGCGCGCTGGTCGCGTCGTAGGTGTTGTCGCCGTCGGCCATGACGTAGATGTCGGCGTCGACGTCGGCGAACATGCGGCGCACCACGTTGCCTTTTCCCTGCAGCGTCTCGCTGCGGACGATGGCGCCGGCTTCGCGCGCCCGCTCGGCGGTACGATCCTTCGAGTTGTTGTCGTAGACGTAGATCGCAGCCTCCGGCAGCGCCGCCCGGAAGGCGCGCACGCAGTCGGCGACGGCGATTTCCTCGTTGTAGCAGGGCAGCACGACGGCGATGCGCAGTCCGGCAACCGCCTCTTGCGGCATCGCCGGCGGCGCGAAAGTGGCGGGATCGGCGGTGGACGACATTATCGGCCTCGAACGGATCGTTCCCGGCGGCGACGCCAGGCCTGCTGCAAAGGCGGACCGGTCACCAGACCAACCGCCAGCACCGCGATCCATACCACACGGTTCTGGTAACGGTCCTGCGGATTGGACAACGTTCCGCAAGCCAGGGCGTTCGCCAGCATGCCGACCGTCAGCAGGCCGCAGAACAGGGCCAGCGACCGCTCGCCGCGTCGCCACAGCATGATCGCCAAGACCGGCAGCAGGAAAAAGGCGGCAAGCTGCAGCGGCACCTGCACCCAGTTCAGTTCGTCGAAGAACTGCAGTTCGCCTCGCTGCTGCAGGGCATCGTGATAGGCGCCGGCCTCCCAGGGCAGCATGATCTCCAGCGTCGTGGTGTTGTGCAGGAAGGTCGAACGCAGATAGTCGCCGGTGCGGACCAGCACGACCTGACGCGCAAAGCTCCTGACCGCCGTCGTCAGATGCATCAGCGGATAGTGGCGGAAGGTGGCCAGGATGATGCGGCGCGCTTCGGGACCCGATTGCTCCCAGCCTCCCGCCATCTCGAACGCCTGGATGTCGTCCCACAGATAGCCGTTATGCGTGCTGGGAAGCTGGTCGCGGAAGGCGCACAGCACAGTGTCGGGCAGCGGGCAGTAGTCGTTGAGATAACGCCCGACGATGCCGTCCTCGACCAGGCGCGCGAAAAAGAAGATATCGCCGCCCTTGTTGAAATAGGCGCGGCCGGTCTCGGCATAGTGCACGGCCGGAATGGCGACGACGCCGAGCAGCACGGCAAGGACTGGCGCCGTCATGCGGCGCAGCGGTTCGCCGGCCATTCGCAAGGCGATGCCGCCCGCCACCAGCAGCGCCACCGCCACCGGCAGGTGGGAAGAATGGATGGCCGTTCCCAGCGCCACCAGCAGCACCAGAACCAGCCGTCGCCACACCGGCAAGCGCTGCGGATAGATGATCAGTAGCGCCATGGCCAGAATCAGCGCGCCGGCGAAGACGTCGGGCATGATCTGGCCGACATACCAGGGCAGGCCGGTCAGGAGAGTCAGGGCCAGCGCCGCGCCGACCAGCCAGCCGGGGCGCGCTCTGGGGACCAGCAGCGCGATGGTCTGGTCGAGCAGCCAGACGATGACGAGAGACTGGAAGATCACCGTCAGCCACAAGGTCCAGGCCGCGCCCAGAGCGGTGAGCAGGGCGGCATAGACGAGGGTGCGATAGGGGAGTTCCTCGGCAACGATGGCCAGGGCCATGTAGTTGCCCGAATCGGGGAACAGCAGCGGATAGCCATTGATCAGGCAGGCCGACAGCAGGATCAGGCAGGCCAGCGCCCCGGCGGCCAGCCCGATCAGGGGCGACCCGCTGCCGGCCAGCCGGCCAAGGCCTGTCAGGATGCGCCGGTCGCTGGAAAGGGAACCCATGGACGTTCTGCTGCTTTGCCTGATGCGGGCGGCCGGTAACCGGCCGGATAATGCCCAAACAAAGCTCTGACGCCAACCGCCCGAGGTCTGCTAAAAGCCTGAAATGCGCGCCTTATTCCTGATCGCCGCGGTCGCCCTGGCCGCGGCAGCCAACTATCTCGTGTGGTGGGCGGCCTATCGTCCGGTCGCCGTCGACATGGCGACGGCCGAAATGCCGCGCAGCATCTCCTTTGCGCCCTTCCATCGCGGCCAGAGCCCCCTGATCCGCTCCTATCCCAGCCCGGCGGAGATCGAGAGCGACATGCGGCTGCTGTCCGGCAAGGTTCGGGCCGTGCGCACCTACACCTCGCTCGAGGGCATGGAGGTCGTGCCGCTGCTGGCGGAGCGCTACAAGCTCAAGGTCACGCACAGCGCCTGGCTGGGCACCCGTACCGTCATCAACGCGCAGGAGATCTCGGCGCTGATCGACGCGGCCAATCGCTATCCCGACGCGATCGAGCGGGTCATCGTCGGCAACGAGGTGCTGCTGCGCAAGGATCTGACGCAGCGCGAGCTGATCAATTACATCCGCGCCGTGCGCAGCGCCGTCAGGCAACCGGTGTCCTATGCCGATGTCTGGGAGCGCTGGATCGACAACCCGGCGCTGGCCGACGAGGTCGATTTCATCACCGTCCATATCCTGCCCTACTGGGAAGACCACCCGGTCGGCGTCGAGCGCGCCCGCGAGCACATCGCGGCCGTTTACGACATCGTCAGGGCGCGCTTTCCCGGCAAGCCGATCCTGATCGGCGAAACCGGCTGGCCGACCGACGGGCGCATGCGCAACGACGCCGCGCCCGGACTGGTCGAGCATGCCCGCTTCGTCGCCATGGTTCTCGACCTCGCGAAGGAGAAGGGCTTCGACTACAACCTGATCGAAGCCTTCGACCAGCCTTGGAAGAGCATTCTGGAGGGCACGGTCGGCAAGAGCTGGGGCATGTACTATTCGGATCGCAGCCCGAAATACGGCGAGGACGCGCGGGTCAGCGCCGATCCGGACTGGCTGGCCAAGTTCGTGGCCTCGACCGCGATCGCCGCGCTGCTTGTGCTGCTGCTTGGCGCGCGCCGGTCGCAGCTCGCTGGCGTCAGAACGCTGATCTTCGCCATTTTCGTCCAGGCCGCTGTGTCTGGCGTAGTTTACGCGGCCGCGATCGATATCGGTCGGGCCGTTCCGCTGTTGGCCGTGTCGGGCGAATTGTTCGATACGGCCTTCGCCCGGCTGGCATCGGCGCCGGGTGAGGCGATCGGCATGCTCTATCGATACGCCTTCTATCCCCAGCGCGTACTGGGCGCCGCGTTCTGGACGATCCTCGGCGCCGTCTTCGCCGGGTATTTCGTCTGGGCGATCGCCAACGCCCTGGCTGGGCGCGCGCCAGTGGCCGACCGCATCCGCCGCATCCGCGGCAGCGTCGTCAGTGCGCGCGAACTGGGATTCCGGCGTCTGTGGGGCCACGGCATCCTCAGTCTGCAGATGCTGTACGCCCTGTTCGTGCTGCTGGCCGTCTGGCATGTCTGGGCCCTGGCGCTCGACGGGCGCTATCGCGATTTCCCGATCGCCAATTTCATCGTGCCGGCCATCGTGCTGCTGGTGTGGAAGATCGGCACGGCCATCGTTCGCCCGGCCGGTTCGCCGCAGAGCCGGCGGTTGGCCGAAGCGCTTTCCTTCGGGCGCATTCTGGGTATGGTCGGGGGCGAGCCGGCCGCGGCGATGATGCCGGGCTATTCGCGCCTCGGACCGGTCTGGCCCGAGTTGCTGCTGGCGCTGGCTTTGGTCGGGGGTGCTATGGCGATTGTCGCCGTAGAAGGCACGCTGAACCGCCAGGCGCTGTTCTGGGCTGCCCAGTGCGTGCTGCTTGCCCTGCCTTTGCTGGCGACGATTAGGCTGTCCTGGGCGTTACCGATGGCGGAACAGCCGCCGGAATCGTTCACCGGCAAATGGTAGTAGTTGCGAATCGATCTCAAGCGGGAGGAGTAAGACAATGGAAATGACTGGCGAATATCGCATTCCCGCCGCGCGCCAACGTGTTTGGGAGGCGCTCAACGATCCCGCCGTGCTGAAAGAGTGCATTCCGGGCTGCGAATCGCTCGAGGCGTCCGCCGATAACGAATTCAAGGCGACGGTGCGCACCAAGATCGGCCCGGTCAGCGCCCGCTTTTCCGGCAAGGTGACGCTGAGCGAGTTCGACCCGCCCAAATCCTATCGCATCTCGGGCGAGGGCCAGGGCGGCGCCGCCGGCTTCGCCAAGGGCGGCGCTGTCGTCAATCTCGAGGAAGACGGGACCGGCACACTGCTGCGCTACACGGCCGACGCGCAGGTCGGCGGCAAGCTGGCGCAGATCGGCTCGCGGCTGATCGACGGCACGGCGAAGAAGCT
>JBDZUM010000160.1:0-4173 GCA_040255215.1 Rhodospirillaceae bacterium
GCCAGCGCCAGGGTATTGTCGCCCAGCCGATACTCGATCCAGCCCGGCGACAGCTCCCGCGCCAGCACGAAGCCCAATACGTCTTCGTAGAAGCCGCGCATCGCCGCCATGTCGCGAACGAAGATGACGGTGTAGTCGATGGCGCGAATGGCCCCAAAAGCCGACGGCCCGCGCGACCCGGCGTCCTTCATGTCGAGTGCCTGTTCATCAATGATGCGGAACAAGAGGCCTGGAAGGCGATAGCGCTATTCCTTCTCGACCGTCGCCGCTCCGGCGTCGGTCGCCCCGCGCGCGGCGGGCTGGCCGATGACCCGCAGCCGCGTGCGCACCGCCGCCCGCGCCGGCTCGCGCAGGCCGGTGCCGGCATAGAGCTGCTTGGCCGCTTCGACCATCACCACGCCGGCGAAGCGCGACAATGCGCGCCGACCCAGCCTTTCGATGGCCGGCGCCGCGCGCAGCACCATGCGCGAGCGCACCGGCGGCACGTAGAGCGCGCGTTCCTCCTGCATTGGCGTGAACATGGTGGCGCGCAGCAGCCGGCCGAGCTGGCCGGCCGAATAGGGATGCCCCACGGCGAAGGGCGAACGTTCGAGCTGCGCCCACAGCCCGGTGCGGTTGGGGGCGATGACCATCAGCCGGCCGCCATCGGCCAGCACGCGCCAGGCCTCGCGCAGCATCGGCCGCACCTGCTCGCCGCATTCCAGCGCATGCACCATCAGCACCCGGTCGATCGAGCGGTCGGGCAGCGGCAACGCCGTCTCGTCGGCCAGCATCACCACGTTGGGTTCGTTCTGCGGCCAGTGCATCACGCCCTGCTGCGCCGGCATGACGGCGACGACCCGCTCGGCCTCGTCCATGAAGGGCCGCAGATAGGGCGTGGCGTATCCCAGGCCGAGCAGCGACTGGCGACGCAAATCCGGCCATAGCGCGCGCAGGCGCTGGCGGATCAGACGCTGCGCCGCCTGGCCCAGCGACTGGCCGTAGAAATCGCGCAGATCGACGACGTCATTCCACATGTCGGCAGAATACCAGCCGGCGGGTGACGCCGCCACTTGCCGATGCTACGGTTTTCGCCCGAAAGACAGCAGGAAACGGCCATGACGGAACGCTTGCAGATCGAGCGCGTGCCGGCGCTGCAGGACAATTACCTGTGGCTGGTGCGCGAACCCAAAAGCGGCCTGGTCGCCATCGTCGACCCGGCCGACCCCGAACCGGTGCGCGCCGCACTGAAGCGCAAGGGCTGGACGCTCACCCACATTCTCAATACGCACCACCATCCCGACCATGTCGGCGGCAATCTGGCGCTGAAGCAGGAATTCGGCTGCACCGTGGTCGGCCCGGCGCCGGACGCGGCCCGCATCCCCGGCATCGACGTCAAGGTCGGCGACGGCGACACCTATCGTTTCGGCGAGGCCGAGGCGAAGGTGTTCTTCGTGCCCGGCCACACGCGCGGCCACATCGCCTACTGGTTCAAGGACCACGCGGCCCTGTTCTGCGGCGACACGCTGTTCGCGCTGGGCTGCGGGCGGCTGTTTGAGGGCACGCCCGAGCAGATGTGGCGCTCGCTGTCGGCCCTGCGGGCGCTGCCGCCGGAGACGGAAGTCTATTGCGCCCACGAATACACCCAGAGCAATGCCCGCTTCGCCGTGACGGTCGATCCGGACAACCAGGCGCTGAAGGCGCGGGCGGCGGAGATCGACGACATGCGCGCGCGCGACATCCCGACCGTGCCCTCGACGCTGGGCGAGGAGAAGCGCACCAATCCCTTCCTGCGCGCCGACGATCCGGCGGTGGCGAAGGCGGTCGGTCTGGCGGGCGCGGATCCCGTTCGGGTCTTCGCCGAAGTGCGGGCGCGCAAGGACAGCTTCCGCTGAAACGCCCGGGAGGGGCCATGAAGCTCTACACCAATGCCAGTTCGCCGTTCGGCCGCAAGGCGTCGATCTGCGCCATCGAGACCGGGCTGGACGCGCGCATCGAAAGCGTCAGCATCAATCCCTGGGAATCCACGCCCGAACTGCTGCGATTCAATCCGCTGTCGAAGATTCCCGTACTGGTGACCGACGAGGGCGACGCGATCTTCGACTCCTCGGCGGTGTGCGACTACATCGATGCGCTCGACGGCCGCCATCGCCTGCTGCCGGCCGACCCGGCTGCCCGCCTGCGGGCTCTGCGTCGCCAGGCGCTGGCCGACGGCATGCTCGACAGCGCCGTCGTCATCCTGCTCAACCGCGCCCAGAAGCCCGAGCGCGTGCATCGCGGCTACGTCGCGCGCCAGGAACAGAGCATCGAACGCGCCCTGGCTTGCCTCGAGCGCGACGCGGCCGAGCTGCACGACGGATTCAATCTCGGCCATGTAGCATTGGTCTGCGCGCTGGATTTCCTGACGGTCGCCAACGTCGTCGACTGGCAGCCGGGTCACGAAGCGCTTGCCGAATGGCTCGCCCGCATGCACAAACGACCGTCCGTCGCGCGCACGCGTCCTGCCGCGCCAGCCGCCTGACAGCCGATCCATTGGGGGAAACCAGATGAAGCTCATGTATTCGCCGACCTCGCCCTACGTGCGCAAGGTCATGGTCATCGCCATCGAACGCGGTCTCGACCGCAAGATCGCGAAAGTGCCGGTTTCGGCCTCGCCGGTCGCCGTCGTCAAGGAACTCGACAAGGCCAACCCGCTGGCCAAGGTGCCGGCGCTGGTGCTGGACAACGGCATGTCGCTGTTCGATTCGCCGGTGATCTGCGAATACCTCGACAGCAAGCATCGCGGCGCCAAGCTGTTCCCGGCCTCCGGCGCCCGTCGCTGGAAAGCGCTGCGCCAGCAGGCGATCGGCGACGGGATTCTCGACGCCGCCATTCTCGCCCGCTACGAAACGGCGCTGCGTCCGGAAAACCTGCGCTGGCCCGACTGGCTGACCGGCCAGAAGAAGAAATTCACCCAATCGCTCGACCTCCTTGAAAAGGAAGCGAAGGATCTGGGCGGCGCGCTGAACATCGGCCAGATCACGGTCGCCTGCGCGCTGGGCTATCTCGACTTCCGCTACGCCGACATGAAGTGGCGCAAGGGCCGGCCCAAGCTCGCCGCCTGGTACGACAAGTTCGCCCGTCGCAAGTCGATGCAGGCGACGGTGCCGCCGGCCTAAGCGATACGACTCCGGCGCGCATGGACGCCGACGCGATCATCGCCGCTCTCGGGTTGCAGGCGCATCCCGAGGGCGGCTGGTACCGCGAGATCCACCGGTCGACCGCGGCCGATGGCGGTCGCTCGCCCGTCACCTCGATCTACTATCTGCTGAAACAGGGCGAGCGCTCGCACTGGCACCGGGTCGACGCCGTCGAGATCTGGAACTGGCACGCCGGCGCCGCCCTCGAACTGTCGATCAGCCCCGACGGCCGCGCCATCGAGCGTCATGTGCTGGGGATGACGCTGAGCGACGGCGCGCGGCCGCAGGTCATCGTGCCCGAACATGCCTGGCAGAGCGCGCGCAGCCTCGGCGCCTTCACCCTGATCGGCTGCACCGTGGCGCCCGGCTTCGAGTTCGCCGGCTTCGAACTGGCGCCGCCGGGTTGGCGCCCAGCCTAGTTCACTCCCGCGATACCGCGCCCAACCGCCAAAGATTCGGCCGGCGACTGGAACGCGCCCGCCGTCCTTCCCGTTTCGAGAACACAGGATCGCGCCGCATCGCGGCCGGTCCGACAGTTCCCGAAACGCCAAGGAGTCATCGATGTCCATGCAGATGCAGAAGAACACGTCCGGCAGCCTGATCGCCGCGGAGAAGGTGAACGGCACCAGCGTCTACAATCCCTCGGGCGACAAGCTGGGCAATGTCGAGGACGTGATGATCGACAAGGTCAGCGGCAAGGCGGTGTACGCCATCATGTCGTTCGGCGGCTTTCTCGGCATGGGCGAGAAGCATCATCCGCTGCCGTGGCAGACGCTGAACTACGACACCAAGCTCGAAGGCTACGTCGTCAACCTCGACAAGAAGGTGCTGGAGAACGCGCCGTCCTACGACCGCAACAAGGACTTCTCCTGGACGCCGGACTACGGCCGCAAGGTCGACGAGTACTACAAGGTGCCGACCTACTGGATCTGACAGCCCCACACGTCAGGTTCGGAAAGTCAGTGCGACAGGGGTCGGGAAACCGGCCCCTGTTCTATTGCGGCTACTGCTGCCG
>JBDZUM010000160.1:4273-6767 GCA_040255215.1 Rhodospirillaceae bacterium
CCCCACACCACGGCGCAGCCCAGCGCCGCCAGATAGCCGACCAGATGCGCCGGCTGGTAGGCGATGTCGGAGCCGGCCAGCAGCACCAGTGCGGTGCCGGCGAGGCCCAGCGCAACGCCCACGAGATGCCACCAGCGCAGCGTCTCGCCGGCAAGCGGCACGGCGAACAACACGATGCAAAGCGGCCACAGATAGTTGACCAGATTGGCCGGCGCCGGCGGCGCGCTCTTCAAGGCGAGGAAGTAAAGCGCGTGATAGCCGAACAGCCCGCCAATACCCACCAGCCAGACTTTGGCCGGCCAGCGCAATTGCGCCAGCACGCTCTGGCCGCGCGCCAGCCACTTGGCCAGCGCCAGCAGGAAGGCGATGGCGAAAGCCATGGCGACCAGCTGGAACGGCGGGATGGCACCGGTCGCCGTCGTGAACAGCGCCAGGGTCGACCAGACCAGCACCGCCATGCCGCCGATGGCGGTGGCGCGGCGACGGGCGGCGACTTCCGGCTGGGGGAGCAAGGCGTGCGACATGGCGCGCCTGACTAGAGGGCCGGCCCGACGCCGTCAAGCCGGCATCCGTTCAGCCGGCGCGACGGCCCTCGCCGCGACCCAGCAGGGAGCGGGCGACCACCCAGCGATGCACCTCGCTCGGCCCCTCGCCGACCCTGATCCAGCGCAGCATGCTGGCCATGGCGTGCAAGGGCATCTCCTTGGCCATGCCCATGGCGCCGAGCGTCTGCATCGCCTTGTCGACCACCTCGCTCGCCATCTCCGGCACGAACACCTTGACCATCGACAGCTCGGTGCGGATCTCGCGTCCCTGGTCCCATTTCCAGGCCGCGTCGTAGACCATCAGCCGGCTGGCATGGATGCGCATCGCCGCATCGGCCACCCACCACTGGATCGCCTGGCGATCCGCCAGCCTTTCGCCGAAGGTGACGCGGTTGCGCGCGTGCTCGCACATCATTTCCAACGCCCGCTCGGCCATGCCGATGCACCAGGCGCCCATCTGCAGGCGCCGTACCGACAGCCGCTTCTGCATCGGTGCGAAGCCTTCGCCTTCGCGTCCGAGCAGCGCCGTCTCCGGCAGGCGGCAATCCTCGATGGCGATTTCGTAGGTGAAGCGGCCGCCGATCATCGGAATGCGCCGCAGCACGTTGAAGCCCGGCGTGTTTCGATCCACCAGGAAGGCGGAAATGCCGCCGCGCGCGCCCTTTTCCTTGTTGGTGACAGCCATGACGATGGTGAAGTCGGATTCGGCCACGCGGCCGATCCAGATCTTGCGGCCGTTCAGCAGCCAGCCGCCGCCGTCGCGAACCGCGCGCGTCGCCATGCCGGACGGGTCGGCGCCGGCGCCGGGTTCGGTGATGGCGATGGCCGCCGTCATCTCGCCGCGCGCATAGGGTTCGACGTAGCGTTTCATCTGCTCCGGGGTGGCCACCGACATCAGCATGTGCAGGTTGGGCGAATCGGGAGGTATGGCGTAGTTGATGATGGTGCGGCCCACCTCCTCGGCGACCCCGACCATGGCCTCCAGCGGCAGGTCGTGGCCGCCAAACTGCGGCGGCGCGTCGAGCCCCCACAGGCCGAGTTCGCGGGCGCGGGCATTGACCCTGGTGCGCTCCTCGTCGGTCAGCCCGACGCCCTGGCCCTCCGCATCGCGCCGCAGCACTTCCGGCTCCAGCGGCAGCAACTGCTCGCGCACGAACCGGCGCACCAATTCCTTGAGCATGCGGTGTTCTTCGCTGAGCTCGAAATCCATCCCAAACGCCTCCCGTTTCGCTCTAAGCTCGCCAGTCGCTGGCGTATGGAGTGAGGTAAAAGTCTATGGCGAAGATTTCCGCGAATGGCATCGAACTGGAATACGAGACGCATGGCGCCCATGACGCGCCTGCGATCCTGCTGGTCCACGGTCTGGGCGCGCAACTGACGCTGTGGCCGGAAGAGCTGGTCGAGCGACTGGTCGCCCAGGGCTTCCGGGTCGTGCGCTTCGACAATCGCGATATCGGCCTGTCGCAGAAATTCGAGCGATACGGCGTGCCCGACCTGCCGGCGCTGGTCATGAAAGTCATGGCCGGAGAGAAAATCGATGCCCCCTATCTGCTGTCGGACATGGCCGCCGACGCCATGGCCCTGGCCGGCGCGCTGAAGATCGAGCGCCCGCATGTCGTCGGCGTATCGATGGGCGGCATGATCGTGCAGCAGATGGCCGGCGATTTTCCAGACAAGGTGGCGTCGATGACCTCGATCATGTCGAGTTCGGGTCGCCGCGGCCTGCCGGTCGGCAAACCCGAAGCGATGAAGGCGCTGCTGACTCCGCCCGCCAGCGACGATCGCGACGTGGTGGTCGCTCACGGCATCAACCTGCGCCAGGTAATCGGCAGTCCCGCTTACCCGACGCCGGAGCCCGAACTGCGCGCCCTGGTCGAGCGCAACGTCGATCGCAGCTTCTATCCGCAAGGCAGCGCGCGCCAGTACAACGCCATCCTCGCCTCGGGCAA
>JBDZUM010000027.1:0-7358 GCA_040255215.1 Rhodospirillaceae bacterium
CCGACGTCGCGGCGCTGCCCGAATCGCGGCTCGGCCTGATCCTCAACACGATCGAAAACCTGTCGCATGGCGGCATCGTCGCCGGCACGATCGAGCCCTACATGAAGGACGCCGCCGCGCAGCTGCAGCGCCTGCGGGGCATCGGCGCGGTAGCCATGGGGGCGCTTGTGTTCGCCGCCGCCGCACTCGGCCTGCTCTTCGCCATCCGACGGGTCACGCCGCAGATGCGGGCCCGCAACATCGTCGAGCGCATGATGCGCTACGGGCTGATCCTGTGTTCGACCATCGCGATCCTCACCACCGTCGGCATCGTGCTGTCGATGCTGTTCGAGACCATCCGCTTCTTCTCTTTCGTCAACCCGATCGACTTCTTCCTGGGCACCGTGTGGGATCCGCGCTTCGCGGCGGCGGACAATCCCAATGCCTCCGGCCAGTTCGGCCTGCTGCCGCTGCTGTGGGGCACGATCTTCATTTCGCTGATCGCCATGCTGGTGGCGGTGCCGATCGGCCTGCTGTCGGCGATCTATCTGTCGGAATACGCCAGCCGGCGCTTTCGCGCCTCGGCCAAGCCGCTGCTGGAAATCCTCGCCGGCATTCCCACCGTCGTGTACGGCTTCTTCGCCCTGACCACGGTCGGCCCGTTCCTGCGCGAGATGGGCGACGCCGTCGGGTTGGACGTGTCGGCGACCAGCGCGCTGGCCGCCGGCATGGTCATGGGCATCATGATCATCCCCTTCGTGTCCTCGCTGTCGGACGACATCATCAACGCCGTGCCGCAGTCGCTGCGCGAAGGCTCCTACGGGCTGGGCGCCACCCAATCCGAGACCATCAAGCGCGTGATCTTCCCGGCTGCCCTGCCGGGCATCGTCGGCGCGGTGCTGCTCGCCATATCGCGCGCCATCGGCGAGACGATGATCGTCGTCATGGCGGCCGGCATCGCCGCCAACCTGACGCTGAACCCGTTCGAATCCGTGACCACCGTCACGGTCAAGATCGTCAGCCAGCTGACCGGCGATTTGGAGTTCACCAGCCCGCAGACCCTGGTCGCCTTCGCCCTGGGCCTGACCTTGTTCTTCATGACGCTCGGGCTGAACGTCTATGCCCTGCACATCGTGCGCAAGTACCGAGAGCAGTATGACTGAGATGGCCGTCGACGCGACCACAGGCGCACCAGCCGCCGCCCCGACCGATCGTCTGCGCAAGCGCTACGCGGCGGAACGCCGGTTCCGCCTCTACGGCCTCGGCGCGGTCATCCTCGGCCTGGCCTTCCTGGTGGCGCTGTTCACCAGCATCGTCAGCGCCGGCTACGGCGCCTTCGTGCAGAACGCCATCAAGCTCGATGTCACCTTCTCCGCCGACACGATCGATCCTTCCGGCGAACGCAAGCCCGACGTGCTGGTCGGCGCCGACTACACCGCCGTCGCCCGCGCCGCTCTGCGCTCCGCGCTCGAAGTCGGCAGCGACCGGCAGTTGCGGCGCGACGCCTACGCGCTGCTTTCCAAGGGCGCCGACGTGCAGCTGCGCGACATGGTCCTGTCCGATCCCTCGATCGTCGGCACGACGCGGCCGGTCTGGCTGTGGGCCAGCGGCAATGTCGATGCCATCATGAAGGACGACAGCCAAAGGCAGATTCCCGAAGCCAATCGGCAACTCAACGACCGTCAGCTCGGCTGGTTGGACCAGCTCAAGGAGCAGGGGCGGCTGGCGACGCAGTTCAACTCGGTGCTGTTCACCTCCGGCGCATCGAGCGATCCGGAGCTGTCTGGCATCGGCGTGGCGGCGATCGGTTCGCTCTACATGATGCTGATCGTGCTGCTGACGGCGCTGCCCGTCGGCGTCGCGGCCGCCATCTATCTCGAGGAGTTCGCGCCGAAGAACCGCTGGACCGACCTGATCGAGGTCAACATCAACAACCTGGCGGCGGTGCCGTCGATCGTATTCGGCCTGCTCGGCCTGGCGATCTTCATCGGGTTCATGCAGATGCCGCGCTCCGCGCCGCTGGTCGGCGGGCTGGTGCTGGCGCTGATGACCCTGCCGGTGATCATCATCGCTACGCGCGCCGCGGTGAAGGCAGTGCCACCGTCGATCCGCGAAGCCGCGCTCGGCGTCGGCGCCTCGCACATGCAGACCGTCACCCATCACGTGCTGCCGCTGGCGCTGCCCGGCATTCTGACCGGCACCATCATCGGCATGGCGCGCGCCCTGGGCGAGACCGCGCCGCTGCTGCTGATCGGCATGGTCGCCTTCGTGGTCGAGTATCCCAGCACGCCGCTCGATCCGGCGACGGCGCTGCCGGTGCAGGTCTATCTGTGGGCCGGCGCGCCCGAACGCGGCTTCGTCGAGCGCACCTCGGCCGCGATTATCGTGCTGCTCGCCTTCCTCATCGTCATGAACGCGCTAGCCGTTTTCCTGCGCCGCAAGTTCGAGCGGCGCTGGTAGCACCATCGGGAGTCCTGAGAATGACCGACATGCGTACCGCCACCGCCGCCGCCAGCGCGCCGCCGCTCTCGATGACCGATGCGGTGCCGAAGATCCGCGGTCGCGGCGTCGGCGTTTTCTACGGCGCCAAGCAGGCGCTGTTCGACGTCGATCTCGACATCATGCGCAACCAGGTCACGGCGCTGATCGGCCCGTCGGGCTGCGGCAAGTCGACCTTCCTGCGCTGCATCAACCGCATGAACGACGTCATCGACGTCTGTCGCGTGACGGGCGAGATCCTGCTCGACGACGAGAACATCTACGATCCGAAGGTCGACGTCGTGCAGCTGCGCGCCAAGGTCGGCATGGTGTTCCAGAAGCCCAACCCGTTTCCCAAGTCGATCTACGAGAACGTCGCCTACGGGCCGCGCATCCATGGTCTCGCCCGGACCAAGGAGGAGCTCGACGAGATCGTGCAGTCGAGCCTCAAGCGCGCCGGCCTGATCAAGGAAGTCCACGACCGGCTCGACCAGCCCGGCACCGGCCTGTCGGGCGGCCAGCAGCAGCGCCTGTGCATCGCCCGCGCCATCGCCGTGTCGCCGGAAGTGATCCTGATGGACGAGCCGTGCTCGGCGCTCGACCCGATCGCCACGGCGACGATCGAGGAGCTGATCGACGAACTGCGGCAGAACTTCACCATCGTCATCGTCACCCATTCGATGCAGCAGGCGGCCCGCGTCTCGCAGCGCACCGCCTTCTTCCATCTCGGCAACATCGTCGAAGTGGGCGACACCGAGCAGATCTTCACCAACCCGCGCGAAGAGCGCACCCAGGCCTACATCACCGGCCGCTTCGGCTGAGCCGCGAACCGGCGCGCCAATCAGAGGAAACGACATGGCTTCCGAGCACCTGGTAAAGTCGTTCGACGAGGAACTGGAGAAGCTGAACGCCTGGATCAGCGAGATGGGCGGGCTGGCCGAGGCGCAGTTGCGCATGGCGCTCGACGCCATCGGCCGGCGCGACACCGAGCTGGCGCAGCGCGTGATCTCCGGCGACGCGCGCGTCGACAGGCTGGAGAAGGACGTGGCGCAGCAGGTGGTGCGCCTGCTGGCCCTGCGCCAGCCGATGGCGATCGACCTGCGCGCCATCGTCTCGGCGCTGAAGATCTCCTCCGATATCGAGCGCATCGCCGACTACGCCGCCAATCTCGCCAAGCGCTCGCTGGTGCTGTCGCAGATGCAGCCGATGCGCAGCACCGGCGGCATCGAGCGGCTCGGTCGGCTGGTGCTGGAGCTGCTCAAGGACACGTTCGATTCCTTCGCCAACAGCGACATCGAGAAGGCGCGCGCGGTGTGGCTGCGCGACGAGGAGGTGGACGACATGTACACCTCGATGTTCCGCGAACTGCTGACCTACATGATGGAGGATCCGCGCAACATCACGCCCTGCACGCATCTGCTGTTCATGGCCAAGAACATCGAGCGCATCGGCGACCACGCGACCAACATCGCCGAGCTGATCCACTTCAAGGTCACCGGCAAGGAGATGGCCGAGGAGCGTCCCAAGGGCGACCGGGCCAACTACGCCAAGGTCGAGGCGGTGTGATGGATGGAGCTGGCATCGTGAATGCGGTGAAGCCTTCGGTGCTGATCGTCGAGGACGAAACCGGCCTCGTCGAACTGCTGCGCTACAATCTGGAGCGGGCCGGCTTCGAAGTCGGCGTCGCCGGCGACGGCGAGGAGGCGATGACGGCGATCGCCGAGCATCGTCCCGACCTGGTGCTGCTCGACTGGATGCTGCCGCTGATGTCGGGCATCGAGGTGTGCCGGCAGATCCGCCGCCAGTCCGACACCGCCAACCTGCCGATCATCATGCTGACGGCGCGCGGCGAGGAGGGCGACCGCATCCGCGGGCTGGACGCCGGCGCCGACGACTACGTCGCCAAGCCGTTCTCGCCGACCGAGCTGATCAGCCGCATCCGCGCCGTGCTGCGCCGCATCCGCCCGGCGCTGACCGATCAGGTGCTGACCTACGCCGATCTGCGCATGGATCTCGCCGCCCATCGCGTCACCCGCGACGGCCGCAACGTGCATCTGGGGCCGACCGAATTCCGCCTGCTGCGCTATCTGATGGAGCATCCCGGCCGCGTGTTTTCGCGCGAGCAGCTGCTCGATGCGGTGTGGGGCAAGGACGTCTACGTCGAGGCCCGCACCGTCGATGTCCATATCCGCCGCCTGCGCAAGGCGTTGAACGGCGACGACGGCCCCGACGTCATCCGCACCGTGCGGGCGGCTGGCTACGCGCTCGATTCGACCGAGGCCTGAGCGGTTTTCCACAGGCGGTCACGCAGCGGTCATGCGCCGGTCATCGCCGCTTTACGCGCACCGGCTAGGGTGACGCCACCCAGGAACACCGACCCAGGCAGTGCCATGACCGACGCGCAGTTTCACGATCCGCAGGACGATATCGGCCGAAATCCCACCGACAATCCCGATTTCGCGTCGGTGGTCGCCACCAGACTAGGCCGCCGCGCCGCGCTGCGCGGGCTGATGGCGCTGGGGGCCGGCACGGCGCTGAGCGGACCCTTGGGCGCCGCCTTGACCCGCGGCGCCGAGGCGGCCGAGGTCTCGGGCTCGACCCTGGGCTTCGAGGAGATCGCCCATGGCGCCGACGAACGCCACCACGTCGCCAAGGGCTACAGCGCCGACGTGCTGATCCGCTGGGGCGATCCGGTGGCATCCGGCGCGCCGGGTTTCGATCCGATGAAGCAGACGCCGGCGGCCCAGGCGGCGCAGTTCGGCTACAACAACGACTATCTCGCCTTCATGCCGCTGCCGGCCGGATCGAACGCCTCCGACAGCGGGCTGCTGTGGGTCAACCACGAATACACGAATACCGACCTGATGTTCGCCGGCGTCGATCGCAAGGGCGGCGGCATAACGCGCGACATGGTCGAGATCGAACTCAATGCCCATGGCGGCTCGATCGTCGAACTGCGCAAGAGCGGCGGCAAGTGGCAGACCGTGCCGAACAGCCGCTACAGCCGGCGCATCACGATGAACACGCCGATGGCGATTTCCGGCCCGGCGGCGGGACACGAGCGCCTTACCACCTCGGCCGATCCGAGCGGCCGGCGCGTTCTGGGCACGCTGAACAATTGCGGCGGCGGCAAGACGCCCTGGGGCACGGTGCTGACGGCGGAAGAGAACTTCCACCAGTATTTCGCCGGCGATCCCGACCGCACGGCCGAAGCCGCCAACT
Organism: Rhodospirillaceae bacterium; assembly: GCA_040255215.1. Taxonomy (GTDB): domain Bacteria; phylum Pseudomonadota; class Alphaproteobacteria; order Reyranellales; family JAQSWP01; genus JAQSWP01. The sequence goes on from JBDZUM010000027.1 coordinate 5,680, forward strand.
ACCGGCGCTATGGCGTCGGCAAGTCGGTCTATAGCTGGTGGGCGAAGAACGTCGACCGCTTCGATCTCGCCCGGGAGGCGCGCGAGGCGAACCGCTTCGGCTGGATCGTCGAGATCGATCCCTACGATCCGTCCTCCACGCCGGTCAAGCGCACCGCTCTTGGCCGCTTCAAGCACGAGGCGGCGACCTGCGTGCTCAACAAGGATGGCCGGGTGGTGGTCTATACCGGCGACGACGAGGTCAACGAATACGTCTATCGCTTCGTCAGCGCCGGCAGGGTCGACACGCGCGACCGCAAGGCCAACATGAACCTGCTCGACCAGGGCACGCTGTCGGTGGCGCGTTTCGAGGCCGACGGCACGCTCGCCTGGCTGCCGCTGGTTTACGGCACCGGCAAGCTGACGCCGGCCAATGGTTTTCGCAGCCAGGCCGACGTCGTGATCGAGGCGCGCCGCGCTGCCGATCTGCTGGGCGCCACCAGGATGGACCGGCCGGAGGATGTCGAGACCAACCCGGTCACCGGCGCGGTCTATGTCATGCTGACCAACAACACGCGCCGCCAGCCCAACGAACTGAACGCCGCTAACCCGCGGGCCAAGAGCGAGTTCGGTCATATCGTCGCCATGGTGCCGCCAGGCGGCCGCGGCGCTGCGGCCGATCACGCCGCCAGCCGCTACGCCTGGTCGATTCCCATTCTGGCCGGCGATCCCGGCAAGCCGGAGATCGGCGCCCGCTACGGCAAGGGCACGACGAAGAACGGCTGGTTCGGCTCGCCCGACAACGTCGCCTTCGATCCGCGCGGCCGCATGTACGTCGCCACCGATCAGGGCGGCGCCTGGCCCAAGACCGGCACCGCCGACGGCATCTGGGCCTGCGACGTCGAGGGACCGGCCGCCTACGCCACGCGCTACCTGTTCCGCGTGCCGATCGGCGCCGAAATGTGCGGCCCCGAATTCACGCCCGACGGGCGCACCCTGTTCGTCGCCGTGCAGCATCCGGCGGCCGACGGCGTCAAGGATTCGAACTTCGCAGCGCCGGCGACGCGCTGGCCCGATTTCAAGCCCGGCATGCCGCCGCGGCCCTCGGTCGTCGCCATCACCAGGAACGACGGTGGCGAGATCGGCAGCTGATTTTCCGCGCGTAGAGTGACGTCCCCTGACTGGGGGCGCCGGGACCAGAGTATCGGTCGCGGCGCCTCCATTTTTTCAGGATGCGGCGCGCAGATCGAGCACCACCTCGACCAGGGTGGGATCTTCCTTCACCGCGCGCAGCACGAACCCCATGTCGCGGCACATTGCCAGCATGCGCTCGTTCTCACGCAGCACCAGGCCGAACAGCTCGCCGATGCCGCGCTTGCGCGCGTAGTCGATGATGGTCTGCATCAGCACGTAGCCCAGGCCGGACCCCTTGACGTCGGAGCGCACGATCACGGCGTATTCGGCGCGCCTGTTGTCGGGATCGGCCGACAGGCGCACCACGCCCAACCCGTCCTGCCGGCCCTGCGCGTCGCGACCGATGGCGACGAAGGCCATCTGCCGGTCGTAGTCGATCTGGGTCAGACGGGCGGCGAGGTTGTGCGGCAGGCGCCCCATCGGCGCGAAGAAGCGCATGCGCACGTCCTCGCGGTCGAGCCGGCTGAACAGCGCCTGGAAGATCGGCTCGTCCTCCGGCCGCACCGG
>JBDZUM010000027.1:7458-36650 GCA_040255215.1 Rhodospirillaceae bacterium
GCGCCCTCGCGCCGCACCATGGGCTGCACCGAGAACCCGGCCAGGCGCGCGCCGGGCTGGCGGGCCCGTATGCGTTCGATCATCGCCGCCGCCGCCGCGCCGACCTCGTCAGGCGGCAGGTTGAGCGCCACGCCGCCGACATCGCTCTTGTGGGAGATGTCGGGCGACACGATCTTCAGCGCGACGCTGCCGCCCAGCGTGCGCGCTGCCGCCGCCGCTTCGGCCGGATCGCGTGCGGTCAGGGTGCGGTTGGTCGGGATGCCGCAGGCCGCCAGCACCGCCTTGGCCTGGGGCTCGCCCAGCATGCCGCCGCCTCCCTCGACGACCGGCCGCATGATTTCCCTGGCGCGCGTCACGTCGATGGCGATCTGCTCCGGCGCCGAGACGGGCGTTTCCATCAGCGCTTCGCGACTGCGCTGGAAATTGACCAGATGAATGAAGCCGTGCACCGCCTGGCGCGGGGTCTCGAAGGTCGGCAGACCGGCCTCGATCAGCACCCGTCGCGCCGGCGCGGCGGCATGGGCGCCGACCCAGCTGGTCAGCACCGGCCACGGCATGGCGGCGGCGCGTTCGGCGACAACTTTCGCGGCCTGCTCCGAAGAGGCGACGGCGGTCGGCGCGTTGATCGCCAGCACGGCATCGACGTTGCGGTCGCCGCGCAGGGCGTCGAGCGCCGCGCCGTAGCGCGCCGGCGGCGCATCGCCGATGATGTCGATCGGATTGGTGCGCGGCCAGGCCGCCGGCAGCACCACGTCGAGACGCTCGATGGTCGCCGGCTCGAGCGCCGCCAGCGTGCCGCCCAGTTCGACCAGCGCGTCGGTCGCCAGAACGCCCAGCCCGCCGCCGTTGCTGAGGATGGCCAGCCGGTCGCCGAGGAGGCGATGGCCGGTGCCCAGCGTGGCGACGGCCTCGAACAACTCGTCGAGATCGGCGACCCGCAACATGCCGGCGCGGCGGAAGGCGGCGTCGTAGACGGCGTCCGACCCCGCCATCGCCCCGGTATGCGACAGCGCGGCGCGCTGGGCCGCCGCGCTGCGGCCGGCCTTGACGACGACCACCGGCTTGGCGCGGGCGGCGGCGCGGGCGGCCGACATGAACTTGCGGGCGTCGCTGATCGCCTCGATGTAGAGCAGGATGGCGCTGGTTTCGGTGTCGATCGCCAGGTAGTCGAGCATGTCGCCGAAATCGACGTCGCACATGTCGCCCAGCGACACGACATGCGAGAAGCCAATGCGCCGATCGACCGCCCAGTCGAGCACCGCGGTGATGACCGCGCCCGATTGCGTCACGAAGGCGAGGCTGCCCTTGCCGGCATGGACATGGGCGAAGGACGCGTTGAGCCCGGCGCCGGGCGCCTGGATGCCGAGGCAGTTCGGCCCGACGATTCGCATCAGCGCCGGCCGCGCCGCTTCCAGCATCGCCTGCGTTCGCCGCTTGCCTTCCTCGTCGCGGCTCTCCGAGAAGCCGGCGGTGATGACGACGGCCGCCTTCGTGCCGCGCCCGGCCAGCTCGCGCACGATGCCGGGAATGGTCTGCGGCGGGGTGGCGATCACCGCCAGTTCCGGCGCGGCCGGGAGCGCGGCGATCGAGCGATAGGCGCTTCGGCCGGCAATCTCCGTGGCATGTGGGTTGACCGGCCAGAACTCGCCGGTGAAGCCGCCGCCCGCCAGATTCTGCGCCAGCACCGCGCCCACCGAGTGCGCCTTGCGCGACGCGCCGATCAGCGCCACCGATTGCGGCGCGAACAGCGAGCGGAGATTGGCGATCGACATGGCGGATCCGGTTGCGACGAGGCCGAGCTCCTCAGTCTACTTGCCGCCCGTCCCCCGACAAAGCCGCCCGCGCAGGGATGGTCTTGCGTTTCCAGAGAAAGGCCAGCAACAGCATGCCGGGGACCGCGAGAAACGCCGTCAGGATGAAGAACGTCACCCAGTCGGTGTGATCGGCGAGCCAGCCGCCGCCCGACGCCAGGATGGTGCGGCCGACGGCCATGAACGAAGTCAGCAAAGCGTATTGCGTCGCCGTGAAGGAACGGTTGCAGAGCACGGAAAGATAGGCGACGAAGGCGGCCGATCCGATGCCGCCGGTGAAGTTGTCGCCGCCGATCGATACGGCCAGCATCAGATTGTCGTGACCGATCACGGCCTGCAGCGCGAACAGCAAATTGGTCACTGCCTGCAGGATGCCGCCGATCAGCAGCGCCTTGAGGATGCCGTAGCGAGCCACCAGAACGCCGCCGGCGGCGATACCGACCAGTGTGGCGATCACGCCGAATACTTTCGAGATCGCCGCGATCTCGGCGCCGGAGAAGCCCAGCTCGACGTAGAACGGATTGGCCATGACCCCGCCGATGGCGTCGCCGAACTTGTAGAGCAGCACGAACAGCAGGATGGCGATCCACGCCGGTCTGGTCATGAACTCCAGGAAAGGATCGACGACCATCACGCGCAAACGCTCGAGCATGGGCGGCAGACGGCCGGGCGCGCTTTGACGCGCGGCAGCGACGCTGGGCCGCGGCGCGACCAGCGTGGCGATCAACCCGATTCCCATAAGCGCTGCGAGCGTGGCGAATACCACTGGCCAGGCGGCGACGTCGGAAAGGGCGATGGCGCCAGCGCCGGCGGCGATCAGGCCCAGCCGGTAGCCGAGCTGCGTTGCAGCGGCGCCGGCGCCCTGTTCTTCGTCTGACAGAATCTCGATGCGATAGGCATCGATCACGATGTCCTGGCTGGCCGACATGAAAGCCACCGCCAGCGCTGCCGCCGCCGTCGTCAGCGGCGCGACGGCGGGATCGCTGAAGCCCATGACGAGGATCGCCGCCGCGACGCCGATCTGGGTCAGCACGATCCAGCCGCGCCGTCGGCCAAGCATTCGGCCCAGCAGGGGCGGCGAGACGTGGTCGAGCAGCGGCGCCCAGACGAACTTGAAGGCGTAGGGAATGCCGACCAGAGAAAACAGGCCGATGGAGGTTTTGCTGACGCCGAGCTTAGCCAGCCAGTAGGAGAGCGTCGACAGGGTAAGCAGCAGCGGCAGGCCGCTGGCGAATCCCATCAGCAGGATGACCAGCATGCGCCGGTCGCGATAGACCGCAAGAGCATCGCGCCAGCCGGCGATGCGTTCGCCGATGGAGGGACGCAGCGCCTGCTGTTCGCTCACATCGCCCCCAGCTTCGCCTTGGCCAGCGCCTTGAGGTCCTGCTGCGGGCGGGCGCCGACATGGGCGATGATCTCGCCGGCGCACAGGCTGCCCAGCCGGCCGGCGCGCTCGATATCGCCGCTGCGGCAGTATTCGGCGAGGAAGCCGGCGGCGTAGAGATCGCCGGCGCCGGTGGTATCGATAACCTGGCCGAGCGGCATGGCGGCGATGTGGTGCATTTCGCTGGCGCCGTCCTGCCGGCCGTTGCGCCCGCGCAGCACGACCGATCCTTTCTCGGAGCGGGTGAGGGCGGCGATGGCGCAATCCTGCTGGGCTTGTGCGGCGGCGGCGTCGAAGTCGCGCGCCTGGTAGAGCGCGACGATCTCGCTTTCGTTGGCGAAGAGTATGTCGACGTGGTCGGCAATCAGCGCGCGGAATTCTTCGCGCCAGCGCTCGACGCAGAAAGCGTCCGACAGGGTCAGCGCCACTTCGCGGCCGGCGCCATGCGCGGCCTCGATCGCCTTGCGGCAGGCGGCCTTGGCTGCCGGCTGGTCCCACAGATAGCCTTCGATATAGAGCACCTTGCCGGCTGCGGCGCGCTGTTCGTTGACGTCGTCGGGCTGCAGTTCGACGCAGGCGCCGAGATACGTGTTCATGGTGCGCTGTGCGTCTGGCGTCACCAGGATCAGGCAGCGCGCCGTCGGCGGGCCGTCCTTGGCGGCCGGCGTGTCGAACGTCACGCCGCCCGAACGCATGTCATGCGCGAACACCCCGCCGAGCTGGTCCTGGCGCACGCGGCCGATATAGGCCGCCTTGCCGCCAAGAGCGGCGATGCCGGCCATGGTGTTGGCGCACGAACCGCCCGACATTTCGGTGCCGGGCCCCATGGCGGCGTACAGCGCCTCGGCCTGTTCGGCGTCGATCAGGCGCATGCCGCCTTTGGCCAGGTGGTGTTGCGCCAGGAACGCGTCGGTGGCGGTGGCGATCACGTCGACGATGGCGTTGCCGATGCCCACGACATCGAACTGAGGCGGGGCTTTGGTCATGCGTGCACGATACTCCGAAGGCGAACGAAGGCGGAGTATGGCCAGCACCCGCCCCCTCGACAAGCCGCGTGGAACTTCCTATCTCTGGCCAACGCGCCCTTGCGCCAATCGGGGAACGGCATGATCTCGGCCTTCGTCAAAGCGATCGAACAGCTCGGCGATCCGCGGCTGCGCCGCTTCATCCTGCTGTCGCTGGCCGCCTCGCTGGCGATCCTCATCGCCCTGGTGATCGGCATCAATATCGGCCTGTCCTTCCTGCAGCTGGTCGGCATCGACTGGGTCGATACGGCATTGGCATGGCTGGGCGGCGCGGCGTCGGTGGTGCTGGCCTTGCTGCTGTTTCCCGCGGTGGTCGTGATCGTCATGTCGCTGTTCCTCGACCAGGTCGCCGAGGCGGTCGAGGCGCGCCACTATCCCGAGCTGCCGCCGGCCAAGGGCCAGAGCATGGTGGGCGGCATCTGGACCGGCCTGAAATTCGCCGCGCTGCTGATCGGCGTGAATATTCTGCTGCTGCTCGCCTATCTGCTGATGCTGGCAAGTGTGGTTCTGGCGCCGCTGGTGCCGGTGCTGTTCTATGCCGTCAACGGGTGGCTGGCGGGGCGGGAATATTTCGAGACCGTGGCCTTCCGCCGCCTGTCGGAGGGGGAGGCGCGCGCCCTGCGCCGGCCCTTCACCATTCAGCTCACCCTGGCCGGCGCCGCCATCGCCTTTCTTGCGGTAATCCCCATCGTCAACCTGCTCGCCCCGGTGCTGGCGACGGCGGTGATGGTGCATCTTTTTCAGGATTTCAGCCGCCGGCGGGCTGCGGCGCGCTAGGCCGGCTTGGGCGATTGCGAGTAGCCCGAACCGTCCTGACATGGTAAAAATGCAGTCCGGATCGGGCTTTAGAGCCGCCGGATCATGTAACCCCGTACCCTGTGGTGAAGGATGTCGATGTTCGGCCGCAAGAAGCCCGATGCGCCCAAGAGCGAACCCGTTCCCTCCGATGCGGGCGCCCCGCCACTGAAGCTGCGCAGCGCCGGCGCGCCGGCTGCGCCGACGCCGACGCCGACCAACCTCGTCGCTCCCGTGCAGCCGCGCTACGAGATCCCGCGCCGGCCGACCGATACCGCGCCGCGTCCGGCCTCTGCCGCCGTGGCCCAGCCGCCGCGCGATTCCTCGGGCAATGTCAGCGAGGGCAAGAAGCTCCTGGTCGGCCGCGACATCGTGCTGAGCGGCGAGATCACGACCTGTGACCAACTCGTGGTCGAAGGCCGCGTCGAGGCGGCGCTGACCGACAGCCGCGTCATCGAGATTCGCGAGACGGGTTTCTTCAAGGGCACGGCCGAGATCGACGATGCGGAAATCCGCGGCACTTTCGAGGGCGATCTCATTGTGCGCAACCGGCTGCTGATCCGCGCCACCGGCAAGGTGACGGGCGAGATCCGCTACGGCATGCTGGAGATCGAATGCGGCGGCCAGCTCAGCGGCGACGTGCAGCTGATTGCCGCGCCGCCGGCGGCGGCGGCCGAACAGCGCCCGCTGGCCAATGGCGCTGCCGATGACGAGGGTCTGACGATGGACGAGCCCGATCAGGGCGAGGAGTCCTGGCAGATCCCGGCGCGACAGTAGAAACGGAATCGGGGGAGCCATGACGCTGCAGGGGACGGGAGGCATAGCAAGGCTGCCGCGCTTCGTCCTGAGCGGCGGCTTCCTGCTCCTTCTGGCGCTCGGCAGCTGCGTGCAGACCGCCGACGGGCCGGCCGCATCGGGTGGCCCCCGCACCGCCGCGCTCGGTCCGGCGACCGCCGGACCGACCAGGCTCAACGACCTCAGCAGCACTCAGGTCGTCGCCATGCTGGGCGAGCCCGCTTTCCGGCGCGAGGAGAATCCGGCCCAGATCTGGCGCTATCGCGGCGAGATCTGCGTCCTCGAACTGATGCTTTACAAGCTCGATGCCGATCTGAAGGTGCGTCATGTCGAGGCGCGCGACGAGAAGTTCCGCGCCGTGGCCCAGAACGCCTGCATCGACAGCATCGCCGCCAGCCGCCGCAAATCGCTGCGCGGCTGAGCCTCCTGACCCAAGATCTGTTCCAGGTTCAGGCCGTTTCCTTCGTCTTGTCCTTGTAGCGGCAGATGTCGCGCACCACGCAGCGCGGACATTCCGGGCGCCGCGCCTTGCAGACGTAGCGGCCATGCAGGATCAGCCAGTGATGCGCGTGCAGGCGATATTCCGCCGGCACCACTTTCTCGAGCCGCGCCTCGACCGCTTCGACCGTCTTGCCGGCGGCGAGACCGGTCCGGTTGGAGACGCGGAAGATATGGGTGTCGACGGCGATCGTCGGCTGCCCGAAGGCGATGTTCAGCACCACATTGGCCGTCTTGCGCCCGACGCCGGGCAGGCTGACCAGCGCCTCGCGATCGGCCGGCACCTCGCCGCCGAACTCGTCGATCAGCTTCTGCGACAAGGCGATCACGTTCTTCGCCTTGGTGCGGAACAGGCCGATGGTCTTGATCATGTCGCGCACGCGGGCTTCGCCCAATGCCACCATGGCGTGCGGATCGGCGGCGGCGGCGAACAGCGCCGGCGTCGCCTTGTTGACTCCGGCATCGGTCGCCTGCGCCGACAGCACCACCGCCACCAGAAGGGTGAAGGGATTGGTGTAAAGCAGTTCGCCCATCGGTTCGGGATTGGCCGCCTGCAGGCGTCCGAAGAATTCCGCGATCTGGGCGCGGGTCAGGGCCGCTGGCATGTTCGCTTCCTCGTTTCGCCGCCGGAACCGCGGCGCGGCAGGTTGACGCAAGGCGAGCCTATGCGAAAGACTTAGATTCCCTGCAAGTGAAACCAACCCACAGTTCCGGCGCAATTGGCGGTAAGCTTTAGGCATGAGCCGCGACGACGCACAAGTCCGCTATTTCGACGCTGAAATCACGCCCCATCGCAGTCTGGGGCGGGGCGGATTTCGCATTCTCATAGCAGTCGTCGCGGCGGCCAATCTGCTGGTCGGCGGCATTTTCTTCTATGCCGGCGCCTGGCCGGTCTTCGGATTCATGGGCCTGGACGTCGCGCTGCTTTATTTCCTCTTCCGGTTGAATTACCGTCACGCCCAAGAAAAGGAACTGGTCCAGCTCACCGACGATGCGCTGCACGTGCGCCGGGTGCGGGCCGACGGGGAGGAAACGTCGTGGTCGCTCGAGCCCTACTGGCTGCGGGTGGAGATGGACGATCCGCCGCGCCACGACTCGGCGCTGGTGCTGGCGACGCGCGGGACGCGTCTGGCCATCGGATCGCAGCTCTCGCCGGAAGAACGCCTGCAGCTGGCGCAGGCGCTGCGGCGCGCCCTGCATCGCCAGCGCAACCGCAACGATCCGCGGCCGGCGCCCGCCTGAAACGGGCGTTTGCGGCGCGGACACGCTGACGCGCCATGTACAATCGCGCCGTTCTTCTCGTGCTGCTGCTGTCGGTGGTGTGGTCGCTGTCCTGGCCGCTGATCAAGTACGCGACGTTCTATTTCGGCCCGGTCAGCATCGTCGTCGCGCGCATGGCCATCGCCGGCGCAGCCCTCGCCCTGTTTCTGGCGATCAATGGCAAGCGTCTGCCCTGGCCGCCCGCCACCTGGTTGCCGGTGCTGCCGATCGCCATTCTGGGCACCGCGATACCCTATTCCCTGGTCGCTTACGGGCAGTTGCATGTCCCCTCCGGCCTGTCGGCCGTGCTGGTCGGCACCATGCCGGTATGGACGGTGCTGCTGACGCATTTCTTCTCCGGCGGCGCGCGTGCGGGCGAACGCCTCAATGTCGTCAAGCTGATCGGCGCGCTGTGCGGTCTGGCCGGCATCGTGCTGCTGGTCGGGCCGACCGCGCTTGAGGGCGCGCGCATGGCGCTGCTGGGCGAGCTGGCGCTGATCGCCGCCGCACTGTGCTGGGCGATCGGCACGATCTACACCAGCTTCGTCAAGTCGGTGACGCCCGACCAGTCGGCGACGCTGAGCGCGATCATGGCGGCGGTGCTGATGGCGCCGCTGGCCGGCGCCTTCGAGCTGCCGCCGATGCGCGACATTCCCTGGCAGGCCTATGCCGCGCTGGCGAGCCTTGGATTGATCGCCACCGCCTTCGGCACCCTGCTGATGTTCCGCATCATCGCCAATCACGGCCCGACCATCGTCTCGATGGTCATGTATCTCAACCCGGCGCTGGCGCTGTGCTGGGGGGCGCTGTTCTTCGACGAATCTCTCGAGCTGCGCCATTTCGCGGCTTTCGGCCTCATCCTCGGCGCGTTGTGGCTGATCGACCGCGGCCGCAAGATCGCCCTGGCGCGCGCCCGTCCGGCCGCCGCCGCCGGCGAATAGCGATTGCCGGCAACCGGCGGATAGAGCCCTTCGGTCGTTGCCATGAAGATGCCGTCCTCGACGCAAGGAGGACAGGACATGACATCGACATCTTCGAAATTGCCCGATCGGAAGCTGCAGGTCGGTTTGGGCGACAGCGTGCTGGGACGCTTCGCCGTGGCCGCGAGTGGCGGGCGCATCGTCGCCATCGTCTTCGGCCGCGACGACGCGGCGCTGCTGGACGATCTGCGCCGGCGCTTTCCCGATGCCTCGCTGGCGGCGGATGGCGGCGTGGCGGATCTGGTGGAAACGGTTGCCGGGTTGATCGCCCGGCCGGCGATGGCCGCTTCGCTGAAGCTCGATCCGGCGGGCACGGCGTTCCAGAAATCGGTCTGGGCGGCGCTGCGCCGATTGCCCGCCGGCGCCACCGCCAGCTACGCCGATATCGCCACAGCCATCGGCGCCCCCAAGGCGGTGCGCGCGGTGGCCAGCGCCTGCGCTGCCAATCCCATCGCCGTCGCCATACCGTGCCATCGCGTGCGGCCGAAGGCCGGCGGCATCGGCGGCTATCGCTGGGGGGCCGAGCGCAAGGCGGCTCTGCTGCGGGCCGAAGCCGCGCTATGATCGCCGCCATGGCGAGGGCGAAGACGACAACCACGGAGGACGGCATCGGCGCCCGGCTGGCGGCGCTCGATGCCGCCGCTATCGCAAGCGCGCTCGACGCCGACGGGCACGCCGTGCTGCCGGGCCTGCTGCGAAGCGACGAATGCGAAATGCTGGCGGCGCTCTACGACGGCGACGAACGCAGGTTCCGTAGCCGCGTGGTCATGGCGCGGCATGGCTACGGCCGCGGCGAGTATCGCTATTTCGCCTATCCGTTGCCGCCGCTCGTAGGCCAGCTGCGCACATCGCTTTATCCGCTGCTGGCGCCGCTGGCCAATCGCTGGCACGAGGCGATGGGCAGCGAAGTGCGTTTCCCCGCCACGCATGACGGCTTCCTGCGCCGCTGCCATGCCGCCGGGCAGAAGCGGCCGACGCCGCTGCTGCTGCGCTATGGCGCTGGCGACTACAACTGCCTGCACCAGGATCTCTACGGAGAGCACGTCTTTCCGCTGCAGATCGCCTTGCTGCTGTCGCGGCCCGGCCGCGATTTCGAGGGCGGCGAGTTCGTGCTGACCGAGCAGCGCCCGCGCATGCAGTCGCGCGTGCAGGTCGTGCCGTTGCGTCAGGGCGACGGGGTGATCTTCGCCGTCAACCAGCGCCCGGTGCGCGGCACGCGCGGCCATTATCGCGTCGTCATGCGCCATGGCGTCAGCCGGCTGCATCACGGCAATCGGCACACGCTGGGTATCATCTTCCACGACGCCGCCTGAGCCGGTCGGCCGCTTGCCTGGCCAGCGGCGGCGCGGGATGATGCCGCATGCTGACGCTTTCCATCATCCTCGAGGTCGCGGTGGCGATCGTCGCCGTCCTCGCCGCGCGCCGGCGCAGCCCGTGGCTCTACGGGCTGGCCGTCACCTTCGGAATCTACGTGCTCTACGATCTTGCCCGGCTGACCGGCACCGATGTGCAGGAGGGCGTGCTCTCGGCGCTGTTCCTGCTGGCGACGATCAGCGCCCTGGTCGCCGTCGTCGGCCTCTATCGCAAGGGCTGAACACTTCCGATTGCCGACAAGCGCCGGATAGAGCGTCGCCGCTTGCCGCGCCAATCTGCCTCCGTTCCCGCGAAGGAGGCAGTCGATGCGCATGCAGGGGTCGGATTTCGGGTTGCTGGCGATACTTGGCGTGCTGTGGGGCGGCTCGTTCGTCTTTACTTCGATCGCCGTGCATGAACTGCCGCCTTTGACCTTGGCGACGGCGCGCTACGGTCTGTCGGCGCTGGTGCTGGTCGGCTGGATGGTCGTGCGCGGCATTGGCGTCCGGCTGACGCTGGGACTGTGCCTGTCGTTCCTGGTGATGGGCGCGCTCAACAACCTGCTGCCGTTTGGCCTGATCGCCTTCGGCCAGCTGCACGTACCGGCCGGGCTGGCCGCCATCCTCAACAGCACCGCGCCGCTGTTCGGCGCCGTGCTGACGCCGCTGCTGGCGGCGGGCGAGGAGCGCTTCTCGCTGTTCCGCTTTCTCGGCGTCTTTCTCGGCATTGCCGGCATCGCCGTGCTGTCGCTGCCGGCGCTGGCGGGCGCCACCGAGTTCGCAGCCTGGGCGCTGCTGCCCGGCCTGGGGGCGGCGCTGTCCTACGCCTTCGCCGCCATCTGGGGTCTGCGTTTTCGGGGACTGCCGGTGCTGGTGATCGCCTGCGGCCAGCTGGTGGCGGCGACCCTGCTCGGCCTGCCGCTGGCGGCAGTGGTCGACCAGGCCTGGCTGCTGCGCCCTTCGATGCCGGCGCTGGCGGCGGTCGGCGCGCTTGCGCTGTTCTGCACGGCGCTGGGCTATCTGATCTATTTTCGCCTGCTGGTGCGCAGCGGGCCGACCAATGCGTTGCTGGTGACGTTCCTGGTGCCGCCGGCCGCGGTCGCCATCGATTTGCTGGCATTCGGCCAGCGCCTGCCTGACATGGCGCTGCCGGCGCTGGCGCTGATCTTCGCCGGCATCGCTTGCGTCGACGGCCGCGCACCTACCTGGCTGCGCGGACGTCTGGCTGCGGCCTCTAGCCGTTGAGGCCCAGCACGTCGTGCATGGAATAAAGGCCCGGCGGCTTGCCGCGGCCCCAGAGGGCTGCGCGCAGCGCGCCGTTGACGAAGATCTCGCGCGTCGCCGCCTTGTGCGTCAGTTCCAGTCGCTCGCCAGGTCCGGCGAACACCACGGTATGGTCGCCGACCACGTCGCCACCGCGCAGGGCGGCGAAGCCGATATCGCCATTGCGCCTTGCGCCCGTATGTCCGTCGCGCCCGCGCGCGGCCTTGTCGGCCAGCGACACCTTGCGGCCGTCGGCGGCGGCCTGGCCCAGCATCAGCGCGGTGCCGGACGGCGCGTCGACCTTGTGGCGATGGTGCATCTCGACGATCTCGATGTCGTAGCTGTCGTCGAGCGCGGCGGCGACGCGCGCGACCAGCGCCGTCAGCAGATTGACGCCGAGGCTCATGTTGCCCGACTTCACGATCGGCACGCGCTTGGCCGCTTCGGCGACAATGGCGTCCTGTTCGGCGTCCAGTCCGGTGGTGCCCAGCACCACGACCGCGCCTGCGGCCGCGGCCATTTCCGCGTGCCGCACGCTGGCCGCCGGGGCGGTGAAATCGATCACCGCCGCGCAACGGGCGATGGCCGCCGCCGCGTCGTCGGTGATCGGCGCGCCGAGACTGCCGACGCCCGCCAGTTCGCCGGCGTCGCGTCCCACGAGATTGCTGCCGGCGCGCTCGGTCGCGGCCCCCAGGGTGCAGTCCGGGTGCGAGGCGATCTGGCGCACCAGCATCTGGCCCATGCGCCCGCCGGCGCCGACGATGCAGATCTTCATTGCTTTCTCCGTCCGATCAGGCGGCCTTCTTAGCACGGGCGGGCCGGGCGCGCGCCTTCGCTTTGCGGCCCGCGCAATGGCAGCCCGCGACGTGATCGTCGACCATACCTGACGCCTGCATGAAGGCGTAGCAGATGGTCGAACCGACGAAGTTGAAGCCCTCCTTGCGCAGAGCCTTGCTCATCGCCTCGCTTTCAGGCGCCCGGGCGGGGATGTCGCGCAGCGTCTTCGGGCGGCGCAGCAGCGGTTTGCCGCCGACGAACTGCCAGATCCAGGGCGCGAATGCGCCTTCGCGTTCGACGATGCGCAAATAGGCCTGGGCGTTCTGCACGCTGGCGGCGATCTTGGCGCGGTTGCGCACCAGGCCTTCGTTTGCCAGCAGCTTCGCCTGCCGCGCCGTCGAATAGCGCGCGATCTTCGCCGGATCGAACCCGTCATAGGCGCGCCGGTAGTTCTCGCGCTTGCGCAGCACGGTGATCCACGACAGCCCGGCCTGGCAGCCCTCGAGAATCAACAGTTCGAACAGCGCCCGGTCGTCGCGCAGTTCCGCGCCCCATTCGCGGTCGTGATAGGCGAGGTAGAGCGGATCGTCCGACACCCAGCCGCAGCGCGGCTTGCCGTCGGCGAAACGAACCAGCGAGGGACGCGATTCGGCCATCGATTACTGCTTCCTTTCCAGCCGCAAGGTGCCCGATCGTCCGATGCCGCGGATCAGCCAGCTGCCCTCGAGCGCATTGCCGCGGCGCACCAGATCATGCATCACGCCGTTGCTGCCCGGCGTCGCGAAGGTCACGTTATCGCCATCGATCTTCAAGGCGACGTTCTGCTTGTTGTCGTTGACGATCAGCACGCCGCGACCCGACGCGCCGTTGGGCGCCACGGCATTGACGCGCAGAATGCGACGGCTGCCGCCCGGGCCGAGGGGCGGCAGGCCGACCATGTCGCCCTCCCATTGGCCGATCAGCCAATGCGTTTGCGCGTTAGGCTGACGCTGCTGCTGTTGCTGCGGGCGCTGCGGCGGCCGTTGCGGCTGCTGGGCGAGAGGGCGGCCCGCAGACAGGACGACCGCCAGCGGCGCCAGCAGCAGGGCGCGGCGCAACGGGCGAATTTTTCCTATTTCTTCTGCAGGGTGATGTTGCCGCTCAGCCGGGACGTCCCGGTGGTTTGCCATGGCCCCTCCAGTTTGTTGCCCGAACGCGTCAGCTTGTAGCTCGCGCCGACGCTGCCGGGCGTGGTGAAGGTCACCGTTTCACCGGCGATCGCCAGAGAGACCGGCGTCGCGCCGGCGCGCGTCGCCCAGGTGCCGCTCGCCGTCGCGCCGCCGGCATCGACCGAGGTGACCGTCAAGGTGCGGCCGGCGCCATAGCGGCTGGCGGGATCGACATTGGGAAATTCGCCGTACCACTCGCCGAGCAGCCAGTGCGGCTGCTGCGCCTGCGTCGGCAACGCCAGCATGAACGACAGAGCGACCAGAACGACCGCCACGCGCGACCACATGAGTTTTCTCCCCCAAGCGGCAGGCTTGCCGCGTGGCGCAATAATGCCGAAACCGGAGGATGGCGGGTAGCGGGATCGGCAGAATCCGTTCGACTGGGTTCGCCCGCTATTTCTTCTGCAGCGAGACGCTGCCGCTCGCTCCGCCCGCGCCAACCGTTTCCCACCGGCCGGCGAGCGTGCCGGCCTTGTGCGTCAGCTTGTAGGCGGCGCCGGCGCTGCCCGGCGTGGTGAACGAAATCGCCTCGCCGGCGATGGCGATCGATACGGGCAGTTTGCCGGCGGCGTTGGCCCAGGTGCCCTGCGCCGTAGCGCCGTCCGGCGACACCGAGGTCACGCTAAGCGTTCGACCGACGCCAAGACGGCTGGCGGCGGACACGTTGCTCATTTCGCCCGACCAGTCGCCGAGCAGCCAATGCGGCTGCTGGCCGTGGGCCGGCAACGCGAACAGAAACGACAAGGCAAGAAGGACAACTGCGAGACGGGACGACATCTGTTCCACTCCCCTTTTGCGGCGGCCGCGCCGCCGGCGGGATCATCGCACGAACCGACGGTGGAAAACTGCCGTGAAAAAGGAGGAGCCGCCGCGCCGGACTAGTCCTTAAGTTCGCGCCAGAGTTCCTTGACGCGGCTGAAGAAGCCGTCCGATTCGGGGCTGGTCGACTTGCTGCCGCCGGCCTTTTCGAATTCCTTCAGCAGGTCGCGCTGCTTGGCCGTCAGGTTGACCGGCGTCTCGACCACCGCCTGCACGTACATGTCGCCGCGCACCGAGGAACGCATCACCGTCATGCCCTTGCCGCGCAGGCGGAACTGGTGGCCGCTCTGCACGCCGTTGGGAATGGTGATGCGCGCGCGCGTGCCGTCGACGGTCGGCACTTCGATCTGCCCGCCGAGTGCGGCCGTCGTCATTGGGATCGGCACGCGGCAGAAGATGTTGGTGCCGTCGCGCTGGAAGATCTCGTGCTGGCGGATGCTGAGGAAAACGTAGAGATCGCCGGTCGCCGCCCCGCGCATGCCGGCTTCGCCTTCGCCGGCCAGGCGGATGCGCGTGCCGTCCTCGACGCCGGCCGGAATCTTTACCTGCAGCGTCTTCTCGCGCCGCACCCGGCCGGCCCCCGAGCAGGTGCGGCAGGGATTGTCGATGACGCGGCCGGCGCCCTGGCAGTTGGTGCAGGTGCGCTCGACGGTGAAGAAGCCCTGCTGGGCGCGGATGCGGCCGCGGCCCTGGCAGACCTGGCAGGTCACCGGCTTGGAGCCCGGCGCCGCGCCCGAGCCCGAGCAATCCTCGCACGACACCGAGGTCGGCACGCGGATGCGCGCTTCCGAGCCGGCGAAGGCCTCCTCGAGCGAGATCTCGAGGTTGTAGCGCAGGTCCGAGCCGCGGGCCGCGCCGCCCTGGGCGCGCCGGCCGCCGCCCATGGCACCGAACATCTCCTCGAAAATGTCGGCGAAGCCGGCGCCGAAATTGAACTCGAAACCCGGTCCGCCGCGACCGCCGCCGCCGTTCTCGAACGCCGCGGCGCCGTAACGGTCGTAGGCGGCGCGCTTCTGGTCGTCCTTCAGCACATCGTAGGCGTGGCTGATTTCCTTGAACTTCTGCTCCGCTGCCTTGTCGCCGGGATTGCGGTCGGGATGATGCTGCATCGCCAGCTTGCGGTAGGCCTTCTTCAGGTCCTCCGCGCTGGCGCCGCGCTCGACCCCCAGCAAGTCGTAGTAATCCTGCCCCGACATCGGCTAACGCCCCGCTTGCTCGAATTTACCGATCGGCCGGCTTCGCTCCCCCGAGCCCGCCGGCGTCAAACGCAGCCGCCCCGTCCGGGTCCGCCTGAACGGACAGGGACGGGGCGGCGCTCGCTCATCGTCGGACGACCTAGTTCTTCTTGTCGTCCTTGACTTCCTCGAAGTCGGCGTCGACCACCTTCTCGCCGCCGGGCGCGCCCTGCGCCCCGCCGGCGTTCTGGTCGGCGCCGCCGGCAGCGGCTTCACCCGCCGCCTGCTGCGCCTTGTACATCGCCTCGCCGAGCTTCATCGCGGCCTGGGCCAGCGCGTCGGTCTTGGCCTTGATGTCGGCCACGTCGTCGGACGAGGTCACCGCCTTCAGCGCCTCGATGGCGCCTTCGACCGCGGCCTTGTCTTCGGCGCTGACCTTGTCGCCGTGCTCCTCGAGATTCTTCTGGCTCGAGTGGATCAGCGATTCGGCCTGGTTGCGCGCCTCGACCAGCTCGCGCTTCTTCTTGTCCTCGCCGGCATGCTCCTCGGCTTCCTTGACCATGCGCTGGATGTCGCTCTCGCTCAATCCACCGGAGGCCTGGATGCGGATCTGCTGCTCCTTGTTGGTCGCCTTGTCCTTGGCCGAGACCTGCACGATGCCGTTGGCGTCGATGTCGAAGGTGACCTCGACCTGCGGCAGGCCGCGCGGCGCCGGCGGGATGCCGACCAGGTCGAACTGGCCCAGCAGCTTGTTGTCCGCCGCCATCTCGCGCTCGCCCTGGAAGACGCGGATGGTCACCGCGGTCTGGTTGTCTTCGGCGGTCGAGAACACCTGGCTCTTCTTGGTCGGGATGGTCGTGTTGCGGTCGATCAGCCGGGTGAACACGCCGCCCAGCGTCTCGATGCCCAGCGACAGCGGCGTCACGTCAAGCAGCAGCACGTCCTTGACGTCGCCCTTCAGCACGCCGCCCTGGATGGCGGCGCCGACGGCCACGACCTCGTCCGGATTGACGCCCTTGTGCGGCTCCTTGCCGAAGAAGTTCTTAACCGTCTCGGCGATCTTGGGCATGCGGGTCATGCCGCCGACCAGGATCACCTCGTCGATCTCGCCCGCCGACAGGCCGGCGTCGCGCAGCGCCGCCTTGCAGGGTTCGATGGTGCGCTGCACGAGGTCCTCGACCAGAGCTTCGAGCTTGGCGCGCGAGAGCTTCATGGTCAGGTGCTTGGGGCCCGAGGCGTCGGCCGTGATGAACGGCAGGTTGATCTCGGTCTCCTTGGCGCTCGACAGCTCGATCTTGGCCTTCTCGGCCGCTTCTTTCAGGCGCTGCAGCGCCAGGCGGTCGGAGCGCAGGTCGATGCCGCTCTCCTTCTTGAACTCCGCCGCGAGATATTCGATCACGCGCATGTCGAAGTCTTCGCCGCCCAGGAACGTGTCGCCGTTGGTGGCCTTCACTTCGAACACGCCGTCGCCGATCTCGAGGATCGACACGTCGAACGTGCCGCCGCCCAGATCGTACACCACGACCGTGCCGCTGCCCTTCTTCTCCAGCCCGTAGGCCAGAGCGGCGGCGGTCGGCTCGTTGATGATGCGCTCGACCTCGAGGCCGGCGATGCGGCCGGCATCCTTGGTCGCCTGGCGCTGGGCGTCGTTGAAGTAGGCGGGCACCGTGATGACGGCGCGGGTGACCTTCTCGCCGAGATAGGATTCGGCGGTTTCCTTCATCTTCTGCAGGATGAAGGCCGAGACCTGGCTCGGCGAATATTTCTGATCGCGCGCTTCGACCCAGGCGTCGCCATTGTCGCCCTTGACGATCTTGTACGGCACCATGCCGGCGTCCTTCTGGACGATCGGATCGGCGCTGTTGCGGCCGATCAGGCGCTTGATGGCGTAGAGCGTGTTCTGCGGGTTGGTCACCGCCTGGCGCTTGGCGGCTTGGCCGACCAGGCGCTCGCCGCTCTCGGTGAAGGCGACCATGGACGGGGTGGTGCGCGCGCCCTCGGCGTTCTCGATCACCTTGACGTCCTTGCCCTCCATCACGGCGACGCAGGAATTGGTCGTGCCAAGGTCGATACCGATAATCTTCGACATGCTGTCCCTCTCTTGTTCGGCAGGGTCGAAAGGCCCTCGAAGGCGCCCCGGGACCCCCCAGGATTCAGGCTTTTACGGGTAGCGCCGAGGCATCAAATCCCCGGCGGTCACGCGGGTATATAAGGTCCGAATCCGGCCTGTGCAACGCCGCAAACCGGCCCGATGGCAGGATTCGGCGGCCATTGCGGCCGCCGTTTCCCCGGTATTTCCGGCCTGCGGCGGCAGGTCGCTCAAGGGGGCGCGGGCCGGCGGTGGCGTTGCGCCCGCCACGTCTCGGCCTCTTCCAGCAGCCAGTCGCGCAGCGCCACCAGGGCAGGATTGCGCGCGCGCTGGGCAGGATGAACGAGTTGCAGCGGCTGGCCCAGCCGCTCGCGCCTGCCGAACGGGCGCACCAGCCTGCCGCTGCGCAGATCGTCCTCGATGAGGCAGTCGATGCCCATCGCCAGCCCCAGCCCGTCGATCGCCGCCTGGAACGCCAGGTTGACGCTCTGGAATTCCAGCCAGCGCACGCCGCGCAGCGCCTTGGCGGCGTCGGCGCCCAGCCAGAGCTGCCAGTCGCGCGGTCGCGGCCGGCCGACGATCAGGGTCTGGCCGGCGAGATCGGCCGGCGCGGCGATGCGCGCCGCCAGCGCCTTGCTGCATACCGGATAGGTCAGAACCTCGACCAGCTTGTGGGCGACCAGCCCGTCCGGCGCGCCGCCTTCGGGCATGACGCGGATCGCCAGATCGTAGGCGTCGCGGGTGAAGTCGACCGGGTTGAGCGATGTCGTCAGCCGCAGGTCGATGCCCGGATGCCGGTCGTGGAACCGGCCCAGCCGCGGGATCAGCCAGCGCAGGGCGAAGGTCGGGAAGACGACCAGCGACACCACCGGCGCACCTTGCGCCTGGCTGGCCAGCCGCGTCGCCGCCTCGATCTCGGCCAGGGCCGGGGCAATGGCCGCGAGATAGGCGCGGCCGGCGGCATTGAGCTCGACCCGCTTGTGGTAGCGCTCGAAAAGGCGCACCCCCAGCCGCGCCTCCAGCGCGGCGATCTGGCGGCTGACCGCGCTCGGCGTCAGGGCCAGCTCGTCGGCGGCCTGGGCGAAGCTGGTGCCGCGGGCGGCCGCTTCGAAGGCCTGCAGCGCCAGGGTCGAGGGCAGACGGGCCATGGGGCTTCCTGGATGCGTTTTCGGCACGCAAAGAATGCGCAAACATCGTTTGCCGCTGAAGGCCATGAATGTCAAATCTGAACCCATAGCGGGCTGGAACGGCCCGATCCGGGAGGACTCATGCAAAACGCCGCTGCTGCTGCCCAGCAAACCCGCCCCAGGGGCTCGGACGCCATCGCGCCCGATTGCCACGGGCTGAATTTCTTCGAGATCGATCGCGGCCTGCGCGATTTGCTGCAGCTCTACCTGCCAGCCGATCTGCACGCGGCGCTGCTGCCGCAGTACCGCGCGCTGGGCGAAATCGCCGGCGGGCAGCTCGATGCGCTGGCGCGCCAGTCCGACCGGCACGGGCCGGTGCTGCATCATCGCGACGCGGTCGGCCGCGACGAGGATTGGGTGGAGTTCCATCCCGCCTATCGTGAGATGGAGAAGATCGCGCTGGAGCGTTTCGGCATCCATTGCATGTCGCGCCGCGCCGGCGTGTTCGGCCTCGACGCGCCGGTGCCGCCGCCGGCCAAGTATGCCTTCCAGTATATCTTCGCCCAGTCCGAGTTCGGGCTGATGTGCCCGATCTCGGCGACCGAGACGACGGCGCTGCTGATCGAGCGTTACGGCGACGAGAAGCTGAAGTCGCAGGTGCTGTCGCGCATGCTGGAGCAGGACCGCGCCAACATCCTGATGGGCGCGCAGTTCATGACGGAGAAGACCGGCGGCTCCGACGTCAGCACCATTGCGCTGACGGCGCGCAACGAGGACGGCGTCTGGCGGCTCTACGGCGACAAGTGGTTCTGCTCCTGCGCCGACGCCGATATCGCGCTGCTGCTGGCCCGCCCCGAAGGCGCGCCCGAGGGCAATGCCGGTCTGGGCCTGTTCGCCCTGCCGCGCCGGCTGGCCGATGGCAGCCGCAACCGCTATCGCGTGGTGCGGCTGAAGGACAAGCTGGGCAGCCGCTCGATGGCCTCGGGCGAGATCATCTTCGAGGGCGCCGTCGCCTATCCGCTGGGCGAGGTCGGCGCGCAGGCCAACAAGGGCCTGAAGCAGATGCTCGACCAGGTCAACATGTCCCGCCTGTCGCACGGCGTGCGCGCGGCGGCGATGATGCGGCGCTGCTTCAACGAGGCGCTGGTGGTGGCCAATGCCCGCCGCGCCTTCGGCTCGCGCCTGATCGACAAGCCCATGGTGCGCCGCCAGCTCGCCAAGCTGGCGCTGCCGACCGAGCAGGCGCTGACCATGTCGCTCTATGCCGCCGACTGCCTGCAGAAGGCCGATGCCGGCGACAAGGACGCCGAACGCCTGACCCGCATCCTGACGCCGATGCTGAAGTATCGCACCGCGCGCGACAACGTCACCGTCGCCACCGGCGCCATGGAGATGCGCGGCGGCAACGGCTACATCGAGGACTTCGTCAACGCCCGCCTGGTGCGTGATGCGCATCTGGGCGTGATCTGGGAAGGCACCTCGAACATCAACTCGATCGACGTCATCGATCGCGCGGTCGGCCGGGTCGGCGCGCACGAGGATCTTGGCCGCGCGCTCGAGGAAACGATCGAGGCCGCCGATGGCGTGCCGGGTCAGTTCCGTGGCGAACTCGGCAAGCTGGCCGGGCGCGCCATCGCCTTCGCCGACCAGGTGGCGCGCGACGGCGCGGAAGGCAAGAAGCGGCAGGCCGCGCGCGCCCTCTACAACGCCACCTCGGCCGTGCAGCTGGCGCGCGAAGGCGCCGCGCTGGGCCGCAAGGGCGGCGATGCCCGCCGGCTGGTGCTGGCGCAGATGGTGGTCGATCACCGGCTGCGGCCGCAGGATCCGCTCGCGGGCAGCGAAAGCTCGCCGGCGCAGATCGATGCGATTCTGTCGGAAGAGATGGTGTCGCTGGAAGCCGCCCAGGCGCTGGTCCGCTAGCGCTCCTCGACCGTGAAGCCCTCGGGCAGCCGGAACAGGGTTTCCGGCTGCTCGCCGGTCTTGATGGTGAGCGCCTCGAACTTCGTCTCGATCGGGCCGACGGTCTGCACCGCGCGCAGCACGATGCCCTGTCTGTCGACGCACCAGTCCTGCCGGTCGGCGCCGATCTGCCAGCGCAGCACCGTGCAGTCGCGGCCGGCCACGGTGTCGCTGCCCAGGGCGCGCGGCGGGCCCAGCGTCTGCATGACTTTGCCGTAACCGTCGGCCATCGGCAGCAGCACGTTGGCCATCGGCGCCCGTACCGCTTTCTTGTCGGGATCGGCGGGATCGAAGGCGGTTACCGTGCCGGTGGCCTTGTCGCCGATGAACACCCGATGATCGCCATTGCCGCCGTCCAGCATCTCGTCGCGCACGCGCGTGCCGCTGATGGCGATGCCACGCCGGCCGCTTTCGACCTGCCCGTTCTGCGCCTGGCTGAAGCTGAACACCATGGCGTAGTCGATCATCGGCCCGCGCGGCGGCAACCGGTCGTCAGGCGCGGCGAGAGCGGGTGCGGCAAGCATGGCCGCGACGCCGCACAGGCCGGCGAGGGCCGTTCGCACATCGATCAATCGCCTGATCATTTCTTCGCTCCTTTGGTTCGCCCGGCGCGCCGCTGATCGTCGCGCAGATCGTCTCGCAGCCGCGCCAGCAACGCCTCGCGTGCGGCATCGTCCGGCATCTGCCGCAGCCGGTCCGACAGCGCCAGCAAGGTGGCGGCGTACCGGTTGTGCCAGTCCGGCCGACCCGCACTTTCCGGCGGCACCCGGGGGGCGGCGGCAGGGGCCACCCGGGTGCGCCCGGGCTCCAGCGTGACCTTCTGATCCATCGCCGCGATGGCGATTTTGCGGCGGTCGAATCCGCGTGCCGCCAGCGCCTTGCGCAGCCCGGCCGCCGCCGGCGGCTCGCCATGCGTGAGAAAGACGCGCCCGGCCATGGCCGGGTTCCCGCCGGCGCGGGCGCAGGCCCAGTCGGCCAGCTGGCTGCGATCGGCATGGCCGGAATAGACGTCGATGCTGCGGATCGCCGCCTTGACCGCGACTTCCTCGCCGTGGATGCGCACCGCCGGCGCACCGTCCAGCAGCACCCGCCCCAGCGTGCCCGCGGCCTGGAAGCCGACCAGCAGCAAGGTCGCGTCGGGCCGCCACAGATTGGCCTTCAGATGGTGGCGGATGCGGCCGCCGTCGCACATGCCGCTGCCGGCCATGATAATGGCGCCACCGTGCAAGCGGCCGATCGCCTTGCTCTGCTCGACCGATTCGGTGACGTGGAAATTGCGCCGCCTCAGCGCCTGGGCGATGCGCGCGCCGCCGGGCCGTGCACGCGCATGGGCGACGAATACGTCGGTCGCCCGCGCCGCCAGCGGCGAATCGAGGAACACCGGCGCGGCCGGCAGCTCGCCGGCGTCGATCAGCCCGGCCAGATCGTAGAGCAGCTCCTGCGTGCGCTCGATGGCGAAGGTCGGGATCATAAGATTGCCGCCACGCTTGAGCGCTTGTTTCACTTCCCGGCGCAACGCGGCGCGGCGCGCGCTTTCGCTCAGCTCCGGCCGGTCGGTGTCGCCATAGGTCGATTCCATGACCAGCATGTCGAAACCGGAGGGTCCGGTCGGATGCGCCTTCAACGGCCGGTCGCCCGGGCCGATGTCGCCCGAGAACAGCAGCCGTCTGGCGCCATCGCTTTGCACGATTTCCAGCTCGATCGTCGCCGATCCCAGAATATGCGCGGCATCCCAGAAACGCGCCCGCGCGCCATGCCCGACCGCGATCCACCTGCCATAGCGGACGCCGTCGATCTGCTTCAGGGCCGCTTCGGCCTGCGCGCGCGTATAGATCGGCTCGACGGGCTGGCGCCCGCGCTGCGCGTTGCGCCGGTTCAGCCGCTCGACGTCGATCTCCTGAATGGCGCCCGAATCGGGCAGCATGTAGGCCAAAAGATCGCGCGTGCCCTCGGTGCAGAGCACGCGCCCGCCATAGCCCAGCCGCACGAGCTTCGGCACCAGCCCGCTATGGTCGATATGCGCATGCGTCAGGAGAACCTGATCGATCGACGCCGGATCGAACGGGAAGGGCCCGTAGTTCAGTTCGCGCAGGGTCTTGGAGCCCTGGAACATGCCGCAATCGACCAGCAGGCGGCCGCCGTCGTGCTCGACCAGGTAGCAGGAGCCGGTGACGGTGCCGGCGGCGCCGAAGAAGGAAAGCGTAACGGTCATGGCCCGATCCGGTAGCCGTTGCCGGCGGTGGCGTGATGGCGGGCGAAGCCGAGATCGCTCTCCAGGGTCGCATGGATGCGATAGAGCGGCTCGCCGGGCGCGACCTTCTCGCCGCATTTCTTCAGCAGATCGATGCCGGCCTGCTTGGCCAGCGGCGCGCCAGCCAGCCGCGCGATGCGCGCCAGGCGCTGGCAGTCGATCGCCTGCACCGTGCCCGCCGCCGGCGCGCCGACCTCGTGCGTCAGCCTGCCCGGCGGTGGTGGTGGCGGCATGCGGCCCTGACGCTCGACGATGCGCTCGAACTTCTCCAGCGCCAGGCCGGAATGCAGGATCTCCTTGGCGCGTGCGAAGCCTTCGCCGCCACGCAGCGCCGGATCGAACTCGATGAGATGGCCGGCCAGCATCAGCGATTTTTCGCGCAGGTCGGCGGGCGCATCCTTCTCGTTGCGCAGCACGGCCATCACGTCGCGCGCTTCCAGCACCGGGCCGATGCCGCGGCCGATCGGCTGGCGCCCGTCGCTCATCACGATGTCGAGCTGCAGGCCGATGGCATCGGCGACGAACTCGAAGAGCTTGCGCAGCCGTACCGCGTCCTCGCCGCTGCGCACCTTGGCGCTGGGCCCGACCGGGATGTCGAGCACAAGATGCGTCGCGCCGGCCGCGACCTTCTTCGACAGGATGGAAGCCACCATCTGCTCGCGGCTGTCGATCGCCAGCGGACGCTCGACGGCGATGAACAGATCGTCGGCCGGCGACAGGTTGGCGCGGCCGCCCCAGACCAGGCAGCCATTCTCGCGCGCCACCACCTCGCGCATCTCGTCCGTATCCAGATCGACGCGCGCCAGCACCTCCATCGTGTCGGCCGTGCCGGCCGGCGAGGTTATGGCGCGCGAGGACGTCTTGGGCATGGTCATGCCGTGCGCTGCGAGAATGGGCACCACGATCATCGAGGTGCGGTTGCCCGGGATGCCGCCGATGCAGTGCTTGTCGACGATCATCCGGCCGGGCCGATCGTTCCAGTCCAGCCGCGCGCCGGTTTCGATCATCGCCCGGGTCAGGCCCAGAACCTCCTCGTGCGAGAAGCTGTTGGCCGAGCCAGCCAGGAAGGCGGCGATCTCCATCTTGGAATAGCGGCCGTCGACGATGTCGCCGACGATGGCGCGCAGTTCCGTCGCCGACAGGGTGCGCCCCATGATCTTGCCGCGCAGCGCATCGTGCGAGGCCGGGGGTGCGGCGGCCTCGATGGCGACGGCGCTGCCTTCGGGCAGGCCGAGCAGGCGGAACGCCTCGTCCGACAATCCCAGCGCCTCGCGTTCGAGAATGGCGCCCGGTTCGACGATGTTGAGCGTCGCGCGAATGCGCGGCCCGCCGCCCGGGGCGACGACTTCAATACGGTTGAGGACACGGAATTCTTCGGCGTTGTAGGTCGTGCAGTCGCGACGCAGGAAGGCGATGTTCTCGCGATAGGTGTCGATGCCGATGCGGCGCAGCGTGAGCATGGCACGCACTATAGCTGAATTTCTGCAGCCAACCTCTTGATCCAGCGCAATTTACGCCCGGCGCTCCCGACTGCCGTTCCGCCTGTCGCACCGATTGTTCGCCGGCCGGGAGCGGGTCTATCATCCTCTGAACGTCCGTTCAGCCGATCGCCGGAGAGAGAAATGGCCTATATCGAGGACCGCCTCGTTCACGACGCCGACGCCCATATCATGGAGACGCCGGAGATGCTCGAGCGCTACGCCGAGGCGAAGTGGCGGGAGAAGATCCGGGCGCTCGACGTCTTCCATGCCGTCGCCGGCTTCCACGACCGCATGGGCGAGGTGCGGGCGCGCCACGACGATCCCGCATGGCGCGCGAAGGACGCGGCCGAGATCATGCTGCGCAAGAGCTGGGACGGTATCGGCTCGTTCCGCCGCGAGGATAGGCCGGCGGCGCTCGACCATATCGGCGTCGCCAGCCAGCTCGTCTTCAACACCATGCTGTCGGGCTTCCTGGTCGATGCCGAGCATGGCGACGACGTCGATTTCGCCTATGCGCTGGCGCGACTGCACAACCGCGCCATGGCCGATTTCTGCGCCGTCGACCGCCGGCTGCTGTCGACCCTCTACGTGCCGCTGGCCGATCTGGCGCGCGTCGACGCCGTAACAGACGAGGTCATCGCCCAGGGCGCCAGCGCCATCCTGATCCCCTCGCAATGTCCCGACGGCCATTCGCCCAGCCATGTCGGGCTCGACGGGCTGTGGGCGCGGGCGCAGGAGGCGGGCATCCCGATCGTGTTCCATGTCGGCGGCGGCGGTCCGCTGCTCAGCCCCGACTATTTCAACAACGGCCTGCCGCCGGTGCCGGACTTCCACGGCGGCGCCGAGAACTTCCGCTCGGTCGACTATATGGCGATCCCCTATCCGGTGATGCAGACCCTGGCGACGATGATCCTCGATCGCGTGCTCGACCGTTTCCCGAAGCTCAAGATCGGCGTCATCGAACAGGGCGCCGCCTGGGTGCCGGGCTGGATGCGTTCGCTCGATTCGGCGCATGCCGCCTTCTACAAGAACGAGGAGCGGTTGCAGCAGATGAGCCTGCGGCCCAGCGAATACGTCAAGCGGCAGATCCGCGTTACGCCCTATCCGCACGAGGACACGGGCTGGATCGTCGCGCAGGCCGGCGAGGAGGTCTGCCTGTTCTCGTCGGACTACCCGCATGTCGAGGGCGGGCGCAATCCGATGAAGCGCTTCGGCGATGCGCTGGCCGGCGTTTCGGACAGCGCGCAGCGGCGGTTCTACTGCGACAACTTCGTCGACATGATGGGCGCCGGCCTGCCCGAGGATCTGCGCCATCCGCAGCAGCGGGCGGCCTGACGCCCATGCGCAGGCATGTCGCCCTTGCCTGTGCGACAGCCCTGATGTTCCTGGCGTCGCAGGCCGGCGCCGACGAAAAAGTCCTCGATCTTCCCACCGCGCGCGGCACGACGCAGCGCGTGCTGATCGACGTGCCGGCCAATCCGGTCGGGTCGGTGGTGCTGCTGGCCGGCGGCACGGGCGACCTGAAGATCGACGAGGCCGGCAAGGTGCGCGGGCTCTACAACAACCAGCTGGTGCGCAGCCGCGCCCTCTACGTCGCGGCCGGCTACGCCGTCGCCGTGCCCGACATCGCCGCCGACCTCAAGGGCAGCGAGAACTATCGTGGCAATGCCAGCCATGGCCGCGATCTCGCCCGGCTGATCGTCCATATGCGCGCCATCCAGGGGCCGGTGGCGCTGATCGGCACCAGCCGCGGCGCGCTGTCGGCGGCCAATGTCATGCTGAAGCAGAGCGACGCGCTGCCCGACGCGCTGGTCATCACCTCGGGCGTGCTGCTGGGGGCCAATTCGTCCGCCGAGGCACAGGGCGATCCTGGCCGCATCAAGGTGCCGGTGCTGCTGGTCGGCCATAGCGGCGACACCTGTCGCGTCACGCCGCCTTCGGGCATCCCGGCCTATGCCGCACGACTGACCGGCAGCCGCAAGGTCGACACGCTGATGCTCTCGGGCGGCGAACCCGGCAAGGGCGATGTCTGCGAAGCGCGCGGGCCGCACGGCTTCTTCGGCATGGACCAGCAGGTGGTTGATGCGATCACCGGCTGGCTTAAAGCGAACATGCGCTGAGGCCTGCCGCGACCATACCCTCCGTCGACGCCCGTATAGGTTCGCGTGACGTTCTGCTGCTTTTGGCAGCCCATATCCTACCGCTGCCGCCGCGCGCCGACAGGCTGCCGCCTCGATAATTTTCCTCGGACAACCACGAGGGAGCGCGGACGCCATGGGGAGGGTGGTTCCGTACAGACGCGGCAACCGGCCGTGGCGGCCGTCGGACAGTCGACGTCATCGCGCCGAGCGGTCGCGCTCGCCTTTCGCGCCGGTCTACATGCTGCTCGTCATCTCGGCGCTCGGCCTGCTCTGGTACAATTTCGGCGAAGGCATGCAGCACCGCGTCGCGCACGCGCTGGTCGGCGGCGCCGTCGTCGCCTGCGGCGGCATCGCGGGCGACACCTGCGTCGTCGATGGCGACACGATCGAGCATCGCGGCCAGCGTATCCGCCTGACCGACATCAACACGCCCGAGATCGGCGGCCATCAATGCGCGCGCGAATTGGCGTTGGGCCTGCAGGCCAAGCAGCGCCTGATCGAATTGATGAACCAGGGGCCGTTCGAGATCGTCCAGCGCGACCGGCGCGATGCCGACAGCTGGGGCCGCAAGCTGCGCGTTCTCGAACGCGACGGACACTCGCTGGGCGCGCGCTTGGTCGACGAAGGCCTGGCCGAACGCTGGAACGGGCATCGCCGCGACTGGTGCGGGTAGCGATGTGCTAGCTGGAGATCGGCTGGGTGCCTTCGTTCATTATCTGGAGATGTCTTTCGTATACGAATACCCGATTGCGTCGCCGACCGGTGGCCTCTTTGGCAATTCCCAGCTTGGCCAAGGCCTGTAACGCCGAGAGGACCGTCGGTTGCGTCAAGCCGGAGGTGGCCGCCAGTCTTGGCACGGTGCTTACGATCTCGCGCTGGAGTATCTCATGGACGCGCAGCATCGTGGGACCGCGTCTCGGCACCTGTGCGATCTTGGATCGGTCTTCAGCGAACAGCCGCAGGGTTCTCTCGGCTGTTCGGCATGCCTGGTCCGCCGTTTCGAAAATGCCTTGCAGAAAGAACTCAAGCCATTCTTCCCACGCTCCTTCGAACCGGACGCGTTGCAACAAGGCGTAATACGCCGCCCGGTTGGTCTTGAGATAGAGACTCAGATAAAGCAGCGGCTTCGCCAGCAGACCTTTGGCAATGAGGTACAAGGCAACGAGCAGGCGGCCGACGCGACCGTTGCCATCGAGAAACGGATGTATCGTTTCGAACTGGACGTGAACGAGACCCGCCTTGATCAGAATCGGCAGACTGTGAACGTCGTCGTGAATGAACGACTCCAGCGCGGCGACGCAATTCGCAATCTCGTCGTGCGGCGGCGGGACGAACTCGGCGTTTCCAGGTCGGCTTCCGCCTATCCAGTTCTGCGACGTTCGGAATTCGCCGGGCTGCTTTTTTGCGCCTCGTCCGGAACGGAGCAGGACTTCGTGGACTTCGCGCAATAGGCGCGACGAAAGGGGGAACCCGTCGGACAGGCGACGAAGACCATGTTCCATGGCTGCCACGTAGTTCGATACTTCCCGCACGTCGTCCAGCGGAACGCCTGGGGCCATTTCGAGCTCGAACAGGAGCAGATCGGAATAGGACGATTGGGTCCCTTCAATCTGCGACGATAGCAGCGCTTCCTTGCGGACATACTGATAGATGAAAATGTCCGTTGACGGCAAAACGGCATTCAGGCCGTCGAGCCGGCCAAGTGCGGTGCTGGCTTTTTCCAGGAGCGGCAACAGCGGCGGCAGATCGAGTGGCGGCCGCGGCGGAAGCGGAGGCGGCACGAAAGCGTTGAAGGGTTCACCAGCGACGGAAACCCGTTTCGGAATCACCAGCCTGTCGCGTCGATCGCTAACCATCGGAACTTTAATAACCGCTGTCTTTATTAAAAACAAGATGATTATTTTTAATAATGACGGCGATGTGGTTAGATATCAGGCGAACTCCTCTGTGATCGCCCGCCTGACGCTCTCCCGCGCCGCACAGCGCGCGCGATGCTCCAGCACTCTGGGCAGGCGCGCCAGATCGGCGCCATCGGCCTCCAGCCACTGCGCCAGGGTGAAGAGATAGGCGTCGCAGATCGAGAAGCGCTCGCCCAGCACGAAGGGGCCCTCCAGCATGCTGTCCTCGACCAGCGCGAAGCCCTCGGTCACCGATTGCGGCACCTTGCGTTGCAGGGCGGCGATGGCGTCGGAATCGTCGGTCCAGCGATAGCCGCGCATGCGATGGGCATGCGCCACGTGGACCGTCGAACAGAGATAGGAATTGAACGCCTGCGCGCGGGCGAAGGCGAAGGCATCGTCGAGCGGTGCGAGCTTCGCGTCGGGAAATTCCTGCGCGACATAGGCCAGCAGCGCCGGCGTCTCGGTCAGGATTCGATCTTCGACCGCCAGCGCCGGCACGCGCCCCTTGGGATTGAGCGCGAGGAATTCCGGCTTGCGCTGGTCTTCGCTGGCGAAGCTCAGGCGCACCAGTTCGTATGGCGCGCCCGCTTCGATCAGCGCGATATGGGTCGCAAGCGAGCAGGTGTTGGGCGCGTAGTAGAGCGTCAGCACGGCGGCGGATCTCCCTGACGGAGAAATCCTACCGCCGCGCAGTCCCTCGACCTATCCCGCCTTCGCAACCCCCACCATCGCCGGGCGCAACAGGCGCTCCTTGAGCAGGTAGCCCGGCATCATCATCACCGCCACCGTGCCCGGCGGGAAGTCGGCGGTCGGCACTTCCATCACCGCCTGGTGGTATTCCGGATTGAACGGCTCGCCGACCGGCTCGATCTTCTTGATGCCGTTGCGCTCGAAGATCGCCATCAGCTCGCGCTCGGTGGCCTCGATGCCTTCGATCAGGCCCTTGACCGCGGGATCGAGCCCGTCGCGATTCTCTGGCACGGCCTGCAGGGCGCGGCCGAGATTATCGGCCACCGACAGCATGTCGCGGGCGAAGCGGGTGACGGCGAACTTGGTCGCGTCCTCCATCTCGCGCTGCAGGCGCTTGCGCACGTTCTCGGC
>JBDZUM010000028.1:0-16463 GCA_040255215.1 Rhodospirillaceae bacterium
GCGCGCTGCGCTCGGCGGCGCAGATGGTGTCCTACGAAGTCTCGATCGGCTTCGTGCTGATTACCGTGCTGCTCTGCGCCGGCTCGCTGAACCTGTCGGACATCGTCAGGGCGCAGAGCGGCGGGTTGTGGCACTGGTATTTCATCCCGCTGCTGCCGATGTTCGTCATCTTCTTCATTTCGTCGCTGGCGGAAACCAACCGCACGCCGTTCGACCTGCCGATGTCGGAAGCCGAACTGGTGGCCGGGTTCCACACCGAGTACTCGTCGATGGCGTTCGGCCTGTTCTTCCTCGGCGAGTACATCAGCATCATCCTGCTGTCGGCGATGGGTGCGGTGCTGTTCCTCGGCGGCTGGCTGCCGCCGATCGAGGTCGCGCCCTTCACCTGGGTGCCGGGCATCGTCTGGTTCGCGCTCAAGACCGCCTTCTTGCTCTTCGTGTTCAGCTGGACCAAGGGCACGCTGCCGCGCTACCGCTACGACCAGCTCATGCGGCTGGGCTGGAAAGTTTTCTTGCCGATCTCCCTGTTCTGGGTGGTGCTCACGGCGGGCGTCCTGGTGGCGTTCGACTGGGTGCCGAAGGCGTAGGGAAGGAAGGACACCATGGCTTTCTTCGACCGCACCGCCCGCACGCTGTTCCTCGGCGAACTGATGAGCGGCTTCGCGCTGACCTTGAAATACATGTTCAAGCCCAAGGTCACGGTGAACTAT
This sequence comes from Rhodospirillaceae bacterium, assembly GCA_040255215.1. Lineage (GTDB taxonomy): Bacteria > Pseudomonadota > Alphaproteobacteria > Reyranellales > JAQSWP01 > JAQSWP01. Next base: position 711 of record JBDZUM010000028.1, read on the forward strand.
CCCTTCGAAAAGGGACCGCTCAGCCCGCGCTTCCGCGGCGAGCACGCGCTGCGCCGCTACGCCAACGGCGAGGAGCGCTGCATCGCGTGCAAGCTGTGCGAGGCGGTGTGCCCGGCGCAGGCCATCACCATCGAGGCCGAACCGCGCGCCGACGGCAGCCGGCGCACCACGCGCTACGACATCGACATGACGAAGTGCATCTATTGCGGCTTCTGCCAGGAAGCCTGCCCGGTGGATGCCATCGTCGAGGGGCCGAACTTCGAGTTCTCGACCGAGACGCGCGAGGAGCTGCTCTACAACAAGGACAAGCTGCTGGCCAACGGCGAGCGTTGGGAGGCGGAGATCGCCGCCAATCTCGCCGCCGACGCGCCCTATCGCTGAGCGGGCCGGGGGAGAGACGACGCAAATGGTTATCCAGGCCCTGGCCTTCTACCTGTTCGCGGCGGTGACGGTCGCCGCCGCCACCATGGTCGTGGTGGCGCGCAATCCCGTGCATTCCGTGCTGTACCTGATCCTGGCTTTCTTCAACGCCGCCGCCCTGTTCCTGCTGATGGGGGCGGAGTTCCTGGCGATGATCCTGGTCGTCGTCTATGTCGGCGCGGTCGCGGTGCTGTTCCTGTTTGTCGTCATGATGCTCGACGTCAACCTGTCGGCGTTGCGCGAGGGGTTCCTGAAATACCTGCCGATCGGCGGGCTGATCGGCCTGGTTCTGTTCGTCGAACTGGTGCTGATCGCCGGCGCCTGGGTCGCGGCGCCCGACGTCGGTTCGTCGCTGGCCTCGAAGACGCCCGCCATCGACCAGGTCGACAACACCCGCGCCATCGGCCAGCTCGTCTACACGCGCTACTTCTACCTGTTCCAGGCTGCCGGCCTGGTGCTGCTGGTCGCCATGATCGGCGCCATCGTGCTGACCCTGCGCAGCCGTCCCGGCGTGCGCCGCCAGGTCATCGCCGACCAGGTCAATCGCAAGCGCGACGAGGCCGTCGAGGTGGTCAAGGTGCCGACGCGGGGAGGGATCTGACATGCTCGAAATCGGCCTGGGCCACTACCTGACCGTCGCCGCGATCCTGTTCACCCTGGGGATCTTCGGCATCTTCCTGAACCGCAAGAACATCATCGTCATCCTGATGTCGGTCGAGCTGATGCTGCTGGCGGTCAACATCAACCTCGTCGCCTTCTCGGCCGAGCTCGGCGATTTGGTCGGCCAGGTGTTCGCCCTGCTGGTGCTGACGGTCGCCGCCGCAGAAGCGGCGATCGGCCTGGCGATTCTGGTCGTCTATTTCCGCAACCGCGGCTCGATCGCGGTCGAAGACATCAACATGATGAAGGGCTGAGCCACTCGCCGGTCTGAAGAGAAAAGAACATGTCCGCAGCCTTGGTCCTCATCGTATTCCTGCCGCTGGCCGCCGCCTTCGTCGCGGGCTTTTTCGGCCGCTGGATCGGCTATCGCGGCGCCCAGATCGCCACCTGCGGCGCGCTGCTGGTGGCGGCGGCGCTGTCGATCTGGGTCTTCATCGCCGTCGGCTTCGACGGGCAGCAGGGCGTCGTCGAACTGGCGAGCTGGGTGTTCTCCGGCGGCTTCGAGGTCAGCTGGGCGCTGCGCTACGATACGCTGACGGCGGTGATGCTGATCGTCGTCACCGTCGTGTCGTCGATGGTGCATGTCTATTCCGTCGGCTACATGCACGAGGATCCGTCCAAGCCGCGTTTCATGGCCTATCTCAGCCTGTTCACCTTCTTCATGCTGAGCTTGGTCACGGCCGACAACTTCCTGCAGATGTTCTTCGGCTGGGAAGGCGTCGGTCTGGCGTCCTATCTGCTGATCGGCTTTTGGTACGACAAGCCCTCGGCCAATGCCGCGGCCATCAAGGCGTTCCTGGTCAACCGCGTCGGCGATTTCGGCTTCGCGCTGGGCATCATGGCGACCTTCGCCATCTTCGGCGCCGTGGGATTCGACGAGGTGTTCGCCGCCGTGCCGGAGAAGGCGGGGACGACTTTCGTGTTCCTCGGCATGGAACTGAACGCGCTGACCACCGCCTGCCTGCTGCTGTTCGTCGGCGCCATGGGCAAGTCGGCGCAGCTTCTGCTGCACACCTGGCTGCCGGACGCCATGGAAGGCCCGACTCCGGTGTCGGCGCTGATTCACGCCGCGACCATGGTGACGGCCGGCGTCTTCATGGTCTGCCGCCTGTCGCCGATGTTCGAGTACGCGCCGCTGGCGCTGACCGTGGTGACGCTGGTCGGCGGGCTGACGGCGTTCTTCGCCGCCACAGTCGGCCTGACCCAGTTCGACATCAAGCGCGTCATCGCCTATTCGACCTGCAGCCAGCTCGGCTACATGTTCTTCGCCGCCGGCGTGTCGGCCTATCAGGCGGCGATGTTCCACCTTATGACCCATGCCTTCTTCAAGGCGCTGCTGTTCCTCGGCGCCGGCTCGGTCATCCACGCGCTGCACCACGAACAGGACATGCGCCAGATGGGCGGCGTGTGGCGCAAGATCCCCTACACCTACACGCTGATGTGGATCGGTTCGCTGGCGCTGGCGGGCATCGGCATTCCCGGCGTGTTCGGCTTCGCCGGCTTCTATTCCAAGGACATCATTCTGGAATCGGCTTTCGCCGCCCATACGGGCATCGGGCTGTTCGCTTTCTGGCTGGGCATCGCTGCCGCCTTCATGACCGCGTTCTACTCCTGGCGGCTGCTGTTCATGACTTTCCACGGCGAGTATCGCGGCGACCACCATACCTACGAGCACGCCCACGAATCGCCGCCCAGCATGATGATCCCGCTGATCGTGCTGGCGATCGGCGCGGTGTTCGCCGGCATCGTCGGCTACGAGTGGTTCGTCGGCCACGATCTGGAGGCGTTCTGGCGCGACTCGATCAAGGTGCTGCCCGAGCATCCGGCCCTGCACCACGCCCACGATGCGCCGCTCTGGGTCAAGCTGTCGCCGCTGGTCGTCGGCATCGCCGGCATCGTGCTGGCCTGGCTGTTCTACATTCGCCAGCCCGACCTGCCGGCGCGCACGGCGGCGACCTTCGCGCCGATCTACCGCTTCTTCTACAACAAGTGGTACTTCGACGAGCTCTACGACTTCCTGTTCGTGCGGCCGGCCAAGCGGCTCGGTCACTCGCTGTGGAAGAAGGGCGACGGCGAGATCATCGACGGGCTGGGGCCTGACGGGATCGCGCAGGCCTCGCGCGGCATCGCCCGGCTCGCCGGCCGGCTGCAGAGCGGCTACATCTACCACTACGCCTTCGTCATGCTGATCGGCGTCGTGGTGCTGGTCTCGTGGTACTTGCTGTCGCGGGGAGCGCGGTGATGAGCAGCTGGCCCGTGCTTTCCCTCGTCACCTTCCTGCCGCTGCTCGGGGCGGGGATCATCTTCTGCATCACCGGCCGCAAGGAAATGGTGGCGCGCAACGCCCGCTGGGCGGCGTTGTGGGTGTCGCTGTTCACCTTCGCCGCGTCGCTGATCCTGTGGCTGGAGTTCGACGCCAGCACGGCCGAATTCCAGTTCGTCGAGAAGGCGGAGTGGATACCCGGCTTCAACGTCTACTACCACATGGGCGTCGACGGCATTTCGATGTTCTTCGTCCTGCTGTCGACCTTCCTGACCCCGATCTGCGTGCTGGCGTCGTGGAAGGCGATCGAGACGCGGGTCAAGGAATACATGATCGCCTTCCTCGTCCTCGAGACGCTGATGGTCGGCATGTTCTGCGCGCTGGACCTGGTGCTGTTCTACGTCTTCTTCGAAGGCGTGCTGATCCCGATGTTCCTGATCATCGGCGTCTGGGGCGGGGCGCGCAGGGTCTACGCGGCATTCAAGTTCTTCCTCTACACGCTGGCCGGCTCGGTGCTGATGCTGCTGGCCATCATCTATCTCTATGCCCAGGCCGGCACCACCGATTGGGGCGGCGTGGCGGCACTGCAGTTGCCATTGGCAGCGCAGATCCCGCTGTGGCTGGCGTTCTTCGCCTCCTTCGCGGTCAAGGTGCCGATGTGGCCGGTCCATACCTGGCTGCCCGACGCGCATGTCGAGGCCCCGACCGCCGGCTCGGTGATCCTGGCCGGCGTGCTGCTGAAGATGGGCGCCTACGGCTTCCTGCGTTTTTCGCTGCCGATCATGCCGCTGGCGTCGGAATTCTTTGCGCCGCTGGTCTTCGTGCTGAGCTGCGTGGCGGTGGTCTACACCTCGCTGGTGGCGCTGGCGCAGGAGGACATGAAGAAGCTGATCGCCTATTCGTCGGTCGCCCATATGGGTTTCGTGACCATCGGCATCTTCACCTTCAACACGCAGGGCCTGCAGGGCGCCATCTACCAGATGCTGAGCCATGGCATCGTCTCGGCCGCGCTCTTCCTCTGCGTCGGCGTGGTCTACGACCGCATCCACAGCCGCGAGATCGCGCGCTATGGCGGGCTGGTCCACCGCATGCCGAAGTATGCCTTGGTGTTCATGGTCTTCACCCTGGCTTCGGTCGGCCTGCCGGGCCTGTCCGGCTTCGTCGGCGAAATCCTGGTACTGGTCGGCGCCTACAAAGCCAACACCTGGGTGGCGCTGTTCGCCACCACCGGCCTGATCCTCGGCGCCGCCTATGCGCTTTGGCTCTACCGGCGGGTGATCTTCGGCGAGCTGGTGCGCGAGGATCTGAAGTCGATCCTCGATCTCGATCGACGCGAGATCGCCATCTTCGCGCCGCTGATCGTCATGACCGTGTGGATGGGCGTCTATCCGGTGTCGTTCCTCGACGTGATCGCGCCGTCGGTCGAGCGGCTGATTTTCAACTACGAGGCCGCCATAGGCGGCGTGAAGGCCGCCGCGCTGGCGGTGGGGCGCTGACATGACCGGGCTCGAGAACTGGACGATCGCCGTCCCCGAAATCTTCCTCGCCGCCGCAGCGATGATCCTGCTGCTGGTCGGCGTCATGCGGCGCGAGGGCGCGGCGACGCTGGTTGCCTGGCTGTCGGTCGCCAGCCTGGTCGTCGCCATCGGTCTGGTCTGCGCCGCGCCGGCGGGAACCGGGCTGGGCGGGCAGTTCGCCAGCAACGAGTTCGGCGCCTTCATGAAAGTGCTGATCCTGATCGGCTCGGCGCTGTCGATCATCATGTCGCGCAGCTACCTGCAGCGCGAGAACGTCTGGCGCTTCGAATATCCGGTGCTGATCCTGCTGGCGACCACCGGCATGATGATGATGGTGTCAGCCAACGACCTGATCGCGCTCTATCTCGGGCTCGAGCTGCAGTCGCTGGCGCTCTACGTCATCGCCGCCTTCCAGCGCGACACGGTGCGCTCGAGCGAGGCGGGGCTGAAGTACTTCGTCCTCGGCGCGCTGTCGTCCGGCATGCTGCTCTACGGCGCCTCGCTGGTCTATGGCTTCGCCGGCACCACCAGCTTCCCGGCGCTGGCCCGCGTCTTCGCCGGCGGCGATCCGGCCTTGGGCGCCGTGGTCGGTCTGGTGTTCGTCATCGCCGGCCTGGCCTTCAAGGTCTCTGCGGTGCCGTTCCACATGTGGACGCCGGACGTCTACGAGGGGGCGCCGACGCCGGTCACGGCGCTGTTCTCGGTGGCGCCCAAGATCGCGGCGATTTCGCTCTTCGTCTCGGTCATGGTCGGTCCGTTCCGCGAATTGCTGCAGCAATGGCAGCAGATCCTGGTGCTGGTCTCGGTCGCCTCGATGGCGCTGGGCGCCTTCGCCGCCATCGGCCAGAACAACATCAAGCGCCTGATGGCCTATTCCTCGATCGGCCATGTCGGCTACATCCTGCTCGGCCTGGCGGCCGGCACCGAGGACGGGGTCCGCGGCATCCTGCTCTACGTGGCGATCTACATGGTGATGAATCTCGGCACCTTCGCCGTGATCCTGTCGATGCGCCGCCACAACGCCATGGTCGAGAACATCTCCGATCTCGCCGGCCTGTCGCGCAGCCAGCCGCTGATGGCGCTGGCGCTGGCCATCTTCATGTTTTCGATGGCCGGCATTCCGCCGCTCGCCGGTTTCTTCGGCAAGCTTTACGTCTTCATGGCCGCGGTCAACGCCGGGCTGGTCATCCCGGCCGTCATCGGCGTGCTGGCTTCGGTGGTATCGGCCTACTACTACCTGCGCATCATCAAGGTCGCCTATTTCGACCAGCAGGCGGAGACGTTCGACCGGCCGCTGGGACGCGACATGGCCATCGTCATGGGCGGCTCGGCCGTGCTGCTGAGCGGCTTCCTGGTGTTCCTCGGACCCGCCCTCAACGCCGTCGAAGGCGCGGCGGCGGTGCTTTTCCGCTAGATGGACGAGCCGGTCCTCCGCTCCGATATCGCCCTGCCGCCGGGCTGGAGCCTGCTCGCCTTCGAGACCGTCGGCAGCACCAGCGACGAGGCGATGCAGCGCGCCGACCGTGGGGCGGCGGAAGGCACCGTGGTCTGGGCGAAGCGCCAGGTGAGCGGCCGTGGCCGTCGCGGCCGGGTCTGGCAGTCGCCGGAAGGCAATCTCTACAGCTCGATCATCGTGCGGCCCGACAGCCCGGCCGAGGTCGCCGCCCAGCTCAGCTTCGTCGCCGCGCTGGCAGTAGGAGACGCCATCGCCGCGCACATGCCGGCCGGCCGTCGCATCGGCTTCAAGTGGCCCAACGACGTCCAGGTCGACGGCGCCAAGATCGCCGGCATTCTGCTCGAGTCGGCGGTGGGCGTCGAAGGCAAGGTATCGCAGGTCGTGATCGGCACCGGCATCAATGTCGGCTGGCGGCCGGCGTCGGGCGACACGCCCTATCCGGCGGCCAGCCTCGCCTCGCTCGGCGGCGAGACGGCGCTGGAGCCAGTCCTGAGCAGCTACTGCGCCGCCATGGCGCTGTGGATCGGCCGCTGGCGCACGCAAGGCTTCGCCGCCGTTCGCGAAGCCTGGCTGATGAAGGCCGGCAATCTCGGACAGATGATCGAGGTCAAGACCGGGCGCGACGTGCTGACCGGCCGCTTCGCCCATCTCGACGAAACCGGCGCCCTGATTCTGGAGGGTGTCGATGGCCGCACCACGAGAGTAACGGCGGGCGAGATCTTCCCCGTCGCCGCGTAGAGTAGGGCGGGAGGCGCGCATGCTGCTGGTTATCGACGTCGGCAACACCAATTCCAAGTTCGCGCTATTCAAGGACGACTCGCTGGTCGGCGAATGGCGCCTGCAGACCAGCCACAACCGCACCGCCGACGAATACGCGGTGTCGTTGACCCAGCTCATGAAGCTCAAGGGCATCGAGCCGTCGGACGTGCGCGGCGGCATCATCGCCACCGTCGTGCCGCAGGCGCTGTTCAACCTGCGCATTCTTTGCCAGCAGTATTTCGGCATCGAGCCGCTGGTCGTGGGCGAGCCGGGCGTCGATCTCGGCATGAAGGTGCTGCTCGAGCGGCCGCAGGACGCCGGCGCCGACCGAATCGTGGCGGCGGTGGCCGGCCACAAGCTGTTCGGCGGGCCGCTGATCTCGATCGATTTCGGTTCGGCGACGACCTTCGACATCGTCGACGAAGACGGCAATTTCGTCGGCGGCGTGCTGTCGCCCGGCATCCAGCTTTCGATCGAGGCCTTCTACCTGATGACCGCCCGCCTGCCGCGCATCAAGGTCGAGAAGACCGAGAAGGTTATCGGCAAGGCGACGGTGCCGGCCATGCAGTCGGGCATTTTCTGGGGTTATGTCGGGCTGATCGAGAAACTGGTCACCATGATCAAGGCCGAGTACGGCAAGCCGATGAAGGTGATCGCCACCGGCGGGCTGGCGCCGCTGTTCCTCGAAGCCACGGACGTCATCGACGAGACGGTGCCCGATCTCATTCTGCGCGGTCTGCTGGAGATCTGGCGGCGGAACCGACCCGATGCCTGACCGTCGGGTCCGGTCATGAGCGAGCGCGAGCTGCTCTTCCTGGCGCTGGGCGGCGCCGGCGAGATCGGCATGAACCTCAATCTCTATGCCTACGACGACCAGTGGCTGATGCTGGATCTCGGCATCACCTTCGGCGACGAACAGGCGCCTGGCGTCGACGTCATCATGCCCGACCCGGCCTTCATCGTGGAACGGCGGGACAAGTTGCTGGGCGTGGTGCTGACGCATGCCCATGAGGACCATCTCGGCGCCGTGGCGCATCTGTGGCCGCAGCTGCGCTGCCCGATCTTCGCCACGCCGTTCGCCGCCTCTGTGCTGCGCCGCAAGCTCACCGACGCGAATCTGATAAACACGGCACTGATCACTGAAGTGCCGTTGGGCGGCAAATTCACGCTGGGGCCGTTCGATATCGAGCTGATCACCATGACGCATTCGATTCCCGAGCCGAATGCCGTGGCGATCAAGACGCCGGCCGGAACGATCCTGCATACCGGCGACTGGAAGATCGATCCCGAGCCGCTGCTGGGCGATGTCACCGACGAGGGGGCGCTGCGCAAGCTCGGCGACGACGGCGTGCTGGCGATGGTCTGCGACTCGACCAACGTGTTCGTGCCCGGCGAGGCGGGATCTGAAGCCGACGTGCGCAAGGCGCTGACCGAGCTGATCGGCCGCTGCCGCCAGCGTGTCGCAGTGACCTGCTTTGCGTCCAATCTGGCGCGGGTCGAGAGCGTGGCGCATGCCGCCGATGCCAATGGCCGGCATCCGGTGCTGGTGGGGCGGGCGCTCAACCGCATGGTCGAGGCGGCGCGCGAGAACGGCTATCTCGCCGCCATGCCGCGCACCATCGACGAGAAGGAAGCGGCATGGCTGCCGCGCGAGAAGGTGCTGATGATCTGCACCGGCAGCCAGGGCGAGAACGGCGCTGCCATGTACCGCCTGGCCAATGACGAGCACCCGACGCTGCATCTGGAGAAAGGCGATACGGTCGTGTTCTCCTCCCGCATCATCCCGGGCAACGAGAAATCGATCGGCCGGCTGCACAACAGGTTGGTGCAGATGGGCGTCGAGGTGCTGACCGAAAAGGACGCCTTCGTCCACGTCTCGGGCCATCCCGCCCGCGACGAGCTGACCAGGCTGTACCAGTGGGTGCGGCCGAAAGTGGCGATCCCCGTGCATGGCGAGCTGCGCCACCTCGACGAGCATGCGCGGCTGGCGCGCGCGGTGCAGGTGCCGGAGGCGATCGTGGCGCCCAACGGCACCATGGTGCGACTGGCGCCGGGGCCGGCCGAGATCGTCGATCACGTGTCGACCGGCCGGCTGGGACTGGACGGCACCAGGCTGATCAACCTTGCCGGCACTGCGCTGCGCCCGCGCAAGCAGATGATCTTCAACGGCGCGGCCACGGTGATGCTGGTGGTCGATGCCAAGGGCGTGCTGCTGGCCGAACCGAGGCTCACCGTGCATGGCTTTCCCGAAGGGGATGATCTCGATGCCATCAGCGCCGAGGCGCTGGAGGCCGTCGGCAAGGCGTTGGGGAAGGGCAGGCTGGGCGACGATGCCGAGGCTCGCAGCCTGTCCAGCCAGGCGGTGCGCCGCGTGTTCAAGGCTCGGCTCGGCAAGCGCCCGGTCACCGACGTCCAGATTGTGCGGATTTGACGCCGCGCCCCGACGGGCCTAACCGGTTAAGCAGGATCGTTGCAATCGAGCGGGGACGTCCGGCATGTCGGTGGTGACCGGAATTGCGGTCTATTTCGTGATCTGGTGGATCGTGCTGTTCGCGGTCCTGCCGTGGGGCGTGAAGATCCCCGACAATCCCGAGCCCGGCCATGCCACCAGCGCGCCGGAGAAGCCCCAGCTAGGCCGCAAAGCCCTTTGGACCACCGCGATATCGGCAGTGATCTGGCTCGGCTTCTTCCTCGTGAACCATTACGACCTGATCAGTTTCAGGCGCTGGATCGAATAGCCGGATATTCTGCTCATTCAATGAGCAATTAGGGCCATTGCGGCCACAGCTCGCATTGAAGGCAAAAAAATAGGCAAACCGGCGTTGAACCGACTTGCCTTGCTGCACCGCAGCAGAGTAGCTTCGGTGCTACGGGATTTTTCCCGTTTCGCCTATTCGGCGTTTCCTCCCTAAACTCGGGCCACGTTCGTGGCCCCTTTTTTTTGCACTATAGCCATTCCGGTATGCGCAGGCAAACGGACTTTACAGCTTTGCCAACGAATTTTCCGGTCGGGACGAACCTTCATTGCAATCCGAAAGCTCGTCCCGACACGAAGTGTCCTACAGCACCGCGAACTTGATAACAAACAACACGGCGAGGACGGCGACACCGGGATGGATGTCGCTAATTCGGCCCGACAGCAGCTTGATCGCGGCATAGGTAATCAGGCCGAAGCCGATGCCGTGGGCGATCGAGAAGGTGAGCGGCATGGCGAGCGCCGTCACCACCGCCGGTGCGTATTCGGTGACGTCCTCCCAATCCACCTCGGTCAGGCCACGCGCCATCATGCAGGCGACGAAGAGCAGCGCCGGCGCCGTGGCGAAGGCCGGCACCGACTGCGCCAGCGGGGCGAAGAACAGCGTCAGCAGGAACAGGATGCCGACCACAACCGCCGTCAGCCCGGTACGGCCGCCCGCCTTGATGCCGGCGGCGCTCTCGATGTAGCTCGTGGTGGTCGACGTGCCGAGCGCGGCGCCGACCGAAGTCGCCGCCGAATCGGCGATCAGCGCCCGGTTCAGGCGCGGCAGCTTGCCGTCCTTGTCGAGCAGTCCGGCGCGATGGGCGACGCCGACCAGCGTGCCAGCGGTGTCGAACAGATCGACGAACAGGAAGGCGAACACGATCGAGATCAGCCCGACCTGGAAGGCGCCGGCGAGATCGAGCTGCAGGAACACGGGCGAGGGATCGGGCGGCAGCGCCACGACGCCCTTGAACTCCGATATGCCGATAAGCGAGGCCGCGATCGTCACCAGCAGGATGCCAATGATGATGGCGCCGGGCACCGAGCGGCGGTCCAGCGCCACCATGACCATGAAGCCGAGCGCCGCCAGGATGACCGGCCAGGTCTTCATGTCGCCGATGGTGACCAGCGTTGCGGGATGATCGACCACGATGCCGGCGTTTTTCAGGGCGATGATGCCGAGAAAGAAGCCGATGCCGGCCGAAATCGCCATCTTCAGCGAGCGCGGGATGGCGTTGATGATCTGTTCGCGGATCGGAAGGATGCTGATGACCAGGAAGATCAGGCCCGACAGGAACACCGCACCCAGCCCGACCTGCCACGTGAAGCCAAGCGTCTTGACCACCGTGTAGGTGAAATAGGCGTTGAGTCCCATGCCCGGCGCCAGGGCGATCGGGTAGTTGGCCCAGAACCCCATGATGAAGGTGCCGAAGGCGGCGGCGAGGCAGGTGGCGACGAAGACGCCGCCGAAATCCATCCCGGCATCGGCCAGGATCAGCGGATTGACGATGCTGATATAGGCCATCGTCAGGAAGGTGGTGAACCCGGCCAGCACCTCGGTGCGCACGGTCGTGCCGTGCTGGCTGAGCTTGAACATGTTCTCCAGCATGGATCCCCCGAATGTCCCCAGTAAGATTGGCCGGCAAGCGGCGGGATATTCTGCGGCCACTGCCTGTGGACAGCCAAGCGCGCCGAGAGACCTGAGACGAGGCAGGCGGTTTGCGTTTGCGCGGGGGCTTGCCTAAAGTCTGGCCGCGCCGGTTTTGGCGGCTATTTCAACAGGATCGATCAGGTTCGCAATGCGTCTCAGCCAGTATTTCCTGCCCACGCTCAAGGAGAATCCCTCCGAGGCGCAGATCGTCTCGCACCGACTGATGCTGCGCGCCGGCATGGTGCGGCAGGCGGCGGCCGGCATCTATTCCTGGCTGCCGCTGGGCCATCGCGTGCTCAAGAAGGTCGAGCAGATCGTGCGCGAGGAGCAGGACCGCGCCGGCGCCCAGGAGCTGCTGATGCCGACCATCCAGTCGGCGGATCTGTGGCGCGAGAGCGGTCGCTACGACGATTACGGCCAAGAGATGCTGCGCATCAAGGACCGGCACGAGCGCGAGATGCTCTACGGGCCGACCAACGAGGAGCTGATCACCGACATCGTGCGGCAGTCGATCAAGACCTACCGGGATCTGCCGAAGAATCTCTATCACATCCAGTGGAAATTCCGCGACGAGGTGCGGCCGCGTTTCGGCGTCATGCGCGGGCGCGAATTCCTGATGAAGGACAATTACTCCTTCGATCTCGACCGCGACGGCGCCATCCGGTCCTATAACCGGATGTTCGTGGCCTATCTGCGCACTTTCGCGCGCATGGGGCTGAAAGCCATTCCGATGCGGGCCGATACCGGGCCGATCGGCGGCGACCACAGCCACGAGTTCATCATCCTGGCGGAGACCGGCGAGAGCCAGGTGTTCTGCCACGGCGATCTGGTCGATCTCGACATTCTCGGCCGCAAGGTCGATTACGAGGCGGATCTGGAGCCGTTGATCGGCGAATGGACGCGCTATTACGCGGCCACCGACGAGAAGCACGAGCCGGCGCGGTTCGAGAAGGAAGTGCCGGACGGCAAGCGCGTCTCGGCCCGTGGCATCGAAGTCGGGCACATCTTCTATTTCGGCACCAAGTATTCCACGCCGATGAACGCCGTCGTGGCTGGGCCCAAGGGCGAGAATGTCACCATCGAGATGGGATCCTACGGCATCGGCGTGTCGCGCCTGGTCGGCGCGATCATCGAAGCCAGCCATGATGATGCCGGAATCGTGTGGTCGGAATCGGTTGCGCCGTTCCAAGTCGGTCTGGTCAATCTCAAGGTCGGGGACGGCGCCGTCGACGCGGCCTGTGGCAAGCTCTACCAGCAACTGCAGTCAGTCGGCGTCGACACGCTGTACGACGATCGCGATCTGCGGCCGGGCGGCAAATTCGCCGACATGGACCTGATCGGCCTGCCCTGGCAGGTGATCATAGGCCCGCGTGGCCTGGCCGCCGGCAAGGCTGAGATCAAGAATCGCGCCACCGGGGAGCGCGAGGAAATTCCGCTGGATGCGGTGGTGTCGCGCTTCGGCGGATAGAGGAGCGAGGATGCGGCCTTACGCCGTCGAATGGATGCTGGCGCTGCGCTATCTCGGCGCGCGGCGCCAGGAAGGCACGATCTCGCTGATCGCCGGCTTTTCGCTGGTCGGCATCGCGCTCGGCGTGGCAACCCTGATCGTCGTGATGTCGGTGATGGGCGGCTTCCAGCAGGAGCTGCTGGGCCGCATCCTGGCGCTGAACGGCCGGCTAGCGGTGCTGGCCGGGGATCAGGGCATCGCCGGTTACGAGGCCGAGGCCCGGCGCCTGTCGCAGATCGCAGGCGTGGTCGGCGTGACGCCGATCGTCGAAGGGCAGGGCATCGCCACGTCCGGCGCCAAGACGCAGGGCATTCTGGCCCGGGGCATTGCGGCCGAAGAACTGGCGCAGCGCGATTTCATTGCCGCCAGCATGAAGGGCGGCGACCTGGAACGCCTGGTCGGCAAGCGCAGCGTCGTGGTCGGGCAGGGGCTGCTCGACGTTCTCGGCCTGAAGATCGGCGACGACCTGACGCTGATCTCCTCGCAGACCATCGCCACGCCGCTCGGCCTGTTGCCGCGAACGGCGCGCATGACGATCGTCGGCAGCTTCGAATTGGGCATGTACGAGTACGACACGCGCTTCGTGTTCGTGCCGCTGGAGGCGGCGCAGGCGCTGTTCGGCATGCCCGACAAGGTGACGCAGCTCGAGATCCGCACTGCTGGCGATGCCGATTTGCGGCGCATCGAGACGGAGGTGGCGCGGATCGCCACGCCTTCGGGTGTGGTGGTGAACTGGGAGCGCTCCAACCAGGGCTTCTTCGCCGTGGTCCGCACCCAGGCCAGCGTGCTGTTCCTGATTCTGGCGCTGATTATCGTCGTCGCCGCTTTCAATATCGTCTCCAGCCTGTTCATCCTGGTGAAAACCAAGTCGGCCGAGATCGGCATCCTGCGCACCATCGGCGCCAGCCGCGGCCTGATCAATCGGGTGTTCGTCCTTGCCGGCCTGATCGTCGGCGGGCTGGGCACGGTGGCGGGGCTGGTGATCGGCGTGCTGTTCAGCGCAAATATCGAGACGTTGCGGCAATGGCTGCAGGGCCTGCTTGGTGTCGAGCTGTTCTCCGCCAAGCTCTATCTGCTGACCGAACTGCCGTCGGTGATCGATGTGGGCGACGTGATCGCCATCGTCGTCATGGCGCTGGTCCTGTCGCTGCTGGCCGGGCTCTATCCCGCCTGGCGCGCCGGCCGGCTCGATCCCATCGACGCGCTGAAGGACGCCTGAGCCGATGCCGTCCCTCTCGCAGCTCGGCGTGGAATGGCTGGTCGCCTGGCGTCTGCTGCGCGCACGCCACCGCGACGGTTTCATCTCCGTCATCGCGATCATCTCGCTGGTCGGGATTGCACTGGGCGTCGGGGTGCTGATCGTCACCCTGTCGGTGATGGGCGGCTTCCGCAGCGAGCTCTACGGCCGCATCCTGGGGGTGAACGGCCATATCGTCGTCAACGCGTCCAACGGCAGCCTGACCGATTTCGACGCGCTGGTGAGCAAACTGCGCGCCGTGCCCGGCGTGACGGCTGCAGCACCCGTGGTGGAAGGCGAGGTGATGGCGACCAACCGCGGCAATGCGCAGGGCGCGCTGGTGCGTGGGCTGCGCACCGTCGATCTCGAGCAGCGGCGCAATGTCGTCAACGGGCTGGTGAGCGGCAGCCTGGCCGGCTTCGACGACGGCGGCCTCATCATCGGCGAACGCCTGCGCCGGCAGCTTGCCGTCGCCCCTGGCGATTTCGTGACGCTGCTGCTGCCGAAGGGTGGCGGCGACCAGCCAATCGAGCCGGTGACTGTCGATTTCGACCTCGCCGGCAGCTTCAGCGTCGGTATGGCCGAGATCGATGCCGGTTACGTCTTCATGCCGCTCGATCTCGCCCAGCGCTTTTTCGAGCTCGAGCCGGGGGCCGTCAGCGCCATCGACGTGCTGACCGACGATCCGCGTCGCGCGCCGCAGATCGCCGCCGCCATCCGCGAGATGCTTGGGGACGGCTACAAGGTGACGGACTGGCGTCAGCGCAATGCCGCCTTCGTCGGCGCGCTCGAGGTCGAACGGGCGGTGATGTTCTTCATCCTCACCCTGATCGTGCTGGTGGCGGCGCTCAACGTCATCGCGAGCTTCACCATGCTGGTGCGGTCCAAGGCGCGCAGCATCGCCATCCTGCGCACCATGGGCAGCGAGCGCGCCGGCATTCTGCGTATCTTCCTGATGGCCGGCGGCTTCGTCGGTCTGGCCGGGACGGCGATCGGCGCGGTGATCGGCCTGCTGCTGGCGCTGAATGCGGGCTCGATCCGCAGCCTGTTCGCCGGCCTGCAGGCGGCGGGGATCGGCGGCGACACGTTCGGCTTCTTCGCCCGGCTGCCGGCCATCGTCAGCGCCTCGGAGGTGTTCTGGGTGGTGACCATCGCCGTCGTCGTTTCGCTGGCCGCCGCCGCCTATGTGGCGCTGCGTGCCGCTGCCCTCGAACCGGCCGACGTGCTGCGCTATGAGTGAGATCATGACGGAAAAACATGACGGCCCGGTGCTGGCGCTCGACGGCATCGTCCGCACCTTCCACCAGGGCGATCGCACGTTGGAGGTGCTGAAGGGCGCCAATCTCGTGCTGGCGCCGGGCGAAATCGTCGCGCTGGTCGGCCAGTCGGGTGCCGGCAAGTCGACCTTGCTACACATAGCGGGGCTGCTCGAGCGGCCCGACGGCGGCGAGATTCGCCTCAACGGCGTTCGCTGCAACGATCTCGACGATGGCGGCCGCACCGAGATGCGGCGACGGACCATCGGCTTCGTCTATCAGCACCA
>JBDZUM010000028.1:16563-36244 GCA_040255215.1 Rhodospirillaceae bacterium
CGGCGTGCTGCGGCAGGATTGAAGGGGCGACTTTCCACAGGCGGCCATGCCATGGTCGCCTTGGAACAATGAGCACCGACGGATTCATCCATCTGCGCGTACGGTCGGCCTATTCGCTGTCCGAAGGCGCCATCAAGATCGACAAGCTGGTGGCGCTTGCCGCCAAACAGCAGATGCCGGCTGTGGCGATTTCCGACCGCAACAACCTGTTCGGTGCGCTGGAATTCGCCCAGGCGGCGACCAAACTCGGCGTACAGCCGATCATTGGCTGCGATCTCGGCATAAGGCGCGAGGAAGAGGGCGGCTTCGGCGCCGCCGCGCGGACCCAGAGTCCGGATTTTCTGCTGCTGCTGGTGCAGGACGAGATGGGCTATCGCAATCTGATGCATCTGGTGTCGGCAGCCTGGCTCGACACGCCGGCTGGTGAACCAGCGCAGATAACCATGGCGGCGCTCGAGGGATACACGGAAGGGCTGATCGCTATCTCCGGCGGTCCCGGCACGGCGCTGGGCCGATTGGCGGCGGAGGCCCAGGTCGATGCGACGCGAGCGCTGGCGCAGCGTTTCGCCGCGCTGTTCCCCGGTCGCTTTTACGTCGAAATCCAGCGCCACGGCATGGATAGCGAGCGCCGGGCCGAGCCCGTCCTGCTCGATCTTGCCTATGCGCTGGATCTGCCGCTGGTTGCGACCAACGACGCGCATTTCGCCGATCGCGGCATGTACGAAGCGCACGACATCCTGCTCGGCATCGCCGAAGGCGCGCATGTCGACGACACCAATCGCCGTCGGCTGACGCCCGAGCATTACTTCAAGTCCGCCGAGGAAATGCGCTCGGCCTTTGCCGACCTACCCGAGGCCGTCGACAACACGCTGGTGATCGCCCGTCGTTGCGCCTACATGCCCGAAGTGCGCAAGCCGATCCTGCCGGCCTATACCAAGCTGGCCGGCCGTACCGAAACGCAGGCGCTGCGCGATCTGGCAGAAGCGGGCATGGCCCGGTTGCGCGAGCAGAACTACACCGCCGCCGACATTCCCAAGGAGAAATACGACGAGCGGCTCGATTACGAGCTGGCGATGATCGATCGCATGGGGTTCTCGGGCTACTTCCTGATCGTCGCCGACTTCATCCAGTGGGCCAAGGCGCACGACATTCCGGTCGGGCCCGGCCGCGGTTCGGGCGCCGGTTCGGTCGTGGCCTGGTCGCTCGGCATCACCGATCTCGATCCGCTGCGCTGGGGGCTGCTGTTCGAGCGCTTCCTCAATCCCGAACGCGTGTCGATGCCCGACTTCGACATCGATTTCTGCCAGGACAAGCGCGACCAGGTCATCAACTACGTGCAGAAGGAATACGGCGCCGACCGCGTCGCCCAGATCATCACCTTCGGCAAGCTGCAGGCCCGCGCCGTGCTGCGCGACGTCGGCCGCGTGCTCGGGATGCCCTATGGCCAGGTCGACCGCATCTGCAAGCTGGTGCCCAACAACCCGGCCAAACCGGTGACCCTGGCGGAGGCGATCGACAGCGAGCCGCTGCTCAAGGAGCAGATCGAGGGCGACGACCAGATCAAGCGGCTGGTCGACAATGCGCTCAAGCTCGAAGGCCTCTACCGCCACGCCTCGACCCATGCCGCCGGTATCGTCATCGGCGACCGGCCGCTCGAGGAGCTGGTGGCGCTGCATCGCGATCCGCGCTCGTCGATGCCGGCCACCCAGTTCAACATGAAATACGTCGAGCAGGCCGGGCTGGTGAAATTCGACTTCCTCGGGCTCAAGACGCTGACCGTGCTGGAGAACGCCGTCCAGCTTGTCCGCCAGCGTGGCATTCCGCTCGACCTGCACAAGATTCCGCTCGACGACGCAAAGACCTTCGAGATGCTGACCAAGGGCGATTCGACCGGCGTGTTCCAGCTCGAAGGCAGCGGTATGCGCGACATCCTGCGCAAGCTGAAGCCCAACCGCTTCGAGGACGTCATCGCGCTGGTGGCGCTCTATCGCCCCGGCCCGATGGACGACATTCCCAAATACATCGCCGTCAAGAACGGCGAGGAGGATCCCGACTATCTGCATCCCAGCCTGAAGCCGATACTGGAAGAGACTTTCGGCGTCATGGTCTACCAGGAGCAGGTGATGCAGATCGCCCAGGTGCTGTCGGGCTACAGCCTGGGCGGCGCCGACCTGCTGCGCCGCGCCATGGGCAAGAAGATCCAGTCGGAGATGGACGCCCAGCGCGCCCTGTTCATCGAGGGCGCGGTCGAGCGCAAGGTGCCCCCGGCCCAGGCGGCGATGATCTTCGAACGCGTCAACAAGTTCGCCGGCTACGGCTTCAACAAATGCCACTCGGCGCCCTACGCCATGGTCGCCTACCAGACCGCCTACCTGAAGGCCAACTACCCGGTCGAATTCTTCGCCGCGTCGATGACGCTCGATATGGGCAACACCGACAAGCTCAACGTCTTCCGACGCGAGCTGCAGCGTCAGGACATCCCGCTGCTGGGCCCCGACATCAACCGTTCGCGCGAGGTGTTCACGGTCGAGACTGCGCCAGATGGAAGACCCGCCGTGCGTTACGCTCTGGCGGCGGTGCGCAATGTCGGCCGCGTGGCGATGGCCAATCTCTGCGTCGAGCGCGACCGCAATGGGCCATACAAGGACCTGTTCGATCTGGCGCAACGGCTCGACACGCAGACCCTGAACAAGCGCCTGCTTGAAAGCCTGATCCGCACCGGCGCGCTGGACGGGCTCAATCCCAACCGCGCCCAGAGCTTCCAGGCGGTGGAAATGCTGCTGAAGCTGGCAGGTGCTGCGGCCGAGGAGCGCAACAGCAACCAGAACAGCCTGTTCGGCGATGCCGCGGCGGCGCCGAAGCCGAAATTGCCCGTCCTGCGCGACTGGGGCTCGATGGAGAAACTGCAGAACGAGTTCGAATCGATGGGCTTCTATTTCTCGTCCCATCCGCTGGAATCGTTCGGCAAGAGCCTGGGGCGGCTGGGCGTGGTCAAGGCCGCCGAGCTTCCCACGCTGATCTCGGCGCGGGGCGAGTCGCGCGTGCGGCTGGCGGGGACGGTGATCGATCGCCAGGAGCGCACCTCGGCGCGCGGCAATCGCTTCGCCTTCGTGCAATTCTCCGACCAGAGCGGCACGTTCGAAGTCATGATCTTCTCCGAACTGCTGTCGAGCCGGCGCGACATGCTGCAGGCGGGGACGGCAGTGCTGGTGACGGCCGACGCGCGGCTGGATGGCGATCAGGTCAAGCTGACCGGCCAGGCGATCGACGATCTCGACAAGGCGCTGTCCAACACCGCCGCCGGCCTGCGCGTGGCGCTCAAGGACGCCGAGGCCATTCGGCCGCTGCACGAACTGATCGCCGGCCTCAAGGGCAGAGGCCGCATCACCCTGGCGCTCGAACTGGAGGACCAGGAGGTCGAAATGGCGCTGCCCGGCGGCTTCAACGTGCCGCCCAGCGTGCGCCAGAAACTCGCCGACCTGCCGGGCATCGCCAGCGTCGAGGAAATTTAGACAATTATTTCAATGCGCTAACCGGCCCTGTTGGGCTCTTGCTTTCCCCAGCGGAAATCCTTACAAACACGCCCACTTCGCACGCGGGTCTGCGACCAAAGGGGAGAAATCCCGGCGGTCGTTCCGGTGTCCGGATTTCCTGGACCAATCCCGCGGAGGCACAACCGGAGAAAGGAAAACGCATCATGGCGATGCCGTCGTTCACCATGCGCCAGCTTCTCGAAGCCGGCGTCCATTTCGGCCACCACACCCGCCGCTGGAACCCCAAGATGAAGCCGTACCTGTTCGGGGTGCGAAATGGGGTCCATATCATCGACCTGACCCAGACCGTGCCGCTGCTGCAGCGCGCCATGGAAGCGGTGCGCGATACGGTGGCGCAGAACGGCCGCGTCCTGTTCGTCGGCACCAAGAACCAGGCTTCCGACCTGATCGCCGACGCCGCCAGGCGTTGCGGCCAGTACTACGTCAACCACCGCTGGCTGGGCGGCATGCTGACCAACTGGCAGACCATCTCGGTCTCGATCAAGCGTCTGCGCGAGCTCGACGAGAAGCTGGGTGGCGACCTGATCGGCCTGACCAAGAAGGAAACCCTGCAGCTCAGCCGCGAGCGCGACAAGCTCGAGCGCGCGATGGGCGGCATCAAGGAAATGGGCGGCGTGCCCAACCTGCTGTTCGTCATCGACACGGTGAAGGAAGACATCGCCATCCTCGAGGCGCGCAAGCTCGGCATTCCGGTCGTCGCGGTGCTCGACAGCAACTCCGATCCGGAAGGCATCAGCTTCCCGATTCCGGGCAATGACGACGCCATCCGCGCCATCTCGCTCTATCTCGAGCTGATCTCCGGCGCGGTGCTGGAAGGCATCCAGAAGGAGATGGGCGCCGCCGGCGTCGATCTCGGCGCCCAGGCCGACGTGCCGGCCGAAGCGCTGCCGGAAGAGGCCGCCGCCGAGCAAGCGCCGGCCGCCGAAGCCGCCAGCGCCTGACGCAAATCCGGCCGACGCCGTCCGCTGCCTTGCGGCGGACGGCGCCGCCCGAGGGCCGCCAGCGGATTCCGCCGGCCCGAATGCCATTCATCGATATCTGGAAGAGGACCACGCCCATGGCCGAGATCACTGCTGCGCTTGTCAAGGAACTGCGCGAGAAGTCCGGCGCCGGCATGATGGACTGCAAGAAGGCGCTGACCGAGAACGGCGGCGACATCGAGCAGGCGATCGACTGGCTGCGAAAGAAGGGCCTGTCGGCCGCCGCCAAGAAGGCCGGTCGAGTCGCCGCCGAAGGCCTCGTCGCCGTAGCCAGCGACGGCCCGCGCGCGGCAATCGTCGAGGTCAATGCCGAGACCGATTTCGTCGCCCGCAACGCCCAGTTCCAGGCCTATGCCGCCGCCGTCGCCACCCTGGCGCTGCAGGCCGGCGACAGCGTCGAGACGCTGCAGGCCGCAGCCTATCCAGGCACCGGCCGCAACGTGCAGGAAGAACTGACCCATCTGGTCGCCACCATCGGCGAGAACATGTCGCTGCGCCGCGTGCGCCAGCTTGCCGTCAAGCAGGGTGCGGTCGCCAGCTACGTGCACAATGCCGTGGCGCCGAACGCCGGCAAGATCGGCGTGCTGGTGGCGCTGGAATCGGCCGGCGATGCCGCCAAGCTGGTCGCGCTCGGCAAGCAGATCGCCATGCACGTCGCGGCCACCAACCCGCAGTCGCTGACCACGGCGGATCTCGATCCGGCCGCCATCGACCGCGAGCGCTCGGTGCTCGAAGAGCAGGCGCGCGCCTCGGGCCGGCCGCCGGAAGTCATCGCCAAGATGGTCGAGGGCCGTCTGCGCAAGTTCTACGAGGAAGTCGTGCTCAGCGAGCAGGTCTTCGTCGTCGATGGCGAGAACAAGGTCTCCAAGGTGGTCGAGAACGCCACCAAGGAAATCGGCGCCCCGGTCAAGCTGGCGGGCTTCGTCCGCTTCGCGCTGGGCGAGGGCATCGAGAAGAAATCCGAGGATTTCGCCGCCGAAGTTGCCGCCCAGCTGCGCGCCTGAAGCCGGATTTCCCTGTCCGGCCGTGGCTTTGACACGGTCGGCAGGGTGGCGGGTGCGTCTCGATCGTGTATGATGCCCGCCCGACGATCCTGATCGCGCCGCGGGCCGCGAGGTCCGGGTGCGGCCCAACGCCAGAGCCCAAGAGACCCGAAGAATGTCCGCCGCTCCCGTCTTTCGCCGCGTCCTGTTGAAACTGTCCGGCGAAGGACTGATGGGGAAGAAGGATTACGGTCTCGATCCCCAGATGCTGTCGATGGTGGCGGAGGAAATCCGCACCGTCCACGCGCTCGGCGTCCAGGTCTGCATCGTCATCGGCGGTGGCAACATCTATCGCGGCGTCTCCGGCGCCGCTGCCGGCATGGACCGCGCCAGCGCCGACTATATGGGCATGCTGGCCACCGTCATCAATTCGCTGGCGGTGCAGAACACGCTGGAGCGGATCGGCCTGCAGACCCGCGTCGTCTCCGCCATCCCGATGACCACCGTGTGCGAACCCTATATCCGCCGCCGCGCCGTGCGGCACATGGAAAAGGGACGGGTGGTGATCTTCGCCGCCGGCACCGGCAATCCGTTCTTCACCACCGATACCGCCGCCGCCCTGCGCGCCGCCGAAATGGGCTGCGACGCGCTGCTCAAGGGCACCCAGGTCGACGGCGTCTATTCCGACGATCCGCGCACCAACAAGACCGCCCAGCGCTACGACCGGCTGACCTACATGGACGTGCTGTCGCGTGACCTCAAGGTCATGGACGCCTCGGCCATTTCCCTGGCGCGCGAGAACCGCATACCGATCGTGGTCTTTTCGCTGCATAATCCCGGCGCCTTCGCCCAGGTGATGCGCGGCGAGGGGCTGTTTACCATCATCACCGACGAGGCTTAGACCATGGCTCAACCCGATCTGAGCGCGCTGGAGAAGCGCATGGACGGCGCGCTGGACGCGCTGAAGAAGGAATTTTCCGGCCTGCGCACCGGCCGCGCTTCCGCCAGCCTGCTCGAACCGATCCATGTCGACGCCTATGGCAGTTCGATGCCGCTGACCCAGGTCGGCACCATCAGCGTGCCCGAACCGCGCATGCTCACTGTGCAGGTTTGGGACAAGGCCTTGGTGTCGCATGTCGACAAGGCGATCCGCGAGGCCGGCCTCGGCCTCAATCCGATGGCCGACGGCCAGCTGGTGCGCGTACCGATTCCGGCGCTGAACGAGGAGCGCCGCAACGAGCTGAAGAAGATCGCGCACAAGTACACGGAGCAGGCCCGCGTCGCCGTGCGCAACGTGCGCCGCGACGGCATGGAAATGCTGAAGAAGATGGAGAAGGACGGCAATCTGTCCCAGGACGACCATCGCAAGGTCGCCGACAAGGTGCAGCAGATGACTGACGCGCACATCAAGAAGATCGACGAAGCGCTGGCGCAAAAGGAAGGGGAAATCACCCAGGTCTGACGATGGAAGCAGCCCGCACCGCCTCGGGGCCAGACGCCCTGCCGCTGCACGTTGCCATCATCATGGACGGCAACGGACGCTGGGCGATGTCGCGCGGACTGCCGCGCACGGCGGGCCATCGTCAGGGCGCCGAGGCGCTGAAACGCACGGTCCAGGGCGCCGGCGAACTTGGCATCAGGCACCTGACCCTGTTCGGCTTCTCGTCGGAGAACTGGAAGCGACCGGCTTCCGAGGTTTCCGACCTCATGGGACTGTTGCGCCACTACCTGCGCACGGAACTGAAGGAGCTGGAACGCAACGGCGCTCGTCTGCGCGTCGTCGGCGAACGCCAGGGGCTGGCCGAAGACATCGTCCGCCTGATCGACGAAGCCGAGGAGCGTACGCGCGGGCTGACCCGCATCTTCGTCAACATCGCCATCAACTACGGCTCGCGCGCCGAGCTGGTGCGGGCCGCGCGACTGCTGGCGCAGTCGGTCCGCGACGGCGCGCTCGATCCGGCGGCGATCGACGAGGCGGCAGTCTCGCGCTGCCTTTTGACCGCCGACATTCCCGATCCCGATCTCGTCATCCGCACCAGCGGCGAACAGCGCCTGAGCAACTTCCTGCTCTGGCAATCGGCCTATGCCGAGCTGATGTTCGTCGACACGCTGTGGCCGGATTTCGGCAAGTCCCATCTCGAAGCCGCTCTGGCCGACTATGCCCGACGCGAACGCCGATACGGCGCCGTCTCCGCCTAAGGCGCGCGGCTTCGCGCAGCTCGGCCTTCGCGTCGTATCCGGCCTGGTGCTGGGATGCGTGGCGGGGCTGGCGGCTTGGCAGGGCTTTCCCTGGTACGACCTGCTGGTCGGACTGGCCGCCGCCCTGGCCTTCGCCGAATGGCGTCGCCTTACGGGCGGCTGGCGCCGACCGGGCTGGCTGCTGGGTGGGCTGGTCTATCTCGGTGCGCCGGTCGCCGCCCTGCTGTGGTTGCGGCACGATCCGGAATGGGGGCTGGCGACGGCGCTGTGGCTGTTCGCCACGGTGGCGGCGATCGATACCGGCGCCTATTTCGCCGGCAAGACCATTGGCGGGCCTAAACTGGCGCCGCTGATCAGCCCGAACAAGACCTGGGCAGGTCTGGCCGGTGCGGTTGCGGCGGCTGCGCTGTGCGGCCTCATTGCGGCCATGATTCTTGGCACCCATATTCCGACGGCGGTGCTGTTCAGCATGGTGCTGGCGCCGGTGGCGCAGATCGGCGACATCGGCGAGTCAGCGGTAAAGAGGTATTTCGGGGTGAAGGACAGCGGCTCCATCCTGCCTGGCCACGGCGGCATTCTCGACCGCATCGACGGGCTCGTCGTCGCGGCGGCGTTCGTCGCGGCCGTTCGTCTGCTCGGCGGAGGAGCGATGCCATGGCGCTGACGGGGAATATCCGTCCGGCCGCGCAGCCACGCCCGCGTCGCGTCGCCATTCTCGGTTCGACCGGCTCGGTGGGCTGCAACACCGTCGATCTCATCGAACGCAATCGCGATGCCTTCGTCGTCGAGGCGCTGACGGCCAATGCCAACGTCGAATTGCTGGCCGACCAGGCGCGCCGCCTGCGCGCGCGCTTTGCCGTCGTCGCCGATCCCTCTCGTTACCGCGCCCTGAAGGACGCGCTGGCCGGGACCGATGTCGAGACCGCCGCCGGTCCCGAAGCCCTGATCGAAGCGGCGAGCCGGCCGGCGGAGTGGGTGATGGCGGCGATCGTCGGCGCCGCCGGCCTCGCGCCCACCCTGGCCGCGGCCCGTCGCGGCGCGGTGATCGGCCTGGCGAACAAGGAGGCGCTGGTCTGCGCCGGCGCTCTGGTGATGCAGTCGATCCGCGAGTCCAGCGGTACGTTGCTGCCGGTCGACAGCGAACATTCCGCGATCTTCCAGGTGTTCGATTTCGAACGGCCCGAACAGATCGGCCGCATCGTGCTGACTGCATCGGGTGGCCCGTTCCGCAACTGGAGCCTGGCCGATATGGCGGCGGCGACGCCGGAGCAGGCCGTGGCGCACCCCAACTGGGACATGGGCGCCAAGATATCGGTCGATTCGGCCACCATGATGAACAAGGGGCTGGAGCTGATCGAGGCCGCCCATCTGTTTCCCGTGCCGCATGAGCGCATCGAGATCGTCGTTCACCCGCAATCGGTGATCCATTCCATGGTCGGCTATGTCGACGGTTCGGTCCTGGCGCAGCTCGGCAGCCCCGACATGCGCACGCCGATCGGCTTCGCGCTGGCCTGGCCGCAGCGCATGGCGACGCCTGCCGAGCAGATCGATTTTACGCGCCTGTCGGCGCTCACCTTCGAGGCGCCGGACCCCGTGCGGTTTCCCGCGCTGCGCCTGGCGCGTGAGGCGCTGGAGGCGGGCGGCAGCGTGCCGACGGTGCTCAATGCCGCCAACGAAGTGGCGGTCGCGGCGTTTCTGGAAAAGCGCATCGGTTTCCTCGACATCGCCCGCAGCGTCGAGGACACCTTGGCGCGGATGGCGGCCGAGCCGCGCATCGACGGTCCGCTGCGCACGCTCGAAGACGTCTTCGCGGTCGATGCCGACGCACGCCGGCGGGCGGCGGAGATCGTGCGGCGGCACGCGGCGGCGAATGTCTGAACGGGTGGTGGTATGGAAATCGTAGGCTGGGCGCTCAACAACATCGTCCCGTTTCTGGTGATCATCACGTTGCTGGTCTTCGTGCATGAGATGGGGCATTTCCTGATCGCCCGCCGCTGCGGCGTGCGCGTCGAGGTCTTCTCGATCGGATTCGGGCCGGAGCTGTTCGGCTGGACCGGTCGCGACAGCGGCACGCGCTGGCGCGTCAGCGCCATCCCGCTCGGCGGCTACGTGAAGTTCTTCGGCGACGCCGACGCCGCCAGCGGTCCCACCGACCAATCGACGCTCAGCGTCGATCAACGGCAGTACAGCTTCCATGCCAAGCCGCTGTGGCAGCGCGCCGCCGTCGTCGCCGGCGGCCCGCTGGCCAATCTGCTCTTCGCGCTGGTCGCGCTGATGGTGCTGTTCATGATCGTCGGCCGCTCCTTCACACCGCCGGTCATCGGCGTGGTCAATCCCGGCGGTGCGGCGGCCGAGGCCGGACTGCTGCCGAACGACCGCGTGCTGTCCGCTGATGGACGGTCGATCGAGAGTTTCGAGGATCTGCTGCAGACCGCACAGATGAACCCCGGCATCGAGATACCGTTCAGCGTCTCGCGGGAGGGGCGCACGCTCGACATGACGGTCAAACCCGTGGCGCGCGATCTGGTCGATCGGTTTGGCAACAGCCATCGCCTGGGCGATTTGGGGATAGCCAGCCTCAACAGCCTGCCGGTGATCGGCGGGGTGAATTCCGGCAGTGCCGCGGAGCGGGCCGGCATGCAGGCCGGCGATCGCATCGTTTCGGTCGCCGGAACGCCGGTCAACAGCTTCACCGGCCTGCGCGATGTGGTTATCGAGAACCCAGGCACGCCGCTTGAGCTTGTCGTCGAGCGTGCAGGGGTACGACAGACGATTGTCGTGACGCCGACGCCGACGACGGCCGTCGACCCCGATGGCAAGCAGCGCGAAATCGGCCTGCTCGGCATTTCCAACGCCGTGGTCAGCGAACATCAGCGGCTTGGTCCGGGGCAGGCCCTGCTGCAGTCGGGCAAGCAGGTCGTCTACATGACCGAGACGATCTTCACCGTCATCAAGCAGATCATTCTCGGGCTGCGCCCGGCCAACGAGATCGGCGGGCCGCTGCGGATCGCCAAGGTATCGGGCGAGGCTTCCCAGATCGGCTGGGAGGCGGTGGTGATGCTGGTCATCGGCCTTTCGGTGACGCTGGGCGTCTTCAATCTGCTGCCGGTGCCGATGCTCGACGGCGGCCATCTGGCCTTCTACGCCTACGAGGCGGTCCGTGGCCGGCCGCTCAGTTTGCGCGCCCAGGAATACGCTTTGCGGTTTGGCCTGTTTTTGGTTCTGTGCCTCGTAGTTTTCGCTACCTGGAACGACCTGGTGCTGCTAAAAGTAGGCGAACTGGTAGGAAAAATAGGGCAGTAGCCCAAGATGTTGTAAACCCGGATTGGGGGAAGCGTGCTTAGGTTCGTCACCGCAATTGCTGGCGCGATGGCGCTGCTGGTCTGTTTGAGCAGCGTGGCTCAGGCTCAGCAACGAGGGGCCCCGCGCGGCGGTCTGATCACGCAGAACGTCATCCGTCAGATTCTCGTCGAGGGCAACAATCGCGTCGAACCCGACACGATTCGCTCCTACCTGACCGTCGCCACCGGCGACCCGTTCGATCCGGCCAAGCTCGACGCCTCGCTCAAGACGCTGTTCGCCACCGGCCTGTTCGCCGACGTCGCCTTCAGCCGCCAGGACGACAATCTGGTGATCAAGGTGGTCGAGAACCCGATCATCAACCGCATCGCTTTCGAAGGTAACCGGCGCATCGACGACGAGGCGCTGAACCAGGAGGTCCAGCTTCGTCCGCGCGTGGTGTTCACCCGCGCCAAGGTCCAGGCCGACGTCAAGCGCGTGCTGGAGCTCTATCGCCGCAGCGGCCGCTTCGCCGCCCAGGTCGAGCCCAAGATCATCCAGCTCGAGCAGAACCGCATCGATCTCGTGTTCGAGATCGAGGAGGGCGAGCTCACCGGCATCCAGCGCATCAGCTTCATCGGCAACGAGAAGTTTTCCGACGGCTCGCTGCGCGACGTCGTGCGCACGCAGGAAACCGCCTGGTACCGGGTGCTGTCGTCGGACGATCGATACGATCCCGACCGCGTCAATTTCGACCGCGAATTGTTGCGCCGCTTCTATCTGTCGGAGGGCTATGCCGATTTCCGCGTCGTTTCGGCCGTCGCCGAGCTGACGCCGGGGCGCGACGCGTTCTTCATCACCTATACGCTGGATGAGGGCGAGCGCTACAAGTTCGGCAAGATCGACGTCGTCACCCGGTTCGACAAGCTCGACGTCGAGACCTTGAAGCCGCTGGTCACCGTCCGCGAGGGCGACTGGTACAACGCGGAAGAAGTCGATCTCAGCATCGCCGCGCTGACCGAGGCGGTCGGCAATCTCGGCTACGCCTTCGTCGACATCCGGCCCAACGTGCGTCGCGACAAGGAAAACCGCATCATCGACCTGACCTTCGAAATCCAGGAAGGGCCACGGGTCTACGTCGAGCGCATCAACATTTCGGGCAATTCGCGCACCCTCGACAAGGTGATCCGGCGCGAGTTCACCGTGGTCGAGGGCGACGCCTTCAACTCGGCCAAGCTGCGGCGCTCGCAGCAGCGCCTGCGCAATCTCGGCTTTTTCGAGAAGGTCGACGTCGCCAACCAGCCCGGCTCGGCGCCGGACAAGACCATCGTCGACGTTTCGGTGGTCGAGCAGAGCACCGGCGAACTGAGCTTCGGCGCCGGCTTCTCCTCGACTTCCGGCCTGCTGGGCGACGTCAGCATCCGCGAGCGCAATCTGCTCGGCCGCGGCCAGGATCTGCGCCTGGGCTTCTCGCTCGGCACGCAGTCGACCCAGATCGATCTCAGCTTCACCGAGCCGTACTTCCTCGACCGCAACGTCTCGGCCGGTTTCGACATCTTCCGCATCGCCCGCACCGACGACGACGATCTCGCCTACGACCAGTCCTCGATCGGTTTCTCGCTGCGCGGCGGCTATTCGGTCACCGAGAACACCCGGCACAACGTGCGCTACACGCTGCGCCAGGACGAGATCAAGAACGTCAACGCCAACGCCTCCAACTTCATCAAGGACCAGGAGGGCAGGGCGATCACCTCGGAAGTCGGCTCGATCCTGACCTACGACGTGCGCGACAACCGCCAGGTGCCGACCTCGGGCTACATCCTGCGCCATTCGATCGACATCGCCGGGCTGGGCGGCAACGAGCGTTACGTCCGCAACAAGGTGCAGGGCGCCTACTACTATCCGCTGTTCGAGCGCGTCGTGCTGTCGGGCTCGGCCGAGGCGGGCGCCATCGTGCCGATCAACGACGAGTTGCGGATATCCAACCGCTTCTTCCTGGGCGGCGACAATCTGCGCGGCTTCGCCGTCGGCGGCGCCGGTCCGCGCGACAAGCGAAGCGACGACGCGCTGGGCGCGCGCTACTACTACGCCATGTCGGCCGAGGCCAGCTTCCCGCTCGGCCTGCCGCCGGAGTTCGGCATTTTCGGCAAAGCCTTCGTCGACGCCGGCAGCTCCTGGGGCACCGAACCGGGCGACAACAACGTCTACGACACCGCCTCGCTGCGCGCCTCCGCCGGCCTCGGCCTGCAATGGTTCTCGCCCTTCGGCCCGATCCGCATCGACTATGCGATCCCGGTCCTTAAGGAGAGCTTCGACGAGGTCGAGAACTTCCGGTTCAGCTTCGGCACCCGGTTCTAGCGCCATGCGGCCGGCGCGGCTATCGCTCGCGGCGGCGGCGGTGCTGCTGCCCTTGGCGGTCGCGCCGGCGATCGCCCAGCAGCCGCCGGCGGCTGCCGAATCCGACGCCGAGGCGCCGGCCGCCGAGGCGTTTCGCGTCGCCATCATCGACATTCCGGCCATCCTGCGCCAGGCCTCGGCGGCACAGGCGCTGCAGCGACGCATGCAGCTCGAACAGGATCGCTACCAGAACCGCGCCGACGAGTTGCAGCGCCAGTTGCAGGAGGAGGAGGCGGCGATCGAGCAGCAGCGCAATGCGCTTTCGAGCGAAGCCTTCACCCAGAAGCGGCGCGAATTCCAGGACCGGGTCAACCGCACCACGGCCGATTTCCGCCAGCGCCGGCGGTTGATCGACCAGGCCTTCAACGAGGCCAGCGCCGAGATCAACCGCACATTGCTGGCGGTAATCGAGGAACTGGCGGTCGAGCAGGGCATTTCTCTGGTGGTGCGGCGCGAGGCGGTGCTCTACCAGAGCGACGTATTCGATCTGACCGAGGAGGCCGGCCGCGCCCTGAACGAGCGCCTGCCGGAGGTGGCGGTCGCCATACCGCCCGAAACCCCTTGAGCCTCCAGGGGGCCCGGAACCGGGCCTGCCGCGAAGTGATTGAATTCCCATCCGGATTGGGGCAAAACTGACCCGGGGGCGGTGCCGTATAACGGGACGGGTATTGCTGTCGCAAATTCAACGACTTAGGAACGCATCGTGAGCCAGGCTGCCGAAAAACTGGACGACGTCGCGACGATCGACATTGGCAGGATCGTGCAAATGATCCCGCATCGCTACCCGTTCCTGCTGGTCGACCGGGTGGTCGAGCTGCGCCCCAACGAGAGCGCCATCGGCATCAAGAACGTCTCCATCAACGAGCAGTTTTTCCAGGGCCATTTTCCCGGCATGCCGGTGATGCCCGGCGTGCTGATCATCGAATCCATGGCCCAGACCGCCGCCGTGCTGGTCGTGCAGACGCTGGGCCCGGCCTTCGAAGGCAAGAAGGTCTATTTCATGTCGATCGATCGCGCTCGTTTCCGCAAGCCGGTGGTGCCGGGCGACCGCATGGAAGTGCATGTCCGCAAGGAGCAGAACCGCGGTCCGGTCTGGAAATTCAGCGGCGAGAGCAAGGTCGACGGCAAGCTGGTGGCCGAGGCGACCTTCGCCGCCATGATCATCGACGGTTAGGCCCGATGTCGGCGCCGCAACGCGAGACGCAACCGGCCGACGCCGCCGGCTACCGCATGCTGCACACCATGATCCGGGTGAAGGATCTCGACCGCTCGCTCGATTTCTATACCCGCCTGATGGGCATGAAGGTGCTGCGCAAGCGCGACGTGCCGGCCGGCAAGTATTCGCTGGCCTTCGTCGGCTACGGCGAGGAGCGCAGCAACGCTGTCATCGAGTTGACCTACAACTGGGACCAGAAGGACGGCTACGATTTGGGCACCGGCTTCGGCCATCTCGCCATCGGCGTGCCCGACGCCTATGCCGTGTGCGACCGGCTGGCTGCCGCCGGCGTGAAGATTCCGCGCCCCGCCGGTCCGGTGCAGCACGGCACCACGGTGATTGCCTTCGTCGAGGATCCCGACGGCTACAAGATCGAACTGATCCAGACCGGCGGCTGAGGAACTAGAGCAGGCCGGCGGCGAAGGCCAGGGCGGCCAGCGCGCCGATCGCGGCCACGGCCAAGGCCACCCGCAGGCCGGTGAACCGCAGCACCCCGAGATCGATGCCCTTGGAACGGTTGTCGTTGGCCGGCGGCGCCATGCGCACCAGCCGCGCGCGCTGGCGCGGACGCGGCGGATTGCCGTCGCTGGGCGGCTTCAGCCCGGAAAATCCCTGTCGACTGGCCACGCTGACCTCCCGTGGATCTGCGGCTCTGCGTCCGCCGTTGCGGGCGAGCATAGCCTGCGGGCCGGCCGGCGCAAAGCGCGCTGCCGCCGCCAACGCAAAACGGCGGCCCGCAGGCCGCCGTTCCATCGTCGCCGCTCGAGGGCGTCGCGCTGGCGCCGGTTACTTGCGCTTCTTGACCGGCACGAAGGGGCGGGCAGGGGCGCCGGTATAGAGCTGGCGCGGCCGGCCGATCTTCTGCGACGGGTCCTCGACCATCTCGGTCCACTGCGAGATCCAGCCGACCGTGCGCGCCACGGCGAACAGCACGGTGAACATGCTGACCGGGATGCCCATGGCGCGGAAGATGATGCCCGAATAGAAGTCGACGTTGGGGTAGAGCTTCTTCTCGACGAAGTAGTCGTCCTGCAGGGCGATGCGCTCCAGCTCGACCGCGAGCTGCAGCAGCGGGTCGTTCTTGACGCCCAGCTCGGCCAGCACCTCGTTGCAGGTCTTCTGCATCACCTTGGCGCGCGGATCGTAGTTCTTGTAGACGCGATGGCCGAAGCCCATCAGGCGGAAATTGTCGTTCGGGTCCTTCGACTTCTTGATGAACTCGGCGATGTTCTTCTTGTCGCCGATCTGCATCAGCATGTTCAGCACCGCCTCGTTGGCGCCGCCATGGGCGGGACCCCACAGCGAGGCGATGCCGGCGGCGATGCAGGCGAAGGGGTTGGCGCCCGAGGAGCCGGCCAGGCGCACCGTCGAGGTCGAGGCGTTCTGCTCGTGGTCGGCGTGCAGGATCAGGATGCGGTCCATGGCGCGCGCCAGCACCGGGCTGATCTTGTAGGGCTCGGCCGGCACCGCGAACATCATGTGCAGGAAATTGTCGGCGTATTTCAGGTCGTTGCGCGGATAGATGAAGGGCTGGCCGAGCGAATACTTGTACGCCATGGCCGCGATGGTCGGCATCTTGGCGATCAGCCGGTAGGAGGCGACCATGCGCTGGTGCGGATCGTTGATGTCGAGCGAGTCGTGATAGAAGGCCGACAGCGCGCCGACCACGCCGCACATGATGGCCATCGGATGCGCGTCGCGCCGGAAGCCGCGATAGAAGAACGAGATCTGCTCGTGCAGCATCGTGTGGCGCGAGATGTCGTATTCGAACTTGGTCTTCTCCGCCTCGTTCGGCAGCTCGCCCTTGAGCAGCAGATAGGCGACTTCCATGAAGTCCGACTTCTCGGCCAGCTCGGCGATGTCGTAGCCGCGATGCAGCAGCACGCCCTCGTCGCCGTCGATGTAGGTGATCTTCGACTGGCACGAGGCGGTCGAGGTGAATCCCGGGTCGTAGGTGAAGGCGCCGGTGTCGGCGTAAAGCTTGCGCACGTCGATCACGTCGGGTCCGACCGTGCCCGACATCACCGGCAGCGAATAGCTCTTGCCGCTGTTGTTGTCGGTCAGCGTCATCGGCTTCTTGCCCGCCGGCTTGGCGGCTGCGGTCTTGGCGGCGGGCTGAGCGGTCTTGTTGGTGGTTTTGGCCATGTTTTCCTTCCTGGACTTAGCCGGCAGCCGATGACTGGCGAGGGACCGCCCGTTGGCGCAGGGTCGTTGCGATTTTGTCGGTACCTTAGTGGGTTTGGGGCCTATTCGCAATTGCAGCAGAAGCCGGTCCGTTTCAAGCGGAAGCCTTGATTCGACTGAGCGAATCGGCGCGTCCCAGCACCGCCAGCACCTCGAATATGCCCGGCGAAACGGTGCCGCCGGTCAGCGCCGCGCGCAACGGCTGGGCGACCGAACCGAGCTTCACGCCACGACCTTCGGCGAAGGCTTTCACCGCCGCTTCGATCGCCGTTTCCGTCCAGTCCGAAACGCCTTCGAGCAGGGGCGCCAGCGCCGCCAGAACCGCCTTGTTGTCTGGGGTCAGCAGCGCGGCAGCCTTGGCGTCGGGCGTGATCGGCCCGCGCACGGCGTAGAAGCGCAGATTGTCGGCCAGTTCGACCAGCGTGCGCGAGCGCTGCTTGACGCCGTTCATGCCGGCAGTGACGCGGGCGGCCATCTCCGCATCGAGCGGACCGCCCAGCGCGCCCTCCAGGCGCGGCCGCACCAGCTCGAACAGCGCCGCGTCGTCCGTCTGCCGCAGATAATGCGCATTGAGGTTGGTCAGCTTGTCCATGTCGAAGCGCGAGGCGGCGCGCCCGACATTGGCCAGGTCGAACCATTCGATCGCCTTGTCGGTCGGAATGATCTCGTCGTCGCCGTGGCCCCAGCCGAGCCGCAGCAGGTAGTTGCGCAGCGCCTCGGGCAGGAAGCCCATGTCGCGATAGGCGTCAACGCCCAGCGCGCCGTGGCGCTTGGAGAGCTTTGCCCCGTCGGCGCCATGGATCAGCGGGATATGGGCGAAGCGCGGCACGTCCCAGCCCATGGCGCGATAGACCTGGATCTGGCGGAAAGTGTTGTTGAGGTGGTCGTCGCCGCGGATGACGTGGGTGATGCCCATGTCGTGGTCGTCGACCACCACTGCCAGCATGTAGGTCGGCGTGCCGTCGCCGCGCAGCAGCACCATGTCGTCGAGCTGCGCGTTCTGCACCGTCACCGTGCCCTGCACCAGGTCGTCGACCACGGTCTCGCCGTCCAGCGGCGCGCGCAGGCGGATCACCGGCTTGACGCCGGCCGGCGCCTCCTTCGGATCGCGGTCGCGCCAGGTGCCGTCGTATCGGATCGGACGGCCCTCGGCGCGCGCCTTCTGGCGCATCGCCTCGAGCTCTTCCGGCGTCGAGTAGCAGTGATAGGCCAGGCCCTTGGCCAGCATCTCGCGAGCGACGGCGGCATGGCGTTCGGCGCGGGCGAACTGGAACACCGGCTCGTCGTCCCAGTCGAGGCCGAGCCAGGACAGCCCGTCGAGAATGGCGTCGATCGCCTCTTTGGTCGAGCGCGCCCGGTCGGTATCCTCGATGCGCAGCAGGTAGCGCCCGCCGTTGTGGCGCGAGAACAGCCAGTTGAACAGCGCGGTGCGGGCGCCGCCGATATGCAGAAACCCCGTCGGCGAGGGGGCGAAACGGGTGACGACTTTCATGAACGATCCTGAAGGCATGGCTGGACGCCGGCGCGGGCGGCGCGAAGGCGCTGTAGCATAGTGACCGATCCGGCCCTGTCAAAGGTCCCGCCGGCCGCCGCGTTTCTCGCCTGGCCGCCCCGGATTGCGGCCTGGCTGGGGGTGCAGGCGGCGGAAGAACGCGGCCGGTGGGCGCTGTGGCTGCCGGCCGGCTTCGGCGCCGGCATCGGCCTCTATTTCGCCCTGCCGTTCGAGCCGCCACTGTGGCCGGCACTGGCCCTTGCCGGCGTCGCCGCGCTGCTCGCGGTGCTGGTTCGACGCACGGCTTACGCCAGCCTGCTGCTGATCGCGACGGCAACGATCGCGGCCGGCTTCGCCACGGCCAAGCTGCGCAGCGATGCCGTTGCGGCGCCGGTGCTGGCGCGCGAGATGGCCAGCATGGTGTCGGGCACCGTCGCCAATATCGAGCCGCTGCCCAGCGGCCTGCGGATACGGCTCGAGGAATTGCGGGTCGAACGACTGGAGGCGACCGCCCAACCCGGCGCCGTGCGCGTCACAGTGCGCCGACCACCGGCGGATCTGGCGATCGGCGATCGCGTCACCTTGCGGGCGGTTCTGATCCCGCCGTCGCCGCCGGCCGCGCCGGGCGCCTACGACTTCCAGCGCGATGCCTGGTTTCGCGGCCTGGGCGCCGTCGGCTACGCCATCTCGCCGGTGACGATCGAGGCCAGGGCGACGCGATCGGGCTGGCGCCAGTTCGTCGACGGCATGCGCCAGGAGGCGACCCGCCGCATCATCGCCGATGGCAGTCCCGAATCGGCCATGGCGGCGGCCCTGCTGACCGGCGAGCAAAGCGGCATCCCCGATACCGACCTGCAGGCCATGCGCGATTCGGGTCTGGCGCATCTGCTGTCGATTTCCGGCCTGCACATGGTGCTGGTCGTCGCCCTGCTGCTCGGCGGATTGCGGCTGCTGCTGGCGCTGATCGAGCCGGTGGCGCTGCGCTGGCCGATCAGGAAATGGGCCGCCATCGTCGCCTTTGCCGGCGCGCTGTTCTACCTGCTGCTGGCCGGCAGCCCGATCCCCGCGCAGCGCGCTTTCATCATGGCCGCCGTCGTGCTGCTCGCCATCGTGTTCGACCGCAATGCGCTGTCGATGCGAACCGTTGCCCTTGCCGCCACGGTGATCCTGGTCCTCGCGCCCGAAAGCCTGCTCAGCGCCAGCTTCCACATGTCTTTCGCCGCCGTGCTGGCGCTGATCGCCGGCTGGGAATGGCTGCAGCCGCGCCTGGTGCGTTTCCGCGCCGCCCGGCCGCTGCTGGCGCCGGGGCCGCTCGATCGCGTCGGCTACTATCTCGCCGGCGTGGTGCTGACGACCTTGATCGCCGGTACCGCCAGCGGCCTGTTCGGCCTCTACCA
>JBDZUM010000161.1:0-6531 GCA_040255215.1 Rhodospirillaceae bacterium
CGCGATCCCGCCTGATAACATCCGGACCCACATGAGCAGACATCTCTATTTCCAGACCATCGACGAGTGTTTCGCCGAGACCATCGGCGGCAAGGGGCTGGCGCGGCCGGCTTTCGAGCACATGCTGCAGGCCAGCGCCCCCGCCCTCGACAGGCTGCGCGCCTGGCGCGACGACGGCTCGCTGCCGCTGCTGCGCCTGCCCGCGCGCAGCGACGATCTCGACGAAATGCGCGAAGTCGCCGCCGATTTCCGCCGGCGTTTCGCCAACGTGGTGATCCTCGGCACCGGCGGCTCCAGCCTCGGCGGCCAGACCCTGGTGGCGCTGGCCGATCGCGGTTTCG
The DNA here is from genome assembly GCA_040255215.1 of Rhodospirillaceae bacterium. Lineage (GTDB taxonomy): Bacteria > Pseudomonadota > Alphaproteobacteria > Reyranellales > JAQSWP01 > JAQSWP01. The sequence goes on from JBDZUM010000161.1 coordinate 342, forward strand.
GCCCGGCCGACGGGGCGCCCAAGCTGTGGTTCATGGACAATGTCGATCCCGACACCTTCGCCCAGCTCTTCGAGCGCTTCGATCCGGATTCGACCGGCTTCCTCGCCATCTCCAAATCCGGCGGCACGGCCGAGACGCTGACCCAGCTGCTGATCGCGCTCGACTGGTTCGAGGCGCATTACGGCGGCGAATCGGGCGCCGATCACGTCATCGCCGTCACCGAGCCCAACGACAACGTGCTGCGCCGGCTGGCGAAGAAGCACGGCATCCGCACCCTCGAGCACGACCCCAGGGTCGGCGGCCGCTTCTCGGTGCTGTCGCTGGTCGGGCTGATCCCCGCCGCCATCGCCGGGCTCGACATCGCCAGGGTTCGTCAGGGCGCGGCCGCCGTGCTCGACGCCAGCTTGAACGCTCGGACTCCAGGCGACAGCGAGCCCGCCATCGGCGCCGCGCTCTCCATCGCCCTGCAGCGCAGCCAGGGGCTGAACACCACCGTGCTGATGCCCTATGTCGACCGGCTGGGCTATTTCGGCCTGTGGTATCGCCAGCTCTGGGCCGAGAGTCTGGGCAAGAACGGGCAGGGCACGACGCCGATCCGCGCCATGGGCACGGTCGACCAGCATTCGCAGCTGCAGCTCTATCTCGACGGCCCGGCCGACAAGATGTTCACCGTCATGATCTGCGACACGGTCAACAGCGGCGGCCGCGTGCTGCCCGAGACCGTGGCCGACGAGAAATCGCTTTCCTATCTCGCCGGCCGCACCATGGGCGATCTGCTCGATGCCGAGGCGCGCGCCACCGCCGCCACCCTGGCGCAGAACGGCCGCCCGGTGCGCCGCTTCCGCATCCCGGCGCTCGACGAGGCCGGCATGGGCGCGTTGCTGATGCATTTCATGCTCGAGACCATCATCGCCGCGCATCTGCTCGAGGTCGACGCCTTCGACCAGCCGGCCGTCGAGCAGGGCAAGATCCTGACGCGCGAATATCTCGGTAAGATGGGCTGAGATGGCGATCCGCCGCCTGCCGCCGACCCTGGTCAACCGCATCGCCGCCGGCGAGGTGGTGGAGCGGCCGGCCAGTGCCGTCAAGGAGCTGGTCGAGAACGCCATCGACGCCGGCGCCTCGCGCGTCGAGGTGTTCCTGCGCGAAGGCGGGCGGACGCTGATCGCCGTGGTCGACGACGGCGTCGGCATGAGCCCCGAAGAGATGGAGCTGGCGGTCGAGCGCCACGCCACCTCCAAGCTGCCGGCCGACGATCTCGACGACATCGCCACGCTGGGCTTTCGCGGCGAGGCGCTGCCGTCGATCGCTTCGGTCAGCCGCTTCCAGCTCACCTCGCGGCCCCATGGATCAAAGCGTGGATCCGACAGCGCCTTCACCCTGCACATCGAGGGCGGCCGCAAGGGCCGGCCGATGCCGGCGCCGCACCCGCCGGGCACGCGCGTCGAGGTGCGCGATCTCTTCTACGCCGTGCCCGCGCGCCTGAAATTCCTCAAGGAGCCGCGCACCGAGACCCTGCACGTGGTCGACGCGCTGCGCCGTCTCGCCATGGCCTTTCCCGCCATCGGCTTCGCGCTCGACGACGACGGCCGCCAGGTGCTGAACTATCCCGGCATCGGCGCCGACCTGCTGGCGCGCGATCCCGCCGCCGCCCGGCTGCAGCGCCTCTCCGCCATCATGGGCCGCGACTTCGCCGACAACGCGCTGGCCATCGACGCGCAGCGCGAGGGCTACCGGCTGACCGGCCATATCGGCCTGCCGACGCTCAATCGCGGCAACGCCCAGATGCAGTTCCTGTTCGTCGACGGCCGGCCGGTGCGCGACCGGCTGCTGGGCGGGGCGGTGCGCGGCGCCTATCAGGATTTCCTCGCCCGCGACCGCCATCCGCTGGTCGCCCTGTTCCTCGACGCGCCGCGCGGCCATGTCGACGTCAACGTCCATCCCGCCAAGGCCGAAGTGCGCTTCCGCGATGCCGGCCTCGTGCGCGGCCTGATCGTCGGCGCCCTGCGTCACGCGCTGGCCGAGGCCGGCCATCGCGCCTCGACCTCGGTGGCGCAGGCCGCTCTCGGCGCGGTGCGGCCCGGCGGGCTGCCCTACCATCAGGGCGGCTGGACCCGCAGCGCGCCTTTTCCCGCCCCCGGCCTGCGCGAGGCCGCCGCCCTCTATGCCGCGCCGCTGGTCGAGCAGGCGAGCGCGCCGGTGCTGGCCGGGCTCGATGCGCCATCGGCGCCGGTGCAGCACGACGATCCCGGCGCCACGGTCGAGTTCCCGCTCGGCGCCGCCCGCGCCCAGGTGCACGAGACCTACATCGTCGCCCAGACCGGCGACGGCATCGTCATCGTCGACCAGCATGCCGCCCATGAGCGGCTGGTCTACGAACGCATGAAGGCCGCGCTCTCGGGTGGCGGCGTGGCGCGCCAGATCCTGCTGCTGCCCGAAGTGGTCGAGCTCGACGAGGCCGCCATCCATCGCCTGACGCCGCGGCTTGGCGAACTGGCCGAGCTCGGCCTGCTGGTCGAGCCGTTCGGCCCCGGCGCGCTGGTGGTGCGCGAAGTGCCCGCCTTGCTGGGCGAGGTCGACGTGCGCGGCCTGCTGCGCGATCTGGGCGATGAGCTGGCGGAGTTCGGCCAGCATCTGTCGCTCAAGGAGAAGCTCGAGGACGTCTGCTCGACCATGGCCTGCCACGGTTCCGTGCGCGCCGGCCGCCGGCTCAACGTGCCGGAGATGAACGCCCTGCTGCGCCAGATGGAAGTCACTCCCCATGCCGGCCAGTGCAACCACGGCCGCCCGACCTACGTCGAACTCAAGCTCGCCGACATCGAACGCCTGTTCGGCAGACGATAATTTCCCTCGCCCCGCTCTGGCGGGGAGAGGGTGGGGCCCATCGCGTCAGCGATGGGAGGGTGAGGGGCCTTTTGCGCCGCTATCCCCCGGCCGCTATCCTTTCGGCGCGATCCGCTTCGCCTCGATGCGCTGCGCGCCCTCGATCGTCAGCTGTTCGCTGTCGACGCTGTAGCCGCCGCCCGCGCCCAGCGCGTCGAACAGCGCCTTCTCCTGCGCCATGCGCTTGGGGTCGCACGCCATCTTGGTGGCGAACACGCCGCTCAGGCTGACGCGCCCGCCTTCGTCCTTGTAGCTGCCGCCGTAGGAATTGCACGAGGCGACGCCGCCGAAGCGGCCGTCGGCGCGGAACTCGATGGTCGGCGCCGGCGCCGTCATCTTGGTCCCGCCGATCTCCTCCACCACCCAGACCCCGCCGGTCAGCGTCGCCGGAACGCCGCTCCCGCCGTCCTCGCAGGCGCCGACGCCAAGCGCCAGCAGCGCGATGGCGGAAATCGAGATGGCTTTCATGGGGTCCTCCGCAGTCTTTCGTCGATTTGCTCGATCTTCGCCAGTCGTCCTGCCGTCGACAAGACCTCTTCTCCCGCGTGGTTGAAGGGACGACGGAAAGAGCGCCCGCCGTCTCAGCCGGCCCGCAACGCCACGCTGCCCTTGGCATCGAGCCGGAACACGACATCCTGCGGTTCGGCCAGCGCCACGATCTGCTGCGGCGTCAGCTTCAGGTGCAGCCCGCGCAGCACGCGGCCGGCCGCGCCATGGCTGACGACGATGCCGCCCTCGCGCGCGACGTCGTCGAAGAACGGCTGCAGCCGCGCGCTGAGATCTTCGTAGCTGTCGCCCTGCGGCGGCCGATAGGTCCAGTGCGCGGCCCGCCGCGCCGCCAGCGCGCCCGGATACGCCGCCTCGATCTCCGCGCGCGTCATGCCGTCCCACGCGCCCCAGGAGAGTTCGCCCAGCCGTTCGTCGAACCGCGCCGCCGCGATGTCCAGCCCCGCCGTCTCGCACAGGATTTCGAGCGTCTGCCGCGCCCGTCCCAGCGGACTGCAATAGAGCGGCGGCGCAGCACCCGCCAGCGCCTGACGCAGCGCCACCCCCATCGCCTGCGCCTGGCGCCGGCCGCGCTCGGTCAGCGGCGAATCCTTGGCGCCCTGGATGCGTCCGACCGCGTTCCACTCGGTCTCGCCATGGCGCAGCAGATAGATCGGCGGTCTCATCTTCGGAACGGAGGGCTCAGTCGCTTGCCCGCGCCAGCACGATCTTCGCCGCGCCGTATTTGCGCTCGTCGAGGGCGGCGAAACCCGCCGGCAGCTCGACGTCTTCCGTCGCCGCCAGTTCGATGCTGACCAGCGCGCCGGGCGCCACCCAGCCCTTGCCGGCCAGCGCGGCCAGCGCCTTGCCGGCCAGGCCCGAGCGATAGGGCGGGTCGAGGAAGACCAGCGAACAGCCCTGCCGCGCCGGCGGCGGGCTGGTCGCGTCGGCCCGCACCATCGCCGCCTTGGGCAGCTCGTTCATCGCCCGCAGATTTTCCGATACCGCCTTCATCGCCTGCGGCGAGAAATCCATGAAGGTGACGAAGCCCGCGCCGCGCGAGATCGCCTCCAGCCCCAGCGCGCCGGTGCCGCAGAACGCGTCCAGCACCCGCGCCGCCGCCAGCGGCGACACGCCGTCCTCGCCGCCGAAGCCATGCGCCAGGATGTTGAACAGCGCCTCGCGCGCGCGCGCCGAGGTCGGCCGGATCTCGCGCCCCTCCGGCGCGATCAGTTTGCGCCCGCGATGCGCGCCGGCGATGATGCGCAAACTCATCGGACCATCCTCATCGCCGTACCCTCATCGTCGCGCCCGCGGCTTCTGCGCCTTCTTGTGCGGCGCCACCTTCTTCGGCTTGGCCTTGGCCCAGCCGGCGCGGCGGATCTTGGCCGCCTCGCTGTCGACCGCGCCCTCGATGGCATGGGCGCTGACTTCCTCGACCTCGCCCGGCGGCAGGTCGCCCAAAGTGAAGGGCCCGTAGGCGATGCGGATCAGCCGCGACACCGGCAGGCCGAGATATTCCATCACCCGGCGCACCTCGCGGTTCTTGCCTTCCTCCAGCCCCAGGGTCAGCCAGGCGTTGCTGCGCTGGGCCCGGTCGAGCCGCGCCTTGATCGGCCCGTACTGCACGCCGTCGACTTTCACGCCGCGCTCCAGCTCGAGCAGCGCTCGCTCGTTCGCCGCGCCATGCACGCGCACGCGATAGCGTCGCGTCCATCCGGTCGAGGGCAGTTCCAGCCGCCGCGCCAGCGCGCCGTCGTTGGTCAAAAGCAGCAGGCCCTCGGAATTGTAGTCGAGCCGGCCGACGCTGATGACCCGCGGCAGGGCGGGCGGCAGCATCTCGTAGATTGTCGGCCGGCCTTCGGGATCGCGGTTCGACACGATCAGCCCCGGCGGCTTGTGGTAGCGCCACAGCCTTGTGCGCTCGGCCGCCGGCAGTTTCTGGCCGTCGACGGCGATGACATTGGCCTCGGTGACGTTGAGCGCCGGCGAGGCGATCGTCCTGCCGTCGACGCTCACTCTGCCCTGCTCGATCATCGCCTCGGCTTCGCGGCGCGAGGCGATGCCGGCGCGGGCGATGCGCTTTGCGATGCGCTCGCCTTCCGGCGCGGGGGCCGGCGCCGCCTTGTCCCTGTCCGTCGCCATGCTAGCGGCCGCGCGCGGCGGCGACGAAGGCGGCCATGATCCGGCGGTCGCCCTCGCTGATGGAGAATTCCGGATGCCACTGCACGCCGAGGCAGAAGCGATAGGCCGGCGCCTCGATGCCCTCGATCACCCCGTCGGGCGCGCGGGCGTTGACGATCACGCCTTTGGGCTCGTCCTCCGCCGCCTGGTGATGGGCCGAGTTCACCGGCAGTTCGGCCGCGCCGACGATCTCGTGCAGCCTGGTGCCCGGCACCACGGCGACCGAATGCCCGGCCTCGTCGCGCGGGTTGGGCTGCTCGTGCGCCAGCGCCTGCTTGATCGCGTCGGGAATGTGCTGGATCAGCTTTCCGCCCAGCACGACATGCAGCAATTGCTGCCCGCCGCAAATGCCCAGCACCGGCATGTCGCGCTTCAGCGCGCCTTGCGTGACGGCGAACTCGAACGCGGTGCGCCGGTCCTTGGTCACCACCGTGCCGTGCTTCGCGCCGCCGTCGTAATAGGAGGGATCGACGTCGAACGCCCCGCCGGTGATCACCAGCCCGTCGATGCGGTCGAGATAGTCCTCCGCCTGCTCGGGATCGTGCGGCAGGGCGATGGGCAGCCCGCCGGCAGCGCTCACCGCCGAGAAATAGTTCTCGCGCGCCGCGTACCAGGGAAACTTGGAATAGCCGCCGGG
>JBDZUM010000029.1:0-35457 GCA_040255215.1 Rhodospirillaceae bacterium
GCCGGCTTCTACCTGCTGGCGCTGGCCGGCGGCGTGACCTTGCTGGCGATGGGCGGCAGCAGCGTCGATCTGGTGCACGTGCTGTTCGGCAGCATTCTGGCCGTCGACGACGCGGCACTGTCCCTGATGGCCGGCGCGGCGACGCTGACCCTTCTGACCATGGCGGCGATCTACCGGCCGCTGCTGATCGAATGCCTCGACCCGAAATTCATGGCGGCCGCCAGCGGCGGCGGCGCCATCTGGCACTTCGCTTTCCTGGCGCTGCTGGTCGTCAATACCGTGGCGGGCTTCCAGGCGCTGGGCACGCTCATGGCGGTCGGCCTCATGGTGCTGCCGGCGGTGGCGGCCCGGTTCTGGGTGCGATCGATCGTGCCACTGTGGTGCCTGGCCAGCGCCCTGGCCTTCGCCAGCGGCTATCTCGGCCTGCTGGCCTCCTACCACTTCGACGCGCCATCGGGCCCGGCCATCGTGCTGACCGCCGGGGCGCTGTGGATCGTCTCGATGCTGGGCGGCCGCTACAACAGCCTGCGGGCGCGCCTGCTGCGCGACCGGCATTTCGCCGGCTGAACCGGCTTCCGGCTATTCGGCGGCGTTGTCGTTGCCGCGCGGCCCGAAATCGCGCGCCGGCGCCACGTCGCGGGCCAACCGGTATCGCGCGGCATCCACGATTACCGAACACGCGACCAGGCGTTGATCCCGCCCGTCGGGCGATACCAGCCGCGCATGCGGAATGCCGGCCTGGTCGACGATCTTCGCCACTTCCCAGGTCAGCGAGGGCTTGCCGACCGACTGGTACAACTGACCAATTTCCACGTTTCTTTTCATTGCTTACCGCACTGCTTTAACGGCAACCATTAGCACGAAACGCGGCTCAAATAAGGCCGCGATTGCGCGCGTCAGCCACTCGCCAAGCGCATTGTCGGCGCGGCCGCGCCGGTCTAGCCTGCGGCCATGCCGGCGTCCGCCGGATCCAAAATGAAGCCAATACGGGAGAAACGTCCATGCGTATCGCCATCCTGGCGGCCACCGCGCTTCTGGCGCTGCCGCAGCTTGCCCATGCCCAGGCGAAGGTCACGATGGGGCTGAGCCATCAGCTGCCGCCCGCCCACCATATCGCCAAGGTCGTCGAGGCCTTTGCCGCCGACGTCAAGGCGCGCAGCAACGGCGAGGTCGAGGTCAAGGTGTTCGGCGCCAGCCAGGCGCACAAGCCGAACGAAAACTTCCCCGCGGTCGCCCGCGGCTCGATCGAATCGGCCCTGTCGGTCAATTTCCAGTGGGGCAACACGGTGCCGGAAATGAACGTCACCGTGATCCCCTACTTCCTCACCGACCTGGACAAGCTGAAGAAATTCCCCAACTCGCCGGCCGCCAAGCTGCTGGAGAACAAGCTGGAATCCAAGGGCGTAAAGAACATCGCCTGGTTCTACACCACCCGGCAGTCGATCTTCACCTCGGGCAAGAAGCCGATCGTCGCCACCGACGACTTCAAGGGCATCAAGATCCGCGGCCTCAACAAGCTGGCCGACGCCGCCCTCGAAGCCGTCGGCGCCGCCCCGTCGGCCCTGCCCGGCGACGAGGTCTATAACGGCCTGCAGACCGGCATCATCGACGCCGGCCTGACCGACGTTTCGGCCGCCTACAGCCGCAAGTACTACGAAGTCCAGAAATACGGCACGGTGGCGCCCTATTTCTCGGTCTATTTCCATCTCTACGTGAACCCGGCGTGGTGGAACAAGCTCGAGCCCAAGCATCGCGACGCCATCGCCGCCGCGGCCGCCAAGGCGGAGAAGGACAGCATCGCGGTGACCGAGAAGACCGCCGAAGACGCGATCGTCGAGCTGCGCAACAAGGGCATGCAGATCCATGTCCAGACGCCGGCCGAGTCGAAGGCGTGGGCGGCGGCCATGCAGAAGCCGGTCATGGACGGCTTTCTCAAGGCTTCGCCGGAGGACGGCGCCAAGCTGATCGACGCCATCAACAAGCTCTGATGCGCGGCTTCGCCTCGCATCGCTCGTGAGCAACCCGGATAGCGGCGCGCGCATCGCGGCGCGCGCCGCCGATCGCCTATCGCGCCTCGTCTCCGACGTCAGCATCGCCGTCGCCGGGCTCGCCATGCTGACCTCGCTCTGCCTCGTGGTCTACGGCGTCGTGTTGCGCTATGGGCTGAACCAGCCGCAGACCTGGCTCGACGAGGTCGTGGGCTACCTGCTTGTCGCCACGGTCATGCTCGGCGCCTGCGATGCGCTGCGCAAGCGCGAGCACATCGCCATCGACCTTCTCACCGCCCGGCTCGGCCGGCGCGGCCGCTTCCTGGTCGCCGCCCTGGGGCTGGTCGCCGTCGGCCTGACGGCGCTGCTGTTCATCGACGAGGGCTGGGAGACGGTGGCCTTCTCCAGGATGGTCGACATGCGTTCGACCGGCTATCTCGCCGCGCCGCTGTGGATCGTCCAGGCATTGATCCCACTGGGTGGCGCCCTGCTGTTGCTTAACGCCACGACCCTGCTGGCGCGACTGCTGAGCGGCGATCTCGCGGCCGACGATCTGGCGCCGCCGGCCGCTGCGGAACAGCAAACGCCGCCCGCGGAGCGCCGGCCGTGACCTTCGCCATTCTGCTCGTCCTGCTGGTCTGCCTGCTGTTGACCGGCATGCCAGTCTTCGCCGGGCTGGCGCTGTTCGGCGCCGCGGTTCTGATGATCGCCGAACCGGGCGCCATCAATCTGGGCGAACTGATCTTCGGCAAGCTCGACACCTATCTGCTGGTGGCGATCCCGCTGTTCACCCTGATGGCGCAGTTCATGATTCGCGGCCGCGTCGTCGATCACCTGTTCGGCACGACGCACACGCTGACCCGCCACCTGCCCGGCGGGCTGGGCGTCGCCACCGTGATCGCCTGCACGATCTTCGCCGCCATCTCCGGCTCGTCGGTCGCCACCGCGCTGACCATCGGCTCGGCGGCGATCCCGCAGATGATCCGCTACGGCTACAGCCCGCGCTTCGCGCTGGGCGTCGTCGGCGCCGGCGGCACGCTGGGCATCCTCATTCCGCCGTCGGGCCCGATGGTGCTCTACGGCGTGATCTCCGATACCTCGATCGGCCAGCTCTTCATGGCCGGGCTGGTGCCGGGGCTGGTGCTGGCGGCCATCTTCGCGCTGTGGTGCATGGGGTTCGCCTGGCGCAAGGGCCAGGGCCGGCGCGAAGAACGGGCGACGCTGGGCGAGATCGCTGCGGCGCTGCGGCGCTCGGTCTGGGCCCTGTCGCTGCCGCCGCTCATCCTCGGTGGAATGTATGCCGGCGTCTTCACCGCGACGGAAGCCGCCGGCGTCGGCGCGCTGGCGGCGTTGCTGATCGCCGTCCTTGTCTACCGCTCGCTGGGCTGGCGCGACATCTGGCATTCGGCGCTCGATGCGGCCCGCACCTCCTCGATGCTGTTCCTGATCCTGGCCGCCGCGGCGATTTTCGGCCACGCCCTTACCAAGCTGCGCATTCCCAACGAGATCGTCGAGCTGGTGGCGCATTACGATCTGTCGCAGACCGGATTCCTGATCGCCGTCATGCTGCTGATCATGCTGCTGGGAATGTTCCTCGAGACGATCTCGATCATCCTCATCACCACGCCGGTGATCCTGCCGGTGCTGATCGCGCTGAAGATCGACCCGGTCTGGTACGGCATCCTGCTGATGATCAATCTCGAACTGGCGCTGATCACGCCGCCGGTCGGCATGAACCTGTTCACGCTGAAGGCGGTCAGCCACGCGCCGATGGGCGAGATCATCCGCGGCGTCGCGCCCTATTTCTTCCTGATGGTGCTTGGCCTGGCGCTGGTGATGGCGCTGCCGCAGATCGCCTTGTTCCTGCCCGGCACCATGTTCTGAGCGAAAGAGAAAACGCCATGCACGCACCGACCTGGAAAGAACTCGTCTCGCGTCCCGAGCCGCTGCTGCTGCCGGTGGCGCACGATGCGCTGACCGCCCGACTGGTCAAGCAGGCCGGTTTCGACGCCTACTCGATCGGCGGTTTCGCGCTGGTCGGCGCGCGTCACGGCGTGCCCGATATCGGCCTGGTCGGGCTGGCCGAGATGGCTGCCGGGGTGCGCGACATCATGGCGGCGTGCGATCTGCCGGTGATGGTGGACGGCGACGACGGCTACGGCGACGTCAAGAACGTCACCCGGACCATCCGCACCTACGAGCAGCTCGGCGTCTCCGCCATCTTCATCGAGGACCAGGTGGCGCCCAAGCGCTGCGGCCACATGGCCGGCAAGGACGTGATCTCGGCCGAACTGATGGAAGCCAAGCTGCGCGCCGCCGCCGCCGCGCGCGACAGCAAGGACACGTTCCTCGTCGCCCGCACCGATGCGCGGGCGATCTTCGGCCTCGACGAGGCGATGCGTCGGGCCGAGCGCTACCTGAAGGCCGGCGCCGACGGCGTGTTCGTCGAGGCGCCGCAATCGGTCGAGGAATTGCGCATCGTCGGCGAGCGCTTCGGCGGCGTACCGCAGATCGCCAACATGCTGGAGGATGGCCGCACCCCGCTGCTACCGCCGGCCGAGCTCAAGAAGATGGGCTTCAGCATGATCGCCTATCCCTGCTCGGTGATCTTCCGCGTGGCGCAGACGACGGCCAAGGCGCTGGCCGACCTCAAGGCCGGCCGCCTGTCGCTGGCCGGCGAGGGCGTCGGCTTCGACGACTTCAAGCGCATCGTCGGATTCGAGGAATGGGGCGCGGTGGAAGATCGCTACCGGAACTGAAAAGAAAAAGGCCCGGGAGACCCGGGCCTCTCTCGTTAGCCTGAAGGCGCCTCAGCACTCGGCCTGTCGCAGCAGCGCCACCAGCGCCCGCTTCTGGGCCGCCATGGCTGCCGGTCGCGGCAGCTCCATCTGCCGGCGCAGCACTTCCATGTATTCGAACTCGCAGATCACCACCATGGCGTCCAGCGTCTCGCGCCGAGCGTCAACGTCGAGCGGCGCCACTTCGGCGGCGAACACGCGCTCCAGCAGGCTGCGCAGCATGTTGCGGAACTGGCTGCGGCCTTCGACGAACATCGGCAACTGGTCCTCGATCAGCGTTGCTGCGCGACGGATCGGCGCGATGTGGTCGTAGATGTCCCAGCGCATCTCAAGCAGGCTCTGCAGCCTTTCGTCCATGGTCCCCGAATCGGGGATCGGCCGCACCAGCGACCAGACGCGATGCATGGTCGAATCGGCAGCGGCCTGGAACAGCGCCCCGAGATCGTTGAAATGCTGGAAAACCGAGCGTACCGAGACCGACGCCCGTTCGGCGATCGCCGCCGCCGTCGGGCGCAGATGCCCCTCCTCGATCAGCAGGATCATCGAGGACACGATACGCCTGCGGGTGTTGTCGGCCCGGGCCGTGCGCCCGTCTACGGGCTTGACCGCCTTATCCATGTCTGCTGCCTTCCTTGGCCCGTAAACCCGGGCCATTGCAGTGTCGATGCATCAACCTAGGTTGGGTGTATCAACACACACAATGCAGAAGTATTCGGGTGCACACGCATCTATCCGTAGGGAGTAGGGGTATTATGACCAAGGCGGTTTTGTGGGATTTCGGCGGGGTAATCCTGTCCAGCCCGTTCGAGGCCTTCAGGCGGTACGAACGGGAAATCGGCCTGCCGCCGGACTTTATCCGCCAGTTGAACGCGCGAAATCCCGACACCAACGCCTGGGCCCGGATGGAGCGGTCGGAGGTCGATCTCGACGGCTTCGCCCGGCTGTTCGAGGCCGAGGCGCAGGAAATGGGCCACAAGCTCTCCGGCCACCATGTGCTGAAGATCATCAGCGGCGATGTCCGCCCCCAGATGGTCGAGGCCCTGCGCCGGGTGCGCACGCGGTATCGCATCGCCTGCATCACCAACAACATGCCGACCGGAGAAGGCCCCGGCATGGCGCGCGAGCCCGAGCGGGTGAAGCAGATCGAGGCCATCATGTCGTTGTTCGAACACGTGGTGGAATCGAGCAAGATCGGCATGCGCAAGCCCGACCCGCGCATCTACCAGCACGCCTGCGGCCTGCTGGGCGTCGAGCCGGCCGATTGCGTCTATCTCGACGATCTCGGCATCAACCTGAAGCCGGCCAAGGCCTTGGGCATGCGCACCATCAAGGTCGGAGACCCGGACAAGGCGCTGGCCGAGCTGGAATCCATGATCGGCATGGCGTTGCGCTAGCCTGGCGGCTCCGATTGTTGTGCGCTGCGGCGCGGCGCGCTATGAACGCTCGTTCATTCGACTGACCTGAACGGGGCGAGGCCGACATGTCGTGGCAACCTGAGATCGACGAACTGCGCCGGCGCGAGGAATTCGCGCGCAAAATGGGCGGGCCGGAGAAGGTCAAACGCCAGCACGACGGCGGCAAGCTGACGGTGCGCGAGCGCGTCGACCGGCTGCTCGATCCCGGCTCGTTCCGCGAGGTCGGCGCCATTGCGGGCAAGGCCGAATACGACGCCGACGGCAATCTGGTCGCTCTCAGCCCCTCGAATTTCGTCTGCGGCCGCGGCCGCATCGACGGTCGGCCGGTGGTGGTCGGCGGCGACGATTTCACCGTTCGCGGCGGTGCGGCCGATGCATCGATCTGGGAAAAGCAGGAGATTTCCGAGCAGATGGCGCATGACGTGCGCCTGCCGATCGTCCGCCTGATCGACGGCACCGGCGGCGGCGGTTCGGTCAAGACCTACGAGATGACCGGCCGCACCTACGTGCCGCGCAATCCCGCCTGGGGCCATGTCGTGCGCAACCTCTCGACGGTGCCGACCGTGTCGCTGGGCCTGGGTTCGGTCGCGGGCCTCGGCGCCGCGCGCCTGGTCACCTCGCATTACTCGCTGATGGTCAAGGACGTCTCGCAGATGTTCGCCGCCGGCCCGCCGGTGGTGGCGCGGCTTGGCCAGCCAGTGACCAAGGAAGAACTCGGCGGCACGCAGATCCACGCGCGCAACGGCTCGGTCGACGACGAGGTGGCGAGCGAAGACGAGGCGTTCGAGCGCACGCGGCGCTTCCTCTCCTACCTGCCCTCCTCGGTCTACGACCTGCCGCCGCGCGGACCCGTCACCGACGATCCGCAGCGCCGCGAGGAGAAGCTGCTGTCGCTGGTGCCGCGCGACCGGCGCAAGGTCTACAAGATGCGCGAGATCATCGGGCTGACGGTCGACAAGGACAGTTTCTTCGAGATCGGCAGGCTCTACGGCCGCTCGATCGTCACCGGCCTGGCGCGACTCGACGGCTGGCCGGTCGCGGTGCTGGGCGGCGATCCGTTCTTCTACGGTGCGGCCTGGACGGCGGAGACCGCGCACAAGGTCACCCGCTTCGTCGATCTGGCCGAAACCTTCCACCTGCCGGTGGTGCATTTCGTCGACTGCCCCGGTTTCGTCATCGGCGTCGAGGCCGAAACCGCCGCCACCATCCGCCACGGCGCCCGCGCCATGGCCGCCGTCTACCAGGCGACGGCGCCCTGGTGCTCGATCATCGTGCGCAAGGTGTTCGGCGTCGCAGGTGCGGCGCACCAGAACTGGGACAAGTACAATTTCCGTTACGCCTGGCCGTCGGGCGACTGGGGCTCGCTGCCGCTCGAAGGCGGCATCGAGGCGGCCTACAAGTCGGACCTTGCCGCCTCGGACGATCCCAAGAAGCTGCTGGCCGAGATCGAGGCGCGAATGAACAAGGTGCGCTCGCCCTTCCGCACCGCCGAAACCTTCGGCGTCGAGGAAATCATCGACCCCCGCGATACCCGCAAGCTGCTGTGCGAGTTCGCCAACCTGGCTGCGCCGCTGCGCACCCCCGGCCCGCGCGCGACGGGCTTCAGGCCTTGAGCTTGTAGCCCGAGCGAATGAGGCGGTAGACGAGGGCGAACATCGCCACGTCGATCGCGAACATGACCGCAGCGCCGACGATCGGCGCGGCGTCGGCGTGTCCGGTGACCGAATAGCGGAAGCCGTCGATCATGTAGAAGAACGGGTTGAACAGCGCCGCTGTCTGGAAGAACTGGGGCAGATTGGCGATCGAGTAGAACGTGCCCGACAGAAAGGCCAGCGGCGACACCAGGAAATTGGTGATCGAGCCGATATGGTCGAACTTGTCGGACACGATGCCGGCCAGCACGCCGAACAGCGACAGCATCATCGAGCCGAATATGGCGTGGAAGGCCAGCAGCAGCGGATCGTGCACCGAAAGCGGCACGAACACCGACATGCCCGCCGCCACCGCCAGGCCGCACACCACCCCGCGCGCCACGCCGCCGAAGACGTAACCGATGGTCAGCTCGATGGGACCGATCGGCGGCATCAGCACGTCGACGATGTTGCCCTGCAGCTTCGACACCAGGATCGAGAACGACGAATTGGCGAAGGCATTCTGCGCCACCGTCATGGCGATCAGGCCGGGCGCCAGGAATACCAGGAACGGCAGCTCGCCGACGCGGCGCTCCTCGCCATGCAGCGCCAGCACGAAAACGGCGAGAAACAACAGGCTGGTGATCGCCGGACCGACGATGGTCTGGGTCCACGAATCGAGGAAGCGCAGCGTCTCCTTGAGGCACAGCGTATAGAGGCCGCGCCAGTTGATGCCGGAAAAATGCCGCGGTGCATCCATGATCGAAAATTCCTCCGTTCGGCGCGCGGAACTTAGCCAAGCCGTCGCGCCCTGGAAAGGCACGGGATGACGCTGTCGCGCAGCTCTGCCATGCTCGGGAAATGACCGACGACGCCGACCGTCCCAGAGCGCGACGCCGCGTTCGCAACGTCACCGCGAAATCGCTGGAGAACGCCGCATTGCATTATCTGCAGCGGTTCTCGTCTTCCAGCGCCAATCTGCGCCGCGTGCTGCTGCGGCGCATCGACCGCGCCCGGCGCGCCGAGGCCGCGGTGGCCGACGACGCCGAAGCGGCCATCGAAGCCATCGTCGCCAAGTTCCAGCGCCTGAAGCTGATCGACGATGCCGCCTATGCCGCGGGCAAGGCCATCTCGCTGCGGCGCCGCGGCTCCTCGCGTCGTATCATCGGCGGCAAGCTGCGCCTGGCCGGCATCGACAGCGAGGCGATCGACCGTGCCATCGAGGCCGCCGACGATGAACTGACGCCCGCTTACGCAGCGGATGAAAGCCCGGACGCCGAACTGCGGGCCGCCCTGCGCCTGGCCGAACGCCGCCGGCTGGGGCCCTATCGCCCCGCCGCCGAGCGCGAGGAGCGTCGCGCCCGCGATCTCGCCGCGCTGGCGCGCGCAGGCTTCGGTTACGATATCGCGCGCCGCGTGATCGAGGCCGACGATCCCGAGGCGTTGCTCGACGACAACTAGCCCGTTTGCGGATCGGGCAGCGCGCCGGCCGGCGGCTTGCCGTCGTCCGACGGCGTCACGTCCTTGGCGGTTTCCGCCCGATCGCGCCCACGCGTCAGTTCCCACAGCAGCTTCGACACCTCGTCGCCCAAAGTCAGCGTGCGGTAAGGGAACGGAATCTCGATGCCCTCGGCATCGAAACGCTGCTTCATGCGACGGTTGAACTCGCGCAGCACGCCCCATTGCTTGATCGGGTAGGTCTTGATGCGCGCCTTGATCAGCAGCGCCGAGTCCTGGAACTGGTCGAGCCCCAGAATCTCGATCGGCGCCAGAATATCCGCGCCGAATGTCGCATCCTGCTGCATCTCGGCACCGATCGATTTCAACAGCTCGATCACCCGGTCGACGTTCTCCTTGTAGGCGACGCCGCACTCGATAAGCGCGAAGGAGAAATCCTTGGTCATGTTCTCGACCACCGTGACCGAGCCCAGCGGCACGACATGCACCGTGCCGTCGAGCCCGCGCAGACGGATCATGCGGATGGTCAGCCCCTCGACCACGCCGGCATTGTCGCCGATCTTCACCACGTCGCCGACCGCCAGCGCGTCCTCGGCGATCAGCGAGAAGCCGGCGATAAGGTCCTTGACCAGCGACTGCGCGCCGAGGCCGATGGCTAGACCGACGACGCCGGCGCCGGCCAGCAGCGGTCCGATCTCGATGCCGATCTCTGACAGCAGCATCAGTCCGCCGATCACGCACAGCACCATGCCGAAGATGTAGCGCGCCACCGGCAGCATGGTCTGCACCCGCGCCGCCGGCATGCGGCCCTTGGCGGTGACGCGGCCCAGCAGCCGCTCCAGCGCCACGCCGCCCAGCTCCCACAGGGCGAACCCGGCGACGACGACGCCCAGCATGCGCAACAGCGACAGCACGATGCTCCGGCCCGGCTCGTCGATCAGGATCGAGAACGAGCTGACGCCCCAGATGAAGAGAATCGCCAGCAACGTCAGCGCCGCCACGACGACGCGCGTGACGCTGAGAACGAAGGGCAGATAGCGGTTGGCGCGCGCCTCCAGATCGGGAAAGCGCGTCCGCATCTCTTCGCTGATGGCGAACCAGCGTCTGACCAGCCGGTCGAAACCGCGCTCCAGCAGCCAGCCCACGATCAGCGCCGCGCCGGTAAAGAGCGTCGCCCGCAGCAGGAATCCCGGACCGGCGCCGGGCCGCAACAGCCACACGACGTAGACGGCGACGATGTAGAGAATGGCGACCAGGTGCCAGGTATCGGCGATGCGGAAGCGCAGCGCCGCCAGCGCCGACACCGGCTGGCCGTCGCGGTGCCGCTTGAGCCACTCGGCCACCGGTTTGCGATTCTGCAGAATCAGCATGATCAGCAACGCGGCGATGATCAGACCGAGCAGGCTCAGCAGGCCGACATAGCCGCTGCGCGGCAGGCCGAGCAGGCGGCCGGTCTCCAGCGCGACGTAACCGAAGATTCCCAGCCAGATGAAGCGGCGCAGCCAGATATCGAGATAGGCCGCCGTGCCGTCCGACAGCGGCAGCACGCGCAGGGCCGGATCGTGCGGTTGCAGCGCCAGCCGGCACAGCAGGATCAGCGCCTGGCTGACGACGGCGGCATTGGCCAGAGCGATGGCGATCAACCGCACGTCGGGAGCGGGATCGAGGAACGGCAGGATGCCGTAGGCGGCCGCGGCGAAAGCCGCCACCGGCAAGGCGTCGAGCACCAGCGCCAGCAGCCCCGCACCCAGCCGCCAGACCACGCCGCCCTGACGATGCGTCAGCGTCCGCCGCACGCGCGAGAGCAGAAGATGGACCAGCCATTGCGCCAGCGCGCCCAGCGCCAGCGTCGCCGCCACCCGCCACAGTCCTTCCAGAATGCGATCGCGCTTGGCGCGGTCGTTGAAGGCGTTGCTCAGCCAGTCGCCCGCGCCCCTGGCATCGAGCAGCGCATCGCCGATCTCGCGCACAGCGGTCGATACTTGCGCGACGCTGTCCGAAAGGGTGGCGATCACCACTTCGCCGAGTCCGGGGGGCTCCGGCGGCGCCGTGCGCTGCGCGGCGATCAGCCCCTTGAGTTGTTCCACCAGCCTGGCCCGCTCCGGCTCGCTCTCCAGCGTCTTGACCAGCCGCTCCAGCTCCTCCGCCGAGACCGCTGCCGGCGACGCCTCGGCAGCCGGCGCTTGCGCGCGCGCGGCGCTGACGAACCCACTGCCGATCATGCCGGCGACCAGAACGGCCAAAAACAGGCGCAACGTCTTGTCGAATAGAATGGAAATCGGCGCAGCTGGGGCGCAGGCTGCGGTGTATTTCATAGACCAAACCCTTGTCATTGTTTACAAAAGAACAGGCTACCGTAGGCACGTCAATGTCCCTAACGATCTACCACAACCCTCGTTGCAGTAAATCGCGACAGACCCTGGCGTTACTGCGCGAGCGGGGCGTCGAGCCGCGGATCGTCGAATATCTGCAGGACACGCCCTCGCTGGCGACGCTGAAGACGCTGGCGACCATGCTGGGCGGCCCCCGCGCCATGTTGCGCAAGGGCGAGAGCGCCTATGCCGAACTCGGCCTCGGCGATGCGGATTTGCCGCAGGCGCGGCTGCTCGAGGCGATGCGCACGCATCCGATCCTGATCGAGCGACCGATCGTGACCGACGGCCGGCGCGCGGCGATCGGGCGGCCGCCCGAAGCGGTGCTCGCGCTGCTCTGACATGAAGAGCGATCGCGAACGTCTGCTGCGCTCGCTCCGTCTGTGGTCCGGCGTCGTTCTCTTCGTCTACGCCGCCTGCCATCTGGCCAACCATGCGGTCGGACTGGTGTCGCTGCGCGCCATGGAGCGCGCGCTCGAGCTCTTCATGGCCGTATGGACGGGCTATGTCGGCACGACGCTGCTCTATGGCGCCTTTTTGGTTCATGTCGCGCTGGTGCTGTGGTCGTTCTATCGGCGCCGCTCGCTGCAGTTCTCGGCGACGGAATGGCTGCAGCTCGTATTGGGCGTGCTGATCCTGCCGCTGGGGGTGGTTCACGTCGTCGGCACCGGCGTGGCGCGCCTGGTCGCCGGCATCGACCCCAGCTACTCCTACGTGCTGTTCTCGATCTGGAGCGACGGCTGGACCGGCGTGCTGCGCCAGTTCGGGCTGGTGCTGGTCGTCTGGATCCATGGCTGCATCGGGCTGCACATGCTGTGGCGGCTGAAAGCGCGCTACGCCCCGTGGCGACCGCTGGCTTTCGCCGCGGCGCTGCTGCTGCCCACTCTCGCACTGGTCGCCTTCTTCCAGCGCGGCCCCGAGGTGATGGAATTGGCGCGTCAGCGCAGCTGGCTGACGGCGATGTTCGAGGCTCTGCCTCTGCCCGATCAGCAGACCATCGCCGCCCTGTTGACGGCGATCGACTGGAGCTCGCTCGGCATCGCGGCATTGCTGGCCGGGGTCTTCGCCGCCCGGCTGGCGCGCAACGCCATCGAACGCCGCGGCGCGCTGGTGCGCCTGCATTATCCCAACCAGCGCCTCGCGCAAGGCCCGGCCGGACCCAGCGTGCTGGAATTCAGCCGTTTCGCCGGCATTCCGCATGCCTCCGTCTGCGGTGGGCGCGGCCGCTGCTCGACCTGCCGCATCCGCGTCGGGCGCGGGCTGGACCGCCTGCCGCCGCCATCGGCTGCCGAGCAGCGCGTGCTGGCCCGCGTCGGCGCGCCGGAAAATGTGCGCCTGGCCTGCCAATTGCATCCGCCGGCCGGCGAGTACGACGTGACCCCGCTGCTGGCCGCCGGCGCGGTGGCGCAGGAGGCGCTGTCGCAGGCCGCCCACCATCACGGCCAGGAGCGCGAGATCGCGGTGCTGTTCGCCGACATTCGCGGCTTCACCTCGCTGGCCGAACATCGCCTGCCTTACGACACCGTCTTCGTGCTCAACCGCTATTTCCGCGCCGTCGGCGAGGCCATCGAGGCGGCCGGCGGCCATGTCGACAAGTTCATCGGCGATGGCGTCATGGCGCTGTTCGGTCTCAAGGGCGATGCGCCTACCGCCTGCCGCAAAGCGCTCGACGCCGCCCGTCGCATGGCGCTGGCGATCGACGCGCTGAACGAAAGCCTGTCGGGCGATCTCGACGCGCCGCTGCGCATCGGCATCGGCCTGCATGCCGGCATCGCCATCGTCGGCGAGATGGGCTACGGCGCCACCCGCTCGCTGACCGCGATCGGCGACAGCGTCAACACCGCCAGCCGCCTGGAGCCGATGACCAAGCAGCTGTCCTGCGAACTGGTGGTGTCCGACGATCTGGCGCGCCTGGCCGGTATCGATCTGTCTGAATGGCCGGCGCACGAGATCGAGGTGCGCGGCCGAACGACCGCCCTGACCGTGCGGGCGGTCGAGGACGCCGCCATGCTGCCCACAACGGCGGCGCCCGCCGACTCGGCGCGCTGAGGTTTTTCGACGGCCACGGGATTAGTCCCGAATGGGCGGTGTCTCGTATCAGGGAATGGCGTATTCTCGTTCGTCCGTTCGCACAGGAGGTTTTCATGCGCGCTCTGCGTCACATCGCTCTCGCCGTCGCCATCGCCGTCGGGCTGGGGGCGGGAACGGCCGCACCGGTTCTGGCGATGGGCACGTCCGATCCAGCGCCGGCCGCCAAGCCGAAAAACGCCGATTTCGAGGCCGGCAAGGCCGCCGTCGCCAAGGAGGACTGGGCTTCCGCCATCGCGTCGCTGAAGAAGGCGACCGCGGCCGAGCCGAACAATCCCGAAGCCCACAACCTGCTGGGCTACGCCACGCGCAAGTCCGGCGATCCGCGCGGTTCGCTGGTCCATTACCAGCAGGCGCTCGCGCTCGACCCCAAGCATATCGGGGCGCACGAATATATCGGCGAGGCCTATCTGATGCTCAACGACCTCGCCAAGGCCGAGGAGCATCTCGCCCGGCTGGGCGATCTGTGCACCTTCGGCTGCAAGGAAGAGCGCGCGCTGAAGGCGGCGATCGAAGCCTACAAGAAGAAGCCGAAGCAGAGCTGATCTCCCGCTAGGCTTCGGCGGCCGGAGGCGCAGCGCCACCGGCCGCCCTGGCGTTTCAGCGGAAAGCGACCGCCGCCTGCTCGACCTTGGCCCGGCCGGTCATGGTGAGCTTGCCCAGCGTGCCGAGGAAGGCGCGATGGGTGATGCCCGAACCGATGAAGGTCCAGCGCTGCGCCTGCAGCTGCGTCGTGGCGAACAGCTCGGTCTCCTCCGCATTCAGCTTCCGACCCGTGGCCTCGCCGAACGCCTCGATGTCGAATTCCACCTGCTGGCGCAGCCCGTTGTCGATGAAGCCGCCGATCTCCAGCATGCCGTCGACCGCCGCTTCGATCTCCTCGGCCGTGCAGCCGGCGGCGATCTCCTCGACCATCAGCGTGTCGAGCCGCGCATGCTGCGCCTCCTCGGTCCAGTGCCGGCGCAACAGCTCCTTGAACAGCGGATCGAGCGCCTGATCGTCGCGCACGCTGTCGAGATAGTGCGACTGCGTCATCCATTCGACCGCCAGGATCAGCAACCCGACCGACAGCGGATGATGCGCCAGGATCTCGCTGGCGATCGCCTCGGCCGGTCCGATCATGCGGCACTCGCTGCCGAAGCCCGCCTTGAACTCCGCCTCGAAACGATTGAACAGGTGGATGTGCTTGGCTTCCTCGCCGGCGAAGTTCAGCAGCGCCCGCATCTGGTAGTCCTCGCCGTGCACGTGCCCGCGCGCCTGATCGACGACGAAGGGGAGAATGGTGTTCTCGACCAGCCCGAACATGGCGAGATAGCCGTGGCCGCGGATCTGGTTGAGCACGATCTTCTCGCGCGGGCTCAGGAAATCGAGGCCGCCGACCCGCGCCAGCGCCTCCGGCATGAACGGCCGCTCGAAATTCAGCCGCTTGTCGCCGCCGATGATGTCCTCGATGCGCCAGTTGGCCTTGTACGAGGCGTTCAGGGTTTCCTGATAGTGGTTGCGTTGTTCCATGACACTTTCCCCTTGGTGGTGCGAGGCCGACGAAGGCGTCGCGATGGCGCGCAAGCTATGGCCGCAGCGGCGGCGGCGGCAGACGTCGATTGCGCGAACTGGTTTTGCATTTCCGCAAAACGCCCGGCAGACTTGCCGCGGCGCTCGCATCCGTCGGTGGGGAGATGGACTGGGACGACCTTCGCTATTTCACCAAAGTGGCGGAAACCGGCAGCCTGCTGGCCGCCGCCCGCTTCCTGCGCGTCAACGTCGCCACCGTCAGCCGCCATGTCGAACGCCTCGAGGCCGAACTGGGTCGCCGGCTGTTCGTGCGCAGCGCGCAAGGCTACCGGCTCAGTCCCGACGGCGCGCGGCTGGCCGACTGGGCGCAGCGCATGCAGCGCGAATTCGCCGGCCTGCCCGAGCTGTTCGGCGAGGACGCGGCGGCGCCCGAAGGTCCGGTGTCGCTGGCGACGACCGAACCGCTCGCCAATCATTTCATCGCGCCGTTGCTGCCCGAATTGCTGGCGCGCCATCCCGGCATTTCGCTCGAGATCAGCGGCGAGATCAGGCACGTCAACCTGTCGCGCCGCGAATCGGATATCGCCCTGCGCCTGGGCAGCCTCCCCTCGGGCAATCTGCGCGCCCGCCGCATCGGCGAGATCGGCTACGCCTTCTACGCCTCGCCCGCCTATCTGAAGACGAACGGCACGCCCCGGCGCGACGGCGGGCTGTCGCATCATGCGCTGATCGCCTGGCCGGCTACCGATGCGCGCAACGCCTATGGCGACTGGCTGCGCGAAGTGGCGCCCGATGCGCGGCCCGTGCTGCAATCCTCCAACGGCGATACCCGCCTGCAGGCGGCGCGCGCCGGGCTGGGCATCGCGCTGCTGCCCTGTTTCATGGTCGGCGCGAAAGCCGGGCTGAAACGGCTCGATCTCGGCCTGCAACCGCCGAGGGTCGATCTGTCGCTGGTGACCCACGCCGAACTTTCCGCCCGGCCAGCCATCCGCGCCGTGCTCGACTTCATTGCCGAGTCGGCAAAGACGCAGCGCGCGCGGCTGCGCGGCGATTAGCGCGCAAAAACCGTATCTTTCGCTTGGCGGATCGAGGAGCCGGGGCGGGTTTGCTTCCGGCGGACCAGTTTGTATCCTGCCGCCGGAGCGAAACCCCGGGACGCACAATGAATTTCGATTTTTCCGACGACCAGAAGATGCTGCAGGAACAGGTGCGCCGGTTCCTGGCCGACAAATGCCCGCCCAAGACGGTGCGGCGCGTGCTGGAGGGCAATGAGCCCTACGCCGAGGAAGTGTGGCGCGGCCTGGTCGAGATGGGGCTGACCGGCGCGGCGATCCCCGAGGAATTCGGCGGGCTGGGCCTGGGCGCGCTTGAGCTGTGCGTCGTGGCGGAGGAACTCGGTCGCGCCTGCGCGCCGGTGCCGTTCTCCTCGTCGGTCTATCTCGCCAGCGAAGCGATCCGCAAGGCGGGTTCGGCGGCGCAGAAACAGAAATACCTGCCGCAGCTGGCCGCCGGCGAGGCGATCGGCACCATCGCCGTGTCGGAGGGGCCGACCGCGGCCAGCCCGCGCACGGTGCGGGCGAAATTCTCCAAGGGCGCGCTCAGCGGCGCCAAGAATCCGGTGCCGGACGGCGAAGCCGCCTCGTTCGCCGTCGTCCTGGTCAATACCGGCGGCGAGGGCGAACGCGCGCTGTCGCTGGCGCTGGTGGATCTGAAGGCGAAGGGCGTCAGCCGTCGTCCGGTCAACACCATCGATCCCGCGCGCAAGCATGCCGAGATCGTCTTCGACGGCGCGCCGGCCGAACTGCTGGGCGCCGAAGGCGATGGCTGGAGCATCCTGCAGGACGTCTACGACGGCGCCGCCGTGCTGTTCGCCTTCGAGCAGATCGGCGGCTCGGAAGCAGCCCTCGACATGGCGCGCGACTATGCTCTGCAGCGCTACGCCTTCGGCCGCCAGATCGGCTCCTACCAGGCGATCAAGCACAAGCTGGCCGACGTCTACGTCAAGAAGGAGTTGGCGCGCTCCAACGCCTATTACGGCGCCATGATGCTGGCCGATGGCGGCGCCGACCTGCCGATCGCGGCCGCCGCCTCGCGCATCGCCGCCACCGAGGCCTACGATTTCGCCGCCGCCGAATGCATCCAGACCCATGGCGGCATCGGCTTCACCTGGGAAGCCGACACCCAGTTCCACTATCGCCGCTCGCGCGTGCTGGCGCTCGCCATCGGCGGGCCGGGCGTCTGGAAAGAGAAGCTGGTGCGCCGCCTCGAACAGCAGAACGCGGCCTGACAGGAAGGAAACGGCATCATGGATTTCAACGACACGCCCGAGGAAGCCGCCTTCCGCAAGGAGGTCCGCGCCTGGCTCGACGCCAACGCCAAGCGCAAGAGCGACGACCGCAAGGCCTCGCGCGCGCGCATGGAAGAAGTCGATGCCCTGCCGCGGGCACGCGCCTGGCAGGCAAAGAAGGCCGAAGCCGGCTATGCCCGCATCACCTGGCCCAGGGAATATGGCGGCATGGGCGGCACGCCGATCCAGCAGGTGATCTACAACCAGGAGGAAGAGGACTACCTGGTGCCGACCGGTTTCTTCGAGATCGGTCTGGGCATGTGCATTCCCACGGTCATGGCCTATGCCAAGCCGGAAGTTCTGCAGCGCTACGTCAAGCCCGCGCTGCACGGCAAGGAAATCTGGTGCCAGCTCTTCTCCGAGCCGGCCGCCGGCTCGGACGTCGCCGGCATCCGCACCCGGGCCGAGCGCGACGGCGAGGACTGGATCGTCAACGGCCAGAAGGTCTGGACCTCGGGGGCGCATTACTGCGACTACGGCATCGTCATCACCCGCACCGACCCCACGGTTCCCAAGCATCAGGGCCTGACCATGTTCTATCTGGACATGAAGAGCCCGGGCGTCGAGGTGCGGCCGATCAAGCAGATTTCCGGCACCGCCAACTTCAACGAGGTGTTCTTCACCAACGTGCGCATCCCCGACAGCCAGCGCCTGGGCAAGGTCGGCGACGGCTGGAAAGTGGCGCTGACCACCTTGATGAACGAGCGTCTGGCCGTCGGCACGCGCCAGGGCATGGATTTCGACGAGCTGCTCGAGCTGGCGCGCGAGACCGAGCTGGAGGACGGCCCGGCGATTCGCAACGGTGCGGTGCGGGCGAAGATCGCCGACTGGTACGTGCAGAGCCAGGGCCTGAAATACACCACCTTCCGCACCCTGACGGCGCTGTCGAAGGGCCAGACCCCCGGTCCCGAATCCTCGATCGGCAAGATCGTCGCGGCGCCCAAGATGCAGTCCACCGGCGCCTTCGGCATGGAGCTGATGGGCCAGGCCGGCATTCTCGACCGCGACGTGCCCGGCGCCGGCGCCTACCAGGCGCAATGGATCGGCGGCGCCGGCTATCGCATCGCCGGCGGCACCGACGAGATCCTGCGCAACATCGTCGCCGAACGCGTGCTGGGCCTGCCCGCCGACGTGCGCGTCGACAAGGACATTCCGTTCAACAAGCTCGGGAAGTGACGGCGAACACTTGGTTGGCAGGAACGATCGTTCGCGTTGAGACAGGATCCTTCGCTTCGCTCAGGATGACGGAGCGGCGTCATGCTTTTCGCGGCTGTCCGCCGGCGCCTGATCCCGCTCCGTCATGCCGTAGTCGCGCATGACCAACGCGATCCGCAGGCGATAGTCGGCGAAGATGCCGCCCCTGCCCGCCTGCTGCGCCATCCGGTGCTTCTCCGTATTGCGCCACGCCATGACCGCCGCCTCGTCGCGGAAGAAAGACAGCGACAGGATCTTGCCGGGCTGCGTCAGGCTTTCAAAGCGTTCGACCGAGACGAAGCCGTCGATTTCCTCGAGCAGCGGCTTCAGCGCCGCGGCAAGGTCGAGATAGGTCTCGCGTCGCCCGTCTCTCGGCCACACTTCGAAGATGACGGCGATCATCTGCCGCCACCATCGCCATGCGGCGCCGAAGCCAGTTTCAGGAACAGCCGGTCCTCGCGCAGCAGGAATTTTTCCTTCTGCGCGAACAGATAGTTCTTCTGCCCGATCGGATCGTCGCGCAGCCGCGCGCGATACTGCTCGTAAGCCGCCAGGCTTTCGATGTTGTAGACGCCATAGGCCACCGTGCTCGATCCCTCATGCGGCGAGAAATAGCCGATCAGGTCGGCGCCGCAGCGCGGGATCGCCTGACCCCAGTTGCGCGCATAGAGATCGAACTCAGCCTTCTTGGCGGGATCGATCTGGTAACGGATGAAAACGGTAATGGTCATCGGCGGGCTCCTTCGCTCTGATGCGGAGCAGAATAGGAGCGCACACGTCGCCAATGCTTCGATCGTCATCGAAGCTTTCTCGACCGGACGCTGCTAGCATGGCGGCCATGAAAACAGGTCCGGATATCAGCCTGATCGCCTCGCTGGTGGGCGATCCGGCGCGCGCCAACATGCTGACGGCCCTGATGGGCGGCAGGGCGCTGAGTGCCGGCGAGCTTGCCGCCGAGGCGGGCGTCACGCTGCAAACGGCGAGCTCGCATCTCGCCAAACTCCAGGCCGGCGGCCTGGTCGCGGTCGAAAAGCAGGGACGCCATCGTTACTTTCGTCTCACCGGCCCGGACATCGCCGCCATGCTCGAAAGCATGATGGGGCTGGCCGCGCGCGTCGGCCATATCCGCCGCCAGCCGGGCCCGAAGGATCCCGCCCTGCGCCATGCCCGCATCTGCTACGATCATCTGGCCGGCGACCAGGGCGTGCGGCTCTTCGACAGCCTGACGCGCCGGCGCCTGCTGCGGTCTTCGGACGGCCGGCTGGATCTGACCGCGGCCGGCGAAAAATTCGTCGCCGAGTTCGGCATCGATCTCGCCGCCCTGGCCGCGACGCGTCGTCCGCTCTGCCGCACCTGCCTCGACTGGAGCGAGCGCCGCTCGCATCTGGCCGGCGCGCTAGGCGCGGCGCTGCTGGCGCGCATGGTGACGCTGGGCTGGGCGCGCCGCGATGCCGGCAGCCGGGTCGTCGCCTTCAGTCGGTCCGGCCAGAACCGGTTCGACCGGACTTTTCCCGCCAGATAGCGAAAAATTTCGTGGAACCGATTGCGCGCCCCGGCGTTCGGTGCGCTGAGGATTCGTGTGCGCCAACGGCCTCCGGCATGCGCCGCCATGGCGACGAGATTCGCAAGAACTGACTTTCCGCATGGATACGACCCGCGGGGACGCAACGGCAACTGCCGCAATGGCCGAAACCGGCAGCATGCAGGCGCTGCTGGCCGGCGAGCGCGCCATTCTCGCCCGTATAGCCGCCGGCGCGCCGCTGGCCGAGGTGCTGGACCAGCTCGTCGTCGCCCTGGAACGCCATGCTGGGGCCGGAAGCCGTGGCGCCATCCTCCTGCCCGGCGACACCCCTCACGTGCTCCGTCTCGTCGCCGCTCCCGGCGCGCCCGAACCGTTTCGCGCCGCGCTCGACGAAACGAGAATCGGACCGGACGACCAAAGCTGGGCGGCCGACGCGTGGCGAACGGGGCCGGTCCATTCCGCCGACATCTCGACCGATCCACGGTGGCGGGCCTGCGGCCAGGCCGCACTGGCGCTGGGGTTGCGCGCCGGCTGGGCGACGCCGATCAAGACCCCCGACGGACGCCTGCTCGGCCTCTTCTCGCTTTTCCTGCCGACGCCCCGCGCGCCGAGTGCGGCCGATCTCGACGCCATCGGTCTGGTCGTGCAGACCGCCGCCCTGGCGATCGAGCGGCAGCGATCGGAACGGGCATTGCGCGAGCGCGAAGCGGAGCTGGCGCGGGTGCAGCAGATCGGCAAGGTTGGCGGCGTCGAGGTCGATCTGCGCGACGGCTTCCGCAATCGGCGTTCGCCGGAGTATCTGGTGATCCACGGCCTGCCGCCGGAAGCGGTCAACGAAACGCACGAAGACTGGGTCGCCCGCATCCACCCCGAGGACCGCGAACGGACCGAGGCCGAGTTCAAGCAGGCCGTGACCGGCGGCGTGCGCGACTACTATTCGGAGTATCGCATCGTGCGCCCCAGCGACGGCCAGGTGCGCTGGATCGCGGTCAAGGCCTTCATCGAACGCGACGACGCCGGCAAGGCGCAGCGCCTGGTCGGCGCGCATATCGACATCACCGAACTGCGCCGCGCCGAGCGCGCGCTGATGGAAAGCGAGCAGCGCTTCCGGCTGATCGCCAATTCCGCGCCGGTGCCGATGTGGGTCAGCGAACTCGACGGCAGCCGCGCCTTCGCCAACCGCGCCTATTGCGAGTTCCTCGGCGTTTCCTACGAGGAGGCGCTGAAATTCGACTGGCGGCATCTGCTGCATCCCGACGACCTGTCGCGCATTCTGCAGGAGCAGATCGCCGGCGAATCCTCCCGACGGCCCTTCGCGCTGGAAGCGCGCTACCGGCGCAGCGACGGGCTGTGGCGCTGGATCCGCTCGCAGTCGCAACCGCGCTGGGGCGTCAATGGCGAGCATATCGGCTTCATCGGCGTCGCCTACGACGTCACCGAAGCCAGGCAGGCCGAGGCCGAACTGCGTCGGCGCAACGAATCGCTGGCCGGCCAGGTCGCCGCCCGCACCCGCGAGCGCGACCGCATCTGGAACGTCTCGCAGGATCTTCTGCTGGTGGTCGACGCCGCCGGCAACTGGATCAGCGTCAACCCCGCCTGGCAGCGCACCTTGGGCTGGAGCGAGGACGAACTGCTGGCCGGCCTGCTGCCGTCGCTGGAGCATCCCGAAGATCGCCCCGAGGACGCCGCGCCGGCAGCGCAATTCTCGCCGCAGGGCCGCCCGCCCCGCTTCGAGAGCCGGTTTCGCCACAAGGACGGCTCGTGGCGCTGGATATCGTGGACGACGGCCGTCGACGGCGGCCAGATCTACGCCGTCGGCCGCGATGTAACGGCCGAGAAACTGGCCCAGGCCTCGCTGCGGACGACCGAGGAGCAGCTGCGCCAGGCGCAGAAGATGGAGGCGGTCGGCCAGCTCACCGGCGGCATCGCCCATGACTTCAACAATCTGCTGACCGGCATCATCGGCGGTCTCGACGTCATCGGCCGGCGCATCGCCGCCGGGCGCTACGAGGACGTGCAGCGCTTCATCGAGCCGGTGGTGGCCTCGGCCCATCGCGCCGCCGGCCTGACCCATCGCCTGCTCGCCTTCTCGCGCCGCCAGTCGCTCGATCCCAGACCGATCGACGCCAACCATCTGGTCGCCGGCATGGAGGAGCTGCTGCGCCGCAGCCTTGCCGAGCAGCACGAGCTGCGTCTGCGATTCGATTCGGCGCTGTGGACCGCGGAAGCCGATGCCAACCAGCTCGAAAGCGCATTGCTGAATCTGGCGCTGAACGCCCGCGACGCCATGTCGGGCGGCGGCACGCTGACCGTCTCTACCCAGAACGCCACGGTCCAGGCGGATGCGGCCGGCGTCGACGAGGAAATCGCCCCCGGCCAGTATGTGCTGATCTCGGTGCAGGACACCGGCTCGGGCATGGCGCCGGAACTGGTGGCGCGTGCCTTCGACCCGTTCTTCACCACCAAGCCGATCGGCCAGGGCACCGGGCTGGGCCTCTCGATGGTCTACGGCTTCGCCCGCCAGTCGCGCGGCCATGTCGCGATCTCCAGCACGGTCGGCCACGGCACCACCGTCCGCCTGTTCCTGCCGCGCCATCGCGGCGCCCACGCCGCCGAAGCCGCGCCCGCCTTGGCGCCGGCCGGGCGCGCCCGCGCCGGCGAGAGCGTGCTGGTGGTGGAGGACGAGGCCGCCGTGCGCATGCTGGTGGTCGAGGTGCTGGACGAGCTCGGATATCAGGTGATGGAGGCGCGCGACGGGCAGGCCGCCATCGACCTGCTCGATACCGGCCGGCGCATCGACCTGCTGATCACCGATGTCGGCCTGCCGGTCGTCAACGGCCGCCAGGTTGCCGAGCATGCCCGACGCACCCGCCCCGGGCTGAAGGTGCTGTTCATGTCGGGCTACGCCGAACAGGCGGCGCTGCGCTCAAACGTCGTGCGCGAAGGCATGGATATGATCGCCAAGCCCTTCGCCATGGAAGCGCTGGCCGCCCGCATCAGGGCGATGATCGAAGGCTGAGAAACGCTTCAGGCCGACGGCCCGAACGGCCGGTCGCCCAGCACCGTGGCGCGATGCATGATGCGGCGCTCGGGCAGATAGTCGGCCAGCGCGTAGTGCTGCGTCAGCCGGTTGTCCCAGAACGCCACGTCGCCCTCCTTCCATTTCCAGCGCATGGTGAATTCCGGCTTGGCGACGTGGCGGAACAGATGCGCCAGCACCGCATCGCTCTCGGTCTGCGACAGCTCGACGATGCGCGTGGTGAAGCCTTCGTTGACGAACAGGCCTTTGCGCCCGCTCTCGGGATGCACCCGCACCACCGGATGCGTCACCGGCGGATTGGCGCGCCGCGCCGCGTTCCATTTCTCCTCGTTGCCGCCCGCGCCCCAGCGCTCGAACGGAAAGGACTTGGTCATGTCGTGCAGCGCCGTCAGCCCGTCGAGCATCGCCCGGTACGGCGCCGACAGACCTTCGTAGGCGGCGATGGTCGAGGCCCAGCTGGTGTCGCCGCCCGAGGGCGGGATCTGCTTGGCCGCCAGTATGGCGCCCAGCGGCGGGGTCTGGATGAAGGTGACGTCGGTGTGCCAGTTGTCGTTGTCCGGCAGGTTCTCCGCACTGGTGTCGAGGATAATGATCTCGGGCACCGTCTCGACATGCGGATAGATCGGGTGGATGTGCAGCGCGCCGAAGCGGGCGGCGAGATCGCGCTGGCTCTCGGGCTGCAGCTTCTGGTCCTCGAAGATCAGCACGTGATGCTCGAGCAGCGCCGCGCGCAGCCCGGCGACGGTTTCCGCCGCCAATGGACGTGCGAGATCGACGCCTTCGATCACCGCGCCGATCGCCGGGGTGAGCGGGCGCACGCCGAGATTGGCGCCCGAACGGACCGTTTGCTGGGTCATCGCATTTTCCTCCCGCCCGCTGCGTCGTCCATTGCGGCCTCCAGGCCGATGCGACGCATGCGGGACGGAAAAAGCCTAGGCCTCCCGAACCGGGCCTGACAAGGGCCGCTAGCGCAGCAGCGCCGGCGCCATCGAGGCGACCAGCAGCGCCGCCATCGCGATGTTGAAGAACACGATGCGCCGGCCGGTGGCGAGAAACCGCCGCAAGCCGGCGCCCGACAGCGCCCAGACGCTGATCGACGGGATATTCACCAGCGCAAACACGGCGATCATCGCCAGCAGGCTGGACGTGAAACGGCCCGGATCGGTGTAGGTGACGGTGACGACCAGCGCCACCGCCCAGGCCTTGGGATTGACGAGCTGCAGCAGGGCCGCCTGCAGGAAGCCGATCGGCTGGCCGAGCGCCTGCGCCCCGCCGCTGCCCATCGACCGGCTGCCGGCGATCCGCCACGCCAGCCACAGCACGTAGAGCCCGCAGGCGATGCGAAGGGCGAGATCGAGCTCGGGCACGCGCTGCAGCAAGGTCCCCAATCCCATGCCGACGGCGAACACCATCGCCAGGAAACCGGCACTGATGCCCAGCATCAGAGGCAGAGAGCGCGCGAAGCCGAAATTGGCCCCCGAGGCCAGCAGCAGGAAATTGCCGGGTCCGGGCGATATCGACATCACGAACGCGAAGCCAATGAGAGCAAGAACAGTATCCGCTGCCATGAAGCCGCTCCGAGCCGATCGAGGCCCGGAGCATCGCGGATGCGGCGGCGGACGGCTCTATCCGGCCGGCCCGATTGCTTATCGGGTCGTCCGAAGCAGCGATACGAAGGGAAAAATGGCGCGCCCGTAGGGATTCGAACCCCAAACCTCCTGATCCGTAGTCAGGTGCTCTATCCAGTTGAGCTACGGGCGCATTGCCGGTCGGCGGCTGGTGGGCCACCCGGCGGCAAGGCGGCGAAACTAGTCAAATCGCCCGGCCGTGGCAAGAGGCGTATAAGACACTGTCACGGCTGGTCTTTGCAGCCTGGCGCGCAGCCTGTTGCAAGGCGGCAACGGGAGCGTTGCAAACGGCACAATCCGGCTTGTCTAGGGTCGCACCATTCAGTACCATCCCCTTGTTTTTTCTGAGGGATGCGGCGCAAGCCGTAATCACGACCGGGCACCTTGGGGGGACGGTCGCAAGGTAACGACGGCGCAAGCCGTCCGAAGGTTCGAAGGGTGCCCATGGCGACTGTAAAATCCGGTGTCGTGGCACTCATCGCCGTATTGGCGTTGGGGGCCTGCTCGCAAGACGCGTTGTTCACCGATGGCGATAGCGCCGCCGCGCCGCCGTCGGTCACCAGCGCGCCCACTTTCCAGCCGCAACAGGTCTCTTCCGGCCCCTCGACCGGCACCGCCGTCGGCGCGCGCGTGCAGCAGATGCGGGCCGATTTCGTCCGCCTGATGGGCGAGCTGACGCAGCAGAGCGGCCAGTTGCAGGCGATCCGCGCCCAGGCGACGCAGGACGCCCAGCAATACTACGCCCTGGTGGCCGGCATCTCCGCCCGGCTGCAGGCTGGCACCACCCCGGGCAATCCCGAACTGGTCGCCGCCTGGAACCAGGCCCAGACCCAGCTCGAGCGGCTGAACGCCGATCTGAGCCAGATGAACACGCTGGCGACCACGGTTTCCAGCACCTCCTCGCAGGCCACCTTCCTGCTGGAGAGCGTGCGCGCCACCTACGGCGTGTCCGGCGCCGTCGACGAGGACCACCGCCAGCTCAAGGTGCTGGAGAACGAGATCAACCAGTCGATCGTGCTGGTCGACCGGCTGCTCAGCGAAACCAGCCAGGACATCGCGCGCCAGACCGCCTATGTCGCCGCCGAGCGCAACAACCTCGTGACGCTCAATCTGGCGGTGAAGAACGGCCGCCTGCTGGGCCCCTCGGTCACCAATCGCACCTTCCAGCAGAGCTCGGCCGCGCCGCCGCCGAGCCTGGCGCCGGGCGTGCGCAGCGCCAGCCCGTCGGCTGCGGGCCTGGCCGGCCGCCGGCCGCTGCTCATCGTGCGTTTCGACCAGCCGCGCGTGCAGTACGAGCAGGCGCTCTACGCCTCGGTCGCCGAGGCGCTGCAGCGCAAGCCCGATGCCCGCTTCGACCTGCTGGCGGTGGCGCCCGCCCGCGGCTCGACCGCCGACGTCGCGCTCAACACCAGCGCCAGCAAGCGCCACGCCGAAAACGTGCTGCGCTCGATGACCGAGATGGGCGTCGACCCGGCCCGCGTCGGCCTGGCCTCGACCAGCAGCACCAACGTGCAGACCAACGAAGTGCATCTCTACGTGCGCTGAGCGACGGCGCGGATCCGGCGATCGGGCGGCCTCTGGCCGCTTTTTTTGCGCCTGCGACCGGAGAATTCGCACTTTCCCTCATCCCGCGATCGGGCATCATCGTAGCAATCAGACGGACCGGACGGTTCTGCCTGGCCAGAGGAGGCCCGCATGCGCTCGCTTGCCGCCCTTGTCGTGGGAATTTTCCTGCTCGCTGCGTCCCTCGCGGCACCGGCCGGCGCCCAGGAGGTGGGCCAGGCCGATCGCGCCGCCATCCAGTCGATCATCGACCGGCAGATCGCCGCCTTCCGCCGCGACGACGGCGCGGAAGCCTTCAGCTACGCCGCCCCCGACCTGCAGAGCCATTTCGGCAGCGCCGAGACCTTCATGCGCATGGTGCAGGCCGGCTACGGCCCGGTATACCGGCCGCGCTTCTACGAATTCCGCGACATCAAGGCGTCGTCCGGGGTCATCACCCAGCACGTCTACGTCATCGGCCCCGACAAGGTGGCGCGCCTGGCGCTCTACTTCATGCAGCGCCAGGCGGATGGCAGCTGGCGCATCTCGGGCTGCGTGCTGGTCGATTACGCCGGCGATCAGGTCTGACCGCCCGCCACCCTCTGGACGGCAGCGGCCCTGACCTGTGCGCAGGGCAACCATGAACCGGGTGGCGTTGCCGCCGCCCCTGCCCTCCGATCTAATCCACGCCCGATGTCCTCGACCGAGCCTTTCCGAGCATGACCGCCGGTTCGATCCCCGCCCGCGCCCTGGTGCTGCTGGGCGTGCTGACCTTCGTCTGGGGCTTCAACTGGATCATCGTCTCGGTGGCGCTGCGCGACTTCGGGCCCTGGACCTTCCGCGCCATCACATTGCTGGTCGCCGTGCTGACCATGCTGGTGATCTCGCGCCTGCGCGGCGAATCGCTGGCGGTGCCGAAGGAAGTGCGCCTGCGCCTGTTCTGGGCCGGCGCCTTCAACATCGCGATCTGGAACGTCTGCACCGCCTACGCCGTCACCCTGATCCCCTCGGGCCATGCCGCCGTCATCGCCTTCTCGATGCCGCTCTGGGCCGCGATCATCGGCTTCCTGTTCCTCGGCGAGCGGCTGGGGCTGCGGCATCTGGTGGCGCTGGCCTTCGGCACCGCCGGCGTCACCCTGCTGATGGTCGAGGATTTCGCCCTGTTCGCCACCGCGCCGCTCGGCCTCATCCTCGGCCTGCTGGCGGCCATCGTCTGGGCGATCGGCACCTTCGTGCAGAAGCGCACCTTGTGGAACATGCCGATGGTGTCGCTGCTGTTCTGGCAGATGCTGTGCGGGCTGGTGCCGATCGCCATCGGCGCGGCGATTCTCGAAACGCCGGCGGAGAAGACGCCGGGTCTGCTCGGCATCGCCGCGACCCTGTTCGTCGGCTTCGTGCCGCTGGCCATCGGCATGGCTTCGTGGTTCTCGATCGTCAAGCTGCTGCCGACCCATGTCGCCGCCCTGAGCACGGTCATCATCCCGGTGGTGGCGGTGCTGTCGGGCGGCTTCATTCTCGGCGAGCCGCTAGGCTACGTGCAGTATGCCGCGCTGGTCTGCACCGTGGTCGCGCTGGCCCTGGTGCTGCTGGTGCCCGAGCGCGCCGCGCAGAGCAAGGCGCCGGCGGTGCCGGAATAGGCCGCTATCCGACGCGCAGCACCTTGAGCCGTGGGTCGAGAATGTCGCGCAGCCCGTCGCCCAGCAGGTTGAGCCCCAGCACCGACAGCGCGATCGCCAGGCCGGGAAAGATCGCCAGCGAGGGCTGGTCGTACATGTAGGTCTGCGCATCGTTCAGCATGCGCCCCCAGCTCGGCAGCGGCGGCTGCATGCCCAGGCCGAGATAGCTCAAGCCCGCTTCCGCCAGGATGGCGACCGCGAACTGGATCGTCGCCTGCACGATCAGGATGCTCGTGATGTTGGGTAGCACGTGATCGAAGGTGATGCGCAGCGGTCCCTTGCCGATCGCCAGCCCGGCGCGGATGAATTCGCGGCCCCAGAGCGACAACGCCGCCCCGCGCGTGACGCGCGCGAATACGGGGATGTTGAAGATGCCGATGGCGATGATGGCGTTGGTCGCCGACGGGCCGAACACGGTGGTGATCAGGATCGCCGTCAGCACCGCGGGAAAGGCGAACACCAGGTCCGACATGCGCGAGATCAGCTCGTCGGCCCAGCCGCGCCGCGCCGCCGCCCACAGGCCCAGCGCCACGCCGGCCGCCATGCCCAGGGTCACGGCGACCAGCCCGACGGCGATCGAATTGCGCGCCCCCCACATGATGCGCGAGAGCACGTCGCGGCCGAGATGGTCGGTGCCCAGCCAGTGCGCCGCCGACGGCCCCTGCAGCTTGCGCGCCATGGCGATCTCGGTCACCGGCCACGGCGTCCAGACCAGCGACACCAGCGCGGTAACGATCAGCAGCAGGCTCAAGGCGCCGCCGATCAGGAAACTGCGATGGCGCAGCGCGCGATGCAACGGCGATCCCGGCGTCATCGTCAGGCCTTGATCTTGGGGCGCGGATCGATCAGCGCGTAGACCATGTCGATCGCCAGGTTGATCGCCAGCACCATGACGGTGAGCAGGATCACCACGTCCTTGATCACCACCAGGTCGCGGTTGTTGATCGACTGGTAGATGAGCTGGCCGAGGCCCGGCAGGTAGAACACGCTTTCGATGATGATGGCGCCGCCGACCTGGAAGGCGAAGAACAGCCCGACGATGGTGATGATCGGGATCAGCGCGTTGCGCAGCACGTGGCCGAACAGCACGCCGCGCTCTGGCACGCCCTTGGCTCGGGCGGTGCGCACGTAGTCCTCGCGCATGGTGTCGAGCATGGCCGAGCGGGCGATGCGCGCCAGGATCGCCGCCTCGGGCAGGCCGAGCGCGATCACCGGCAGCACCAGCGCGTGCAGCGAACCCCAGAAATCCTTGTCCCAGCCGGGAAAGCCGCCGGCGGGAAACCACCGCAGGCCCAGCGACAGCACCAGCACCAGCAGCAGGCCGATCCAGAAATTGGGCACCGCGATGCCCGCCTGGCTGAACATCATGACGCCGTAGTCGCCGGCCTTGCCGTGATTGGCCGCCGCCATGATGCCCAGCGGCAGGCCGAGGCAGACGGCGAAGCTGACCGCCAGCACCGCCAGCGGCAGGGTGACGTCGAGACGGTTGAGCAGCATGGTGGCGACGTCGGTCTTGTAGGCGTGGCTGCGCCCGAGATCGAACGTCGCCATGTCGCCGATCCACGCGAAGTAGCGGACCCAGAGCGGCTGGTCGAGACCGAGCTCCTTGCGCAGGGCGGCGAGCGTGTCGGGCTGCGCCTCCATGCCCAGCATCACCAGTGCGGGATCGCCCGGCAGCACCTCGAGCACGGCGAACACCACCAGGCTCGCCGCCACCAGGGTGAACAGCGCGGCGAACAGCCGGCGCAGCATGAACTCGAGCATCGTCGCGGGAAGCCTGAAAATGAAAAAGCGACCGGGGATGCCCCCGGCCGCCGCGTCTTGCGCCTACTTCCAGTAGACCTCGCTCAGGTCGATCGACGGCGTGGGCGAATTCTCCCACATGCCGACCAGGTTCTTGTTCCACACGCCGATCTTGGCGAGCTGGAACAGGTAGCCGTTGACCGCGTCCTTGGCGATGATGGTCTGCAGCTGCTTCAAGAGCTCGGTGCGCTTGGCGGGATCGACCGTCGCCACCATCTCCTTGTAGACGTTGCGGAACTCCTCGGAGACGTAGTTCCAGTAGTAGCCGTCGCGGGCGTAGCGGTCGATGTCGTTGGCCTCGGTATGCGCCACGATGGTGAAGTCGTAGTTGCGCTCCTTGAACACTTCCGACAGCCATTGCGGCCACTCGAGCTGCACGATGCTGAGCTTGATGCCGATCTTGCCGAGCTGGCTGACCATCACCTCGCCCGCCCGCTTGGCGTAGCCGACCGGCGGCAGCTTCAAGGTCGCCTCGAAGCCGTTCTCGTAGCCAGCGGCCTTCATCAGCTCCTTGGCCTTGTCGAGGTTGAACGGATAGGTGCCGGTCAGGTCGACATAGGCGGGATCGGCCGGGCTGAAATGCGTGCCGATCGGCAGGGCGAAGCCCGATTCGGCGGCGATCAGCTCGTCGCGATTGATGGCATGGGCGATGGCCTGACGCACTTCCAGCTTGGCCATCGGCTTGCCTTCGCCGTTGTTGGTCGCAAGGATCGTCTCGCCCTGAGTCGAGCCGACCACCACGGCGAAGCGGTCGTCGGCCTTGAGGCGGCCCACCAGTTCCGGCGCCTGGAAGCCCGGGAACGTGTCGACGTCGCCAGCCAGCAGCGCGTTGATCTGCGCCGACGGATCCTTGACGAACTTGAACGTCACGTTCTTCAGCTTGATGGCGTCGGGATTGCGGTAGGTGTCCGCCTTGGTCAGCGTGATCGATTCGCCTTCCTTGCGCTCGACGAACTTGAACGGACCGGTGCCGATCGGGTTGGTGCCGTTGGTCGGCGAGCTCTTGGGATCGACCAGGGCGGCGTCGGCGATGCCGAGATTGAACAGGATGAAGGCGTCGGGATTCTTCATCGTGATCTTGACGGTCGCCGGATCGACGACTTCGACCGTGTCGATCGAGCGGTAGAGGTTCTTGGCCGGCACCTTGGAGTCGGGCGCGATCAGCCGCTCGATGGAGAACTTGACGTCGGACGCGTCGAAATCCTCGCCGTCATGGTACTTGACGCCGGTGCGCAGCTTGAAGACGTACTCCTTGCCGTCCGGCGACACGGTCCAGCTTTCGGCGAGGCCCGGCACGATGTTGCCGTTGCGATCGATGCGCGTCAGGCTCTCGTAGATGTTCTGGTAGGTGATCTCGCGGATGGCCGCGGCCGCATTGAGGCTCGAATCGAGCACCGGCGGCTCCAGCGACAAGCCGATCACCACGCTGTCCTTGGCCGGCTTGGCCGGCGGCGTCGGCGTCGCGGCCGGCGCGGCGGCGGGAGCCGGCGCCGTGGTCTGAGCCGTCTGCGGCGTCTCCATGGCCTTCTCGGGCCGCGTCACGTAGTAGACGGCGATGACGACGGCCACCGCCGCCACCAGCAGAATTCCAATCCAGCGTTTCATGTCTCGCTTCTCCGTTTGCCCATGCAGGCGGCATCTGCCGCGCTGGCGGGCGGACGATACCAGCCCCTCCGCCGAGCGGCAATTCTCGCGCCGCAAAAAGAACTTAAGTGGTTCAGCCGACGGCGAAATGATCGCGCCACGCCACCATGCCGCCGGCCGATCTCGCTTCGTAGACGCCACGGGCGGTGGCGCGCGCCACGCAATCGGCGGCGATGCTGCCCAGCCGCGACAGCGCCAGCGGCCACACGCCAGCCAGCTCGCAGCCGCCAGTCGACAGCACGAACAGCGCATCGCCGTCGAAGCTGGTGTGGATCGGCCGGATCGCCCGCGCCAGACCGTCCTGCGCCATGATCGCCACGCGCCGCGCTTCGGCCTTGCTCAGCCGCGCATTGGTCGCCACCACGCCGATCGTGGTGTGGCCGCGCACCGTGCCGGAGGCCGCGCCGCCACGATCGACGCTGACCTCCAGCGGCACGCGCCGCGCCGGCGGTTCCAGCCCGCCGAACTCGTCGCCCTGCTCGAACGGCCAGGCCCAGAACTGCTTCTGGCCTTCCATGGTGACGTAGCCGCGGGAATTGACCGCGATCAGCGCGCCGACCTGCAACCCGCCATCGTCGATCGACGAGGCGCTGCCCAGCCCGCCTTTGAGGTTGCCAGCGCGCGCGCCCAGCCCGGCGCCGGCATTGCCCAGCGCGAAATCGCGCGCCGCCGCCTCGCACGCGGCAAAGCCCAGTCGACGATAGGGAGGCTCCGCGCCCCAGTTCTTGTCGCCGCTGTTGTTGAGATCGAACAGGATGGCGCCGGGCACGATCGGCACCACGCTGCCGCCGACGTCGAAGCCCCGCCCGCGCGCCGCCAGCCACGCCATCACCCCGTCGGCCGTCGCCAGCCCGAACGCCGAGCCGCCCGACAAGGCGATGCCATGCACCGTCTCGACCGTCGCCGACGGGTCGAGCAGATCGGTCTCGCGCGTGCCCGGTCCGCCGCCGCGTATGTCGGCGGAGGCGACGGCGGGCCGCTCGGGAATGACGACCGTGGCGCCGGTGACGGCGCGCGCATCCTCGGCGTTGCCGACCAGAATGCCGTCGACGTCGGTGATCAGGTTGCGCGGGCCGGGCCGGACCATGGCGTTGTGTTGATTGCGCCGCTGGCTTCTAGAGCGCGACTACGCCCTTGAGCGCCAGCGAGGCGGCCGCCATCACCTTGGCAGAGCGGATCATGTCGTCGATGACGACGTATTCGTCCGGCTGGTGCGCCAGATCGAGAATGCCAGGGCCGTAGGCGACGCAGCTCCGCAGATGGGCGATGCGCTGAATATGCTTCTGGTCGTAGGTGCCGGGCGAGACGACATGCGTCGCGGGCTTGCCGAACACCTGGGCGATGGCGCCGTCGAGCGCCCGCACGACGGGGTCGCCCGCCTCGGTCATGTTGGGCGCGAACTCCAGCAGGTCGCGGATGCGGTACTGGAAGTCGTTGCGCTCGCGCTTGACCTCGTCGAGCAGCGCCACGATCTCGCGTTTGACGTCGACCGGATCCTCTTCGATCAGGTAGCGGCGATCGAGTATCAGGCGGCAGGAATCGGCCACCACCGGCGACGGCGCGCCGTCGTATTCCTTGTCGGGCTCCATCTGCCCGCCATGGATCGAATTGAAGTTCGGCGTCGAGCGGCGCGAACCTTCGGGGATCACCGGCATCGCCGTGGTGCGCGTGTCGAGCTCGGGATAGAGCTTCTGCTCAACCTTCTGCAGGAAGGCCCCCATGCCGCGGATCGCATTAACGCCGAGATAGGGCATCGAACCGTGCGCGACGCGGCCCAAGGTCTCGACCTCGGCCCACCACACGCCGCGATGGCCGAGGCAGACGCAATCCTGGTTCAGCGGTTCGGGAATGATGACGTGCTGCACGCGCTCGGGCGCGAAATAGCCCTTCTTGGCGAGATAGCCGACGCCGGCCCAGCCGCCCGATTCCTCGTCCGCCGTGCCCGAGATCTCGAAAGCGCCGGGAAACTTCACGCCCGCCGCCAGAATGGCCTCGACCGCGATCATGCTGGCGGCCAGCCCGCCTTTCATGTCGCAGGTGCCGCGGCCATAGACGCGCCCGTCCTTGACCTCGCCGCCCCACGGATCGGTGGTCCAGCCCTGCCCCGCCTCGACCACGTCGATATGCGAATTGAAGTGCACGCAGGCGCCCGGTCCCTCGCCTTCCAGCCGCGCGACGACGTTGGTGCGCGGATATTTCTCGGAATGCGCCTTCTCGCCCTCGGCATCGACATAGTCGATGGCGAAGCCCTGGCCGCGCAGCCGCTCGCCGACCAGCCGCGCGCAATCCTTGTAGAAATGGCCCGGCGGATTGACGGTGGGGATGCGCACCAGCGCCTGGGTCAGCGCGACCAGTTCCTCGCGCATGGCGTCGATACGGTCGAACACAGGCCGCAGCGCGGCGGGTACGGGGCGATTCTCGATCGTGTCCATGGCGACAAATTATGCCTGCCCCGGACGGCGGTCAAACGGCGCGACGGCTCAGTGCTTCGGTCCGCGTTTGCGGTGCAGCGGCCACAGCTCGACCATCATCAGATAGGCGAAAGACGCCGACCAGGCGATCATCAGCAGCCCGACCAGCGCTTCCGCGCCGGTGATCAGCCGCAGCCCGCCGGTCGGATAGATGTCGCCCAGCCCCAGCGAGGTATAGCTGACGGCCGAGAAATAGACGTACTCGGAAAAATCCTTCAGCAAGTCCACCTGACCGTCGAAGCCGCCCAGCCGGATCCAGTGCTCAAGCACCCAGTAGGCGCCGGCGAACACCCAGACCTCGACCGTGTGCGCCGCCATGATGCCGCCCATCGCCGCCAGCAGGCGCGTGCGCGGCGGCATGAACGTCACCTTGGGCAACAGCAGCGAAATCAGCCGCAGCGCCTCGTAATGCATCATCAGGCAGATGCCGACCAGAACCGTCGCCGCCACCATGGCCAGCAACATCAGCGTCGCCCCCGGCGCGACCGCGTTGCGCCCTCGGCCGCCTGGCCGGAGAGTGCGGCGCGCAGCTGCGCCTCGCTGGCGCCCAGTTCCGCCAGCGCCGCGTAGTCGCCGGCGCGATGCAGATCGACCAGCTTTTCGACTGTGACGCCGTCGACGTCGAGCGACCGCATCAGGCGGGCGGCGAGCTGCAGGCTGGCTTCCAGCGTTTCCGGCACCGCCTGCAAATTGCCCGCCTCGGCCAGACCGACCGCATGGGCATGGTCGCGGGCGCGGGCGAAGACCGGCAGCTGCGGCGCTTCGTGCCTGATGGCCTCGACGGCGGCCACAGCCGCCTTAGCGCTGTCCAGCGTAACGACAGCCGCTCTGGCGCGATTGACCCCCGCCGCCACCAGCACGTCGCGCCGGCTGGCGTCGCCGTAGCACACGCTGGCCCCGCGCCGCTCGAACTGCTCGACCAGATCGGCATTGCCGTCGATCGCCAGCCACGGAATGCGCTGGTAGTCGAGCATCATCGCCACCGTCTGGCCGACCCGACCGAAGCCGCAGATCAGCACGTGCTGCGACAGCGACTCGCTTTCGCTGGCGATGGCTTCGGCCTGGCGGTCCTCGTCGCGGCGGGCAATGCGCTGCGACACCCGTCGTCCCGCAATCTCGGCCAGTGGCGTCAGCGCCATCGATACCGCCGCCAGCGCGAAGACCAGCGGCGCGACTTCCTGCGGCACCACGCCGCTGCCGCCGGCGATGCCGATCAACACGAAAGCGAACTCCCCGCCCTGCGCCAGCAGTAGTGCAGTGCGCAGCGCCTGATTGCCGCGCAAGCCGAAGGCCAGCGCCAGGCCGAAGATCAGCACGCCCTTGATCGC
>JBDZUM010000030.1:0-6210 GCA_040255215.1 Rhodospirillaceae bacterium
TCGACGGCACCAACACGCTGGCCTGCACCAAGTACATCGACGAGGTGAAGGGCGACGTGAAGATCTATCCGCTGCCGCACATGCCGGTGGTCAAGGATCTGGTGCCCGACCTCAACGGCGTCTACGCCCAGCTCGCCTCGATCGAGCCGTGGCTGAAGAGCGAGACGCCGCCGCCCAGCCGCGAGCGGCTGCAGTCGCCGGAAGAGCGCGCCAAGCTCGACGGGCTGTGGGAGTGCATCCTGTGCTTCTGCTGCACGACCTCGTGCCCCAGCTACTGGTGGAACGGCGATCGCTATCTCGGCCCGGCCGTGCTGCTGCAGGCCTATCGCTGGATCGCCGACAGCCGCGACGAGGCGACCGGCGAGCGGCTCGACGCGCTGCAGGATCCGTTCCGGCTCTATCGCTGCCACACGATCATGAACTGCACCAAGACCTGCCCCAAGAGTCTCAATCCGGCCAAGGCCATCGCCGAGATCAAGAAGCTGATGGTGGCGCGGCAGTAGCGGCAGGCACGTTCGCTTCGTCTCCCGGGGGGAGAGGCGGAGGGGGAAACCGATGAGCGATAAGAAGGCGCCGCCGAACAGGATCGGCGCCGTTGCGGCTCTTCTGGCGTTGATCGCGGTCGCCGGCGTCGGCGCCTATATGGCCGGCTGGTTCGGCGGCGAACCGGCGTCCGGTCGCCGCCCGCAAACCGCGAACGCGCCGCTCAGCACCGCGACCGGCCCGCTGCGCTTCGATCTGCAGGGCCACCGCGGCGCGCGCGGCCATGCGCCGGAGAACACGCTGACCGGTTTCCACAAGGCGCTGATGATGGGCGTCGACACGCTCGAGCTCGACCTTGCCCTGACGCGCGACAATGTGCTGGTGGTGACGCACGATCCGCGGATCAACCCGGACATCGCGCGCTGGCCCGACGGCGAATGGCTCAACGAGGCCGGCCCGGCGGTGCGCTCGCTCACCATGGAGGAGGTCAAGCGCTTCGACGTCGGTCGCCTCAATCCCGAAAGCCGCTACGCGCGCATGTTTCCCGAGCAGGAGCCGGTCGATGGCGAGCGGATCCCGACGTTGAAGGAAGTGGTCGATCTGGCGCGCGCCATCAATCGCAACGTCCGCTTCAATATCGAGATCAAGATCAATCCGACGCGTGCGGAGGAAACGGCGAACGCGGCGACGTTCGCCCGGGCGGTCGTCGACTTCCTGCATACCGAGAAGCTGGTCGATGTGGCGACGGTGCAGAGCTTCGACTATTCGGCGCTGGTCGAGGTCCGCAAGCTCGACCGGCAGCTCGCCACGTCCTGCCTGTCGATCCAGCGCGCCAACTTCGACAACATCAAGGCCGGCCAGCCGGGCCCGTCGCCCTGGACGGCCGGCTACGACATCGACGAGCTGGGCGGATCGCTGCCGGCGCTGGCGAGGAAGATCGGCTGTTCGGTGTGGTCGCCGCACTGGCGCGACATCGACGTCGCCAAGATCAACGCCGCCCATGCCGAGGGGCTGCGCGTGGTGCCGTGGACGGTCAACAAGCCGGAAGACATCGCCGAGGTCCTGGCGCTGCCGGTCGACGGGCTGATCACCGACTATCCCGATCGCGCCCGCGCCGAAATGAAGGAACGCGGCATCACGTCCTACTGAGCGGCCGGCCGGCTGCCCTGCATCAGCACGCGCAGCACCGTCGAGCCATCCTTGGGCGGCAGCGCCAGGATCGCGCGGTAAAAGGCGATCATCGTGCGGCACAGAGGCTCGGCCGCCGCCGACTGCGGCTGCGCCAGAGCCTGCGGCGGCAGCAGGCGCTGGTCCTTGCCGGCATAGACTTTGGTGACGACTTCGCTCAGCAGGGTCTGTGCGCGCGCCCGGTCGGGCGGCGGCTGCGAGGCTTCGACGGAATCGACGATCACATCGGCCATGGCGTCGAGCGCGCGCTGCAGTCCGTTCGGATCGAGCCCGGCGCCGAGCGAGCCGCCGCCGGCCAGCGCCTTGCAGCTTTGCGCGTCCCGTTGCAGCAGGCCCTCGAAGATCGCCGTCATTTCGCCGGTGAAACGCAGGATCGCCGCGTCGGACGTGGTCGCCAGATGGCGCGGGAAATAGCGCTGGGCGAGGGCGGCAGACTTGTTCTGCGCCGCCAGCGGGTCGCGCTCGGCCAATATCGCGTCGATCTCCGGACCGGCCTCGGGGTGATGGTGCCTGATGGTTTCGAGCAGGCGGGCCTCGGGACGCCCGCCATTGTCGGTGAATACCGTCAATGCCGCGCCGACGATCAGCGCGGTAACGACGAAAGCGGCGGCGGGCACGCCGAGCAGACGGGTCCAGCCGGCGGCGGCGGGGGCCGAACGCAGGCCGCTGGTGCGGCGGCGGCGCAGCAGCAGCACCAAAGCGGCGGCGGCGAGGCCGGCGGCGAGCGAAATCACCAGGACGACGGGAAAAACCATGCGAAACCTTCTATTCCATGCGCCTCGGCCCGCAGACGGTCGAGCCTTGGCCAGCGTCGGCAGCGGGCGCATAATTCCCGAAAGCGAGGCAAAAACCAATCGCCGGGAGCGACGCCATGAAACTGACCGAAGAACAGCTGCGCCAGTTCGACGAAGAGGGCTATCTCTTCCTGCCGGCGCATTTCTCGCCGCAGGAAGTGGCGCTGATGCAGCAGGAGGTGCCGCACGTCTTCGCCCAGCGCCGCCAGGAGAATGTGCGCGAGAAGTCCGGCGACGTGGTGCGCACCGCCTTCGCCGTCCACACCTACAATCCGCTGTTCCAGGCGCTGGTGCACCATCCGGGCTTCGTCGGGCCGGCCGAACAGATGCTGGGCGACCGGGTCTACATCCACCAGTTCAAGATCAACGGCAAGGCGGCGTTCGACGGCGA
Organism: Rhodospirillaceae bacterium; assembly: GCA_040255215.1. Lineage (GTDB taxonomy): Bacteria > Pseudomonadota > Alphaproteobacteria > Reyranellales > JAQSWP01 > JAQSWP01. The sequence continues at coordinate 2,857 of JBDZUM010000030.1, forward strand.
CGTCTGGCAGTGGCACCAGGATTACGGCACCTGGAAGAACGACGACGACATGCCGACGGCGCGGGCCATGAACCTTGCGGTGTTCGTCGACGAGGTCAACGAATTCAACGGCCCGCTGTGGTTCATCCCGCGTTCGCACAAGAAGGGCGTGATCGACGCCCAGCACGATCTGACCACGACCTCCTACCCGCTGTGGACGATCAACAACGACACCATCGCCAAACTGGTCGAGCAGGGCGGCATCGTGTCGATGAAGGGGCCGCCGGGATCGGCGCTGTTCTTCCATTCGACGCTGGTGCATGGCAGCGGCCCCAACATGTCGCCCTGGGGGCGGGTGATCATCTACGTGTCGCTCAATGCCGTGTCCAACGCCATCCGACGCTTCAAGCGGCCGGAATGGATCGCCCATCGCGACTTCGCGCCGATCGACCATTGGCCGGCGGACTGCATGCTGAAGGCGGCGCGGCAGGCGGCGGAGTAGGCGGATGAACCTGCACCGGCTGCTGCTGCAGCGCGCCGAGGCCGGCAAGCCGCTGCGCGTCGGCCTGATCGGCGCCGGCAAGTTCGGCACCATGTTCGTCGCTTCGGCGCGGACCACGCCCGGCCTGCATCTGGCGGCGATCGCCGATCTCGATCCGCAGCGCGCGCGCCAGTCGCTGCAGCGCACCGGCTGGCCGGCCGGGCAGGCCGACGCGCCGTCGATCGACGCTGCACTCAAGAGCGGCGGCACGCACGTCACCGACGACGTCGCCACGCTGCTGGCGGCGCCGCTCGACGTGGTGATCGAAGCCACCGGCAATCCGGCCGCGGGCATCGCCCATGCGCTGGCCGCCTTCGTCGCCGGCAAATCGGTGGTGATGGTCAACGTCGAGGCCGATGCCGTGGCCGGGCCGCTGCTGGCGCAACGCGCCGCCGAGGCCGGCGTCGTCTATTCGCTGGCCTATGGCGATCAGCCGGCGTTGATCTGCGAGATGGTCGACTGGGCGCGCGCCGCCGGCTTTCCGGTGGTCGCGGCGGGCAAGGGCACCAAATACCTGCCGTCCTACCATCAGTCGACGCCCGAGACGGTGTGGGGGCATTACGGGATCACCGCCGAGCGGGCGCGCGAAGGCGGCATGAATCCGCAGATGTTCAATTCCTTCCTCGACGGCACAAAGTCGGCGATCGAGATGGCGGCCGTGGCGAATGCCACCGGCCTGACGGCAGCGCCGCAGGGGCTGGCGTTTCCGCCCTGCGGCGTCGACGATCTGGCGAACGTTCTGTGCCCGCGTGAGGCTGGTGGCCAGCTGCATCATGCTGGCCAGGTCGAGGTGATTTCCTCGCTGGAGCGCGACGGTCGGCCAGTATTCCGCGATCTGCGCTGGGGCGTCTACGTGGTGTTCGAGGCGCCCAGCGATTACGTCGCACGGTGCTTCGCCGAATACGGTCTGGTGACCGATCGCACGGGCCGCTATTCGGCCATGTACAAGCCGTTCCATCTGATCGGCCTCGAACTCGGCATTTCCGTCGCGTCGGTCGGCCTGCGGCGCGAGGCGACGGGTGTCGCGAGCGGGTTCCGCGCCGACGTGGTGGCGACCGCCAAGCGCGATCTGCAGCCGGGCGAGACGCTGGACGGCGAGGGCGGCTACATGGTCTACGGCAAATTGATGCCGGCCGGCGACTCGCTGGCGCTGGGCGGTTTGCCGCTGGGGCTGGCGCACGGCATCAAGCTCGCGAAGCCAGTCAAGGCTGGCGCGCCCCTTTCCTGGAGCGACGTCGCCTTCGACGCCCAGTCGCCGGCCGTGCGATTCCGGCGCGAGATGGAGCGCCACTTCGCCCCGCAACAAGCGGCAGCGGAATAGAGCGACTGTCCGGAAGTAGAATTCATTTCCGGCTAATCGTCAGGCATTCCAAATAAGGCGGATGTCTTGCGGGCAGGGGAGTAGACAATGGGGACCATCAGCCGTGCGCGCTTCGTCGCGTTCCTGCTATCGACGACGGCGCTGACGACTGCCGGACCGGCCTTCGCGCAAACGCCTGACAATGAGCAGCTCTACAAGATGGTGCTGGAGCTCAGGGCCTCGCAGGAAGCCATGAAGCAGGAGGCGGCGCGGTCGAAGGCGGAAGCCGCCCAGGTCCGCACGCAGCTCAAGGCAACCGAAGAAAGACTGCGCCAGGCCGAACAGGCGTTGCAGGCTGGCGGTCGCCGCCCGGCGGGCTTGGCCGAGAGCGCCTACTTCGGCGCGGCGGGAACGACGGGCACGGCACAGTCGGGGCGACAGATCGCATCGACCGGCGGTGCGCCGCCGCCCGCGGGCCCAGGGCAGCTGCCTGCGGTTTCCGGCCTCAATTTCAAGCTCGAGGGCGCCGGCGGCGTGTTCGGTGGCGATGGCGGCGGTTATGGCGCCGGCGCGCTGGCAGTGCCGCTGTCGCATTCCTTCGGCCTGCAGCTCGACGGCATGATCGGCTCGCGCGACGGCCAGCTTTTTCTCGGCGCTGGCGGACATCTGTTCTGGCGCGACCCTGCCGTCGGTTCGCTGGGCCTCTATGGCAGCGTCAGCCGCCTGGAGGGTCGTCCGCAATATGCGCCGGGAGCCACCGGCAAAAACGCGTCGATCGCGCGCGCCGGCGTCAGCGGCGAATACTACCTGGGACCGTTCTCGCTCGAGGCGCTGGTCGGCTGGGAAGGCGGCGATCTGAAGGATCGTCCGTTCGATCGCGTCGATCTCGCCTGGTACCCGACCGACGACTGGCGTCTCAATGTCGGCCATCGCTACTACAGCGGCCAGCATTCGGCCGCGGCCGGCACGGAGTTCCAGTTGCCGCTGCCGGGCGGGCTCGGCATGTCGCTGTTCGCGGAAGGTCGTTACAGCGAGAAGGACGAAGTGTCGGCCTGGGGCGGTCTGCGTTTCTATTTCGGCGAACGCGGCAAACCGCTCATCCGTCGCCATCGCGAGGACGATCCGCCGATTTTCCTGGTCGAGGATTTCATCGCGGCGGGCAAGGACAAGCCCCAGTCGCAGATCGGTCCCACTGGCCCCAGTGGCCCAACCGGCGCCACCGGCCCGACCGGATCCACCGGCCCAACGGGTTCCACCGGCCCAACGGGTTCCACCGGTCCAACGGGCAATACCGGTCCGACCGGCTCGACGGGTCCGACCGGAGATACAGGCCCGACCGGTTCGACAGGGCCTACGGGTCCGACCGGCTCGACGGGGCCAACGGGGGATACGGGTCCGACAGGTTCGACAGGGCCTACGGGTCCGACCGGCTCGACGGGTCCCACGGGAGATACCGGGCCGACCGGTTCAACCGGGCCCACGGGTCCGACCGGCTCGACGGGTCCCACGGGAGATACCGGGCCGACCGGTTCGA
>JBDZUM010000030.1:6310-34113 GCA_040255215.1 Rhodospirillaceae bacterium
GTCCGACCGGCTCGACGGGTCCCACGGGAGATACCGGGCCGACCGGTTCGACAGGGCCTACGGGTCCGACCGGCTCGACGGGTCCCACGGGAGATACCGGGCCGACCGGTTCGACAGGACCGACGGGCCCCACGGGATCGACGGGTCCGACGGGAGATACCGGGTCGACCGGTTCGACAGGACCTACGGGTCCGACCGGCTCGACGGGGCCAACGGGGGATACCGGGCCGACCGGCTCGACAGGGCCGACGGGCCCGACGGGATCGACGGGGCCAACGGGGGATACGGGGCCGACAGGTTCGACCGGGCCCACTGGTCCAACCGGGTCGACAGGGCCAACGGGAGATACAGGGCCGACCGGTTCGACAGGACCTACGGGTCCCACGGGCTCTACGGGTCCGACCGGTTCGACGGAGCCTACCGGACCGACAGGCCCGACCGGTCCGACCGGTCCGCCCTAAGGGCGACAGGTGAACGGGACGCCCTATGGCGAGATCCGCGGCGCCTTCTCCTGATAGAACGCGATATTCCGCTGCAGCCGCTGGTCTTCGGGATTGAGCGCCAGCGCCTTCTCGCCCATCGCAAGCGCGGCGCCAAACAGGCCGGTATGATAGGCGCCCAGCGCCGCCAGATCGTAGGGCTCCGGTCCCCAGCAATCGCTCAGGCCGAGATAACTGCCCGTGCGCTGATCGATCGCCAGGCATTTCGTCGCCGCCCAGTAGCACGTGGGCCAGTCATGGGCATGATAGGCGGCGCGGGCGGCCTCCAGCCACGGCTCGCGCGACCAGGGCCACTCCAGCGCGCCGCGAATGGCGCTGTCCAACGCTTCCTCGAGACGGCCGAGGCTGTGCTGGCAACGGGCGATATAGCGCCAGCTGGCGGCTCGCTCTTCTCTCCACTGCGCCCTGGGCAGGGAAAGATGGATGCGGAATTCCTCGATCGCCTTCTCGTGGCGGCCGACATACATCAGTTCGCGCGCGTAGTAGTGGCGCATGCGGTCGTTGTCGGGCTCCTCGTCGACCGCCATCTTCAGCAGCGGGAAATACTGCGCTCGGCTCTTGGTCGGGTCCGGGTGGTGATGGATGTGCAGACCGGGCGCGAAATCGCGCACCGGTTCGCCCTCCCCCTTCCAATAGAGCGTTTCGTGGCAGGGATGCCGCCAGTGCCAGCCGTGCCTGGAATGGATCTTGTCGGAGTTGAAACGCAACTCGGGCGTGCCGTCCTCCTTCCAGCTCCAGACGAAATCATATGACAGGCGATGGATACGGCCTTCGTGCTTGCGCCATGTCGCGCCGATGGCCTCGACCCAGCCCTCCTGCAGAACTTCGTCGAGGTCGAGACAGACGCACAGATCGATGTCGCCGGGCAGAAGGTCAAGCGACCTGTTGCGCGGCTTGTCGAAGCGCCACGGTTTTTCGACGATCTCGTGCACGATCGCGCCCAGTTCGCGCAGTCTTTGCGCCGTGCCATCGGTGCTGCCGGTATCGCACACCAGCACCACCTCGGCGCCCTTGCAGGAGGTCATGAACCGATCGACGAATTTGCGCTCGTTCAGCGCAATGGCATAGACGCCGATCCTGGGAGCGCCATTCCTGCGCGCTGGAGCGGGTGAAGGCGTCGCGTCCGATGGCATGCCCGCCAGCTTAGCCGGCGCGATCGATCGACGCTACTCGCCGCCAGCCTGGCAAGAGACCCGCGGAAGGTCATGCTCGTCTACTTGCCGATGACGCCGCAGGCCACGCGATCGCCGCCGCCGCCCAGCGGCTCGGGCTTGTCGGCGTAGTTGTCGCCGCCGGCATGGATCATCAGCGCCTTGCCCTGGATCGCTTCGACCTTCAGGCGCGGGGCGGTCAGGGTGCGGTTGGCGTTGCCGTTGGCGTCGGCGTTCAGCGCCGGCAGATCGCCCAGATGCCCCTCACCCTCGGGCCCGCGATGGGCCTTGCTGCCATGCGGCGCGAAATGGCCGCCGGCAGCGATCCCCGCCGCCTTCTTGCCGTCCTTCATGCCGGGCTCGCAGCTGCCGTTCTCATGCACGTGGAAGCCGTGCGGGCCGGGCTTCAGCCCCGTGAGTTCGGTGCGGATGCGCAGCCCGTCGCTGGAATCGTCGAGAAACACGGTGCCGATCTGCGGGCCGACGCCCGAGGCGGAGATCGAGTGCATGGTTACCGTCGTTTCGGCGGCGAAGGCCGGCGAACAAAGCAGGCCCAGTGCGGCGACGGCGATCGTTCTTTTCATGTCATGTCCTTTCGCGAGCATTCTTGGACCTGCAACGGTCGGTCGGCAATCGCTGTTCCCCATCGGCGGGCGCCGCAATTGGCTGTTTACAGGCCAATGACGGCTGCTTAGAGAAGGCGGACCCGCCATGCCCCCCGCCATCGACGCTTCCGCCCGCACCGACCTGCTCGCCGCCTACGAGGCGCGGCTGGTGGCCGGACAGTTGCGCAAGGACGCCGCCCAGGAGCGCATTCTCGGCCGGCTGCAGGCCATGGTCGACCGCCTCGCCGCACCGTCGCCCTCCGGCGGGCTGCTGGCGAGGCTGGGTCTGCGACGGTCGCCGGTTCAGCCGGGCGGGCCGGCCGGTCTCTATATCTGGGGACCGGTGGGGCGCGGCAAGTCGATGCTGATGGACCTGTTCTTCGAGGCCGCGCCGGTCGAGCGCAAGCGCCGGGTGCATTTCCACGAGTTCATGATCGAAGTGCACGAGAGACTGCACCGCCGGCGCCAGTCGCTGATCGAAAAGGGCGCGCCGCCGGAGGCCGATCCGATCCCGCCTTTCGCGCGCACCATCGCGGCCGAGACCAGGCTGCTGTGCTTCGACGAGTTCCAGGTCACCAACATCGCCGACGCCATGATCCTGGGCCGGCTGTTCGCGACGCTGTTCGACGAGGGCGTGGCGGTGGTCGCCACCTCCAATCGCGCGCCCGACGATCTCTACCGCAACGGCCTGCAGCGCGATCGCTTCCTGCCGTTCATCGAGCTGCTGAAGTCGAAGGTCGAGGTCGCGGTTCTGGCCGGCGACCAGGACTATCGCTTGGCGCGGCTGCGCGACATTTCGGTCTATGTCAGCCCGCTGGGCGCCATGGCCGACGACAAGCTGGCGGCGGCCTTCGCCCGGTTGACCGACGACGCCACCGGCGAACGCCGCGTGCTCAAGACCCAGGGGCGCGAGGTGGTCATGCCGCGCTGGGCCCAGGGCGTCGCGTGGTTCACTTTCGAGGAACTGTGCGCCCGTCCGCTGGGTGCGGCCGATTACATCGCCATCGCCGAGCATTGCCACACGGTGATCGTGCAAGACATTCCGAAGCTGACGGCCAGCCGGCGCAACGAGGCGATGCGCTTCGTCACGCTGATCGACGAGCTCTACGAGCACAAGGTCAAGCTGATCTGCTCGGCCGCCGCCATTCCCCAGGCGCTCTATATCGAAGGCGACGGCGCCTTCGAGTTCGAACGCACCGTGTCGCGCCTGCTGGAAATGCAAAGCCACGACTATCTGGCGCAGCATCATGTCGACTGAGACGTCGGGCCGCCGGGCCATGGGCGGCGAGCGTGCGGTATCGTTCGTGCAGCCGGGCTGAAGCCTTCTGCAGTTTCCACGACGAAACCGCACACCATTCCGGCGCGTTTATTCCATCCGCATTCGCGCATTTCGCAATCACGCATCGTTGCGCTTCCGACGCGGCCCTCCTCTGTTAGACTTCCGCTCCCCGAACAGCGAGGAGGAAACGATGGATGGCTTGACGGATAAGGACGCGCGCGCCGGCATCGGCCGCCGCACCGTGATGATGGGCTCGCTCGGTGCGGGCTTTGCGCTGGCCGCGCAGCCGGTGACGGCGCAGACCATCATGACGCCCAGCGACGGGCTCGAGGCGGGCGACATCAAGATCAAGACGGCTGACGGCGAGATCCCGGGCTATCGCGCCGTTCTCAACACCGGCAGCAATTTCCCGACCGTGATCGTGGTCCAGGAAATCTTCGGCGTGCACGAACACATCAAGGACGTCTGCCGGCGCTTCGCCAAGGCGGGCTACTTCGCCGTGGCGCCCGAGCTCTACGCGCGGCAGGGCGACGTCACCAAGATGACCGACATCCAGGCCATCATCCGCGACGTCGTCGCCAAGGTGCCCGACAAGCAGGTGATGAGCGATCTCGATGCCACCGTGGCCTGGGCCAAGGGCACTGGCAAGGCCGATACCTCGAAGCTCGGCATCACCGGCTTCTGCTGGGGCGGGCGCATCGTCTGGCTCTATGCCGCGCACAATCCCGATCTCGATGCCGGCGTCGCCTGGTACGGACGCCTGGTCGGTCAGTCGAGCGAACTGACGCCCAAGCATCCGGTCGATCTGGCGGCCGAGATCAAGGCGCCGGTGCTGGGCCTCTATGGCGGCGCCGATACGGGCATCCCCGTCGATACGGTCGAGCAGATGAAGAAGGCGCTGACGGCGGCGGGCAAGAAGCACGAGTTCGTCGTCTACCCCGACACGCCGCATGCCTTCCATGCCGATTATCGGCCCAGCTATCGCAAGGAAGCGGCCGAGGACGGCTGGAAGCGGGCGCTGGCCTGGTTCAAGGCCAACGGCGTCGGCTGAACGGCCTGATTGGCGAAGAACCGATCGAAGGAGGGGGCCTTGCGGCCCCTTCGCATTTCTGCCCTATGCTGCCTCCAAACCGGGAGGGCGGCATGAAGGACATCGAATTCGTCGATCGCTACCGCATCGAGGACGGCAGCCAGTTCCGGCTCAAGGATTTCGATCCCGCCGACACCCAGGACATGGATCTCGAGAAGGGCGAGGCGAAGGAGCTCCTCGCCAAGGGCATCAAGCGGCTGTCGGAGCTGCAGGAAAAGCTCTATGCCCAGGATTGCTGGGCGGTCCTGGCGGTCTTTCAAGCGATGGATGCGGCCGGCAAGGACGGCGCCATCAAGCACGCCATGTCCGGCATCAATCCGCAGGGCTGTCAGGTGCATGCCTTCAAGGCGCCGAGTGCGGAGGAACTCGACCACGATTTCCTGTGGCGCGTCGCGCGCCGGCTGCCCGAGCGCGGCCGCATCGGCATCTTCAACCGTTCCCACTACGAAGAAGTGCTGGTGGTGCGCGTGCGGCCGGAGTTTCTCGCCGCACAGCGCCTGCCGCCGCGGCTCAACGACGCCGACATCTGGAAGCAGCGCTTCGAGGACATCAACGGTTTCGAGAGCTATCTGGCGCGCAACGGCGTGGCGATCTGCAAGTTCTTCCTCAACGTGTCGAAGAAGGAGCAGAAGAAAAGGTTCCTCGAGCGCATCGACGATCCGGCCAAGAACTGGAAATTCAACATGGGCGACGTCGCCGAGCGGGCGCGCTGGGACGACTACATGGCGGCCTACGAGGACGTCATCCGCCACACCAGCGCCCCGCATGCGCCGTGGTACGTGCTGCCGGCCGACAACAAGTGGTTCACCCGCATGGCAGTGGTGGCGGCGCTGATCGGCACCATGGAAAAGCTCGGGCTGGCCTTTCCCCGGCTCGATCCCAAGGCGACGGCCGCCCTGCAGGACGCCCGCCAGGCGCTGCAGGCGGAGTAGGTGCGGCCGATTCGGCCGGAAAATTCGCGGCGCTGGCGCGCGGCTTGCCCGGGCGCGCCAAACGCGCTACCCAACCGCCGGAATTCACAACAAGCGGGAGACCTCTCATGGCTCGCAGGAAAATCGCGCTGGTCGGCGCGGGACAGATCGGCGGCACCCTGGCGCTGCTGGCCGGCCAGAAGGAACTGGGCGACATCATCCTTCTCGACATTCCCGACGCCGAAGGCGTCGCCAAGGGCAAGGCGCTGGACATCGCCCAGCTGACGCCGGTGGCGAAGTACGACGCCGGCTACAGCGGCACCTCCAACTATGCCGACATCAAGGGCGCCGACGTGGTCATCGTCACCGCCGGTGTGCCGCGCAAGCCGGGCATGAGCCGCGATGATCTGGTCGGCATCAATGCCAAGGTCATGAAGGCGGTCGGCGCCGGCATCAAGGCCAATGCGCCCGACGCCTTCGTCATCGTCATCACCAACCCGCTCGACGCCATGGTCGGGCTGATGCGCGAAGTCACCGGCTTCAAGCCGAACAAGGTGGTCGGCATGGCCGGCGTGCTGGACAGCGCCCGCTTCCGCCTGTTCCTGGCCGAGGAATTCAACGTTTCGGTCGAGGACGTCTCCGCCTTCGTGCTGGGCGGCCATGGCGACACCATGGTGCCGCTGGTGCGCTATTCGACCGTCGCCGGCATTCCGCTGCCCGACCTGGTCAAGATGGGTTGGACCACCCAGGAGAAGCTGGACAAGATCGTCCAGCGCACCCGCGACGGCGGCGCCGAGATCGTCAACCTGCTGAAGACCGGCTCGGCTTTCTACGCCCCGGCGGCTTCGGCGATCCAGATGGCCGAGTCCTACCTCAAGGACAAGAAGCGGCTGCTGCCCTGCGCCGCGCAGCTCAACGGCGAATACGGGGTCAAGGGCCTGTATGTCGGCGTCCCGGTGGTGATCGGCGCCGGCGGCGTCGAGCGGATCGTCGAGATCTCGCTGACGGCCGAGGAGAAGGCCATGTTCGACAAGTCGGTCGATGCGGTCCGTGGCCTGGTCGAACTGACGAACAAGGTCGCAGCCTAGGCGCTGTCCGTAGCGAAATAAAATTTCTCCAGGTGCGGCGGAGCGGCCATCCGGTTGTTCCGCCGCATTTTTCAACGTTCCAAACGGGCCCGGAACGCCTTGCAAAGTCTCGAAAGTTTCAAAATGAGATGCGGGGCATTGGAGGTTGCGGGCAGGGGCGAAAGTGTTAGATTACGCGCCCACAGCGCCCCCGCCCCTGGCGGGGCGATGTTTTTCCGAGACCTGAGCAAATAACCCGGCCGACCGGCCGATCGGAACCGATCCAATGAACATTCACGAATACCAGGCGAAGACTTTGCTCGCCAAATTTGGCGTTGCAGTGCCGAAGGGCGGCGTCGCCTACACCGCCGACGAGGCGGTCGAGGCGGCGAAGAAGCTTGCCGGCCCCGTCTACGTCGTCAAATCGCAGATTCATGCCGGCGGGCGCGGCGCCGGCCGCTTCAAGAACGATCCGAACGGCAAGGGCGGCGTGCGCGTCGTCAAATCGCTCGACGACGTCAAGGCGAATGCCGGGGCCATGCTGGGTCAGGTTCTCGTCACCAAGCAGACCGGCGCCACCGGTCGCGAGGTCAAGCGCGTCTATATCGAGGAAGGCTGCGACATCAAGCGCGAGCTCTATCTCTCGCTGCTGGTCGATCGCGGTTCCAGCCGCGTCACGATCATGGCCTCGACCGAAGGCGGCATGGACATCGAGGAAGTCGCCGAGAAGCATCCGGAGAAGATCGTCAAGGTGGCGATCGATCCGACCACGGGCTACCAGGACTTCCACGGCCGCAAGGTCGGCTTCGCGCTGGGTCTGCAGGGCAAGCAGATCAACACCGCCGTCGCCTTCCTGCGCGCCATGTACCGCGCCTTCGTCGAGCTCGACGCCTCGGTGGTCGAGGTCAATCCGCTAGTGGTGACCGGCGAGGGGCAGCTTCTGGCGCTCGACGCCAAGATGAACTTCGACGACAACGCGCTGTTCCGCCACAAGGACGTGGAGGACATGCGCGACGAGGACGAGGAGGATCCGTCCGAACTCGAGGCGACCAAGCACGCGCTCAACTACATCAAGCTCGACGGCAATATCGGCTGCATGGTCAACGGCGCCGGTCTCGCCATGGCGACGATGGACATCATCAAGCTCTACGGCGGCACGCCGGCGAACTTCCTCGATGTCGGCGGCGGCGCCACCAAGGAACGCGTCACCAAGGCGTTCAAGATCATCCTGTCCGACTCCAACGTCGAAGGCATCCTGGTCAACATCTTCGGCGGCATCATGCGCTGCGACGTGATCGCCGAGGGCGTCGTCGCCGCGGCGCGCGAAGTCAGCCTGCACGTGCCGCTGGTGGTGCGCCTCGAAGGCACCAACGTCGAGCTGGGCAAGAAAATCATGAAGGAATCGGGCCTGCCGATCATCTCCGCGGACAATCTGGCCGATGCCGCGGAAAAGATCGTCAAGGCGGTGAAGGAGGCGAAGTAAAATGGCCGTCCTCGTAAGTTCGAAGACCAAGGTCATCTGCCAGGGCTTCACCGGCGCGCAGGGAACCTTCCATTCCGAGCAGGCCATCGCCTACGGCACCAAGATGGTCGGCGGCGTCACGCCGGGCAAAGGCGGCACCAAGCATCTCGACCTGCCGGTGTTCGACACCGTGGCCGATGCCGTGATGAAAACCGGGGCCAACGCCTCGGTGATCTACGTGCCGCCGCCCTACGCGGCCGACGCCATCCTCGAGGCTATCGACGCCAAGGTGGCGCTGATCGTCTGCATCACCGAGGGCATCCCGGTGCTCGACATGGTGCGGGTCAAGCAGGCGCTGGACGGCTCCGGCAGCCGCCTGATCGGGCCCAACTGCCCGGGCGTCATCACCCCGGGTGAGTGCAAAATCGGCATCATGCCCGGTCATATCCACCAGCGCGGCAAGATCGGCATCGTCAGCCGCTCGGGCACGCTGACCTACGAGGCGGTGGCGCAGACCACGGCGGCGGGGCTGGGCCAGTCGACCTGCATCGGCATCGGCGGCGATCCGGTCAATGGCACCAATTTCGTCGACTGCCTCGACATGTTCCTGGGCGACCCGGAGACCCAAGGCATTATCATGATTGGCGAAATCGGCGGTTCCGCGGAAGAGGAAGCGGCCGATTTCCTGCGCCGGCACAAGACCAAGAAGCCGACTGTGGGCTTCATCGCCGGCCGCACCGCCCCGCCGGGCCGCCGCATGGGCCATGCCGGCGCCATCATTTCCGGCGGCAAGGGCGGCGCCGACGACAAGATCGAAGCTATGCGCAGTGCTGGCATACAAGTTGCAGACTCGCCAGCAGCACTGGGCACCACCATGTTGAAGCTGATGAAGGGGTAGCCCGCCCCGACAACAGGAGGCGGCGCCGCAACCGGCGCCGTGATTTCGGCTCATGCGATCGGAGCAATCGTCGTTCCTTTTCGGCGCCAATACGGCGTTCATCCAGGAGCTCTATGCGCGCTACCTGGAGAGCCCCGGATCGGTCGATGCAAGCTGGCAGAGCTTCTTTGCCGAACTGAACGACGACCAGCAGGCCGTGCTGCGCGATGCTGGCGGGCCGAGCTGGTCCAAAGGCGGAACCCGGGTGATCGGCGTCGCCGAGGAACCGGTAGCGGGCGCTCGCAAGGCCAACGGCAAGGCGAATGGTGCTGCGCTGGCGCCGGCGTCGGGCGGTTTCACGGCCGAACAGGTCCGCGCCGCCGCCATCGATTCGGTCCGGGCGCTGATGCTGATCCGTGCCTACCGCATCCGCGGCCATCTGATGGCCGATCTCGACCCGCTCGGCCTGACCAAGCAGGAGCCGCACCCCGAACTCGATCCGGCGACCTACGGATTCACGGCCGACGACTGGGAGCGGCCGATCTTCATCAACGGCGTGCTCGGGCTCGAGGTCGCGACGCTGCATGAGATCATGCAGATCGTGAAGCAGACTTACGCCGGCAAGATCGGCGTCGAGTTCATGCATATCGGCGATCCGGCGCAGAAGGCGTGGATCCAGGAGCGCATCGAAGGCATCCGCAACGTCACCGAGTTCACCCCGCGCGGCAAGCAGGCGATCTACGAACGCCTGGTCGAGGCGGAAGGGCTGGAGAAGTTCCTCCACACCAAATTCGTCGCCACCAAGCGCTTCGGGCTGGACGGCGGCGAAGCGCTGATTCCGGCGCTGGAGCAGATCCTCAAGCGCGGCGGCCAGCTCGGCGTCAAGGAAGTCGTGGTCGGCATGCCCCATCGCGGCCGCCTCAACGTGCTCACCAACATGATGGGCAAGAGCTACACGGCGCTGTTCTCCGAGTTCCAGGGCAATCCGGCGATGCCGGAATCCTTCCAGGGCTCGGGCGACGTGAAGTACCATCTCGGCGCCTCGTCGGACCGCGAGTTCGACGGCAACACGGTGCATCTGTCGCTGACCGCCAATCCCTCGCATCTCGAGGCGGTGAATACCGTCGTGCTGGGCAAGGTCCGGGCCAAGCAGGCGCAGCGCGGCGACGCCAGCCGCGAGCAGGTCATGGCGCTGCTGATGCATGGCGACGCGGCCTTCGCCGGCCAGGGCCTGGTGGCCGAGACGCTCGATCTGTCCGATCTCAAGGGCTATCGCGTCGGCGGCACGATCCACGTCATCGTCAACAACCAGATCGGCTTCACGACGTCGCCGACCTATGCCCGCTCGGGTCCGTATTGCTCGGAAGTCGCCAAGATCGTCCAGGCGCCGATCCTGCACGTCAACGGCGACGATCCCGAGGCCGTGGTCCATTGCGCGCGCATCGCGACCGAGTTCCGCCAGCGCTTCAAGCACGACATCGTCATCGACATCTTCTGCTATCGCCGCCACGGCCACAACGAATCGGACGAGCCGTTCTTCACCCAGCCGCTGATGTATTCACGCATCGGCAAGCATCCGACGGTGAAGGAGATCTACGGCAAGCAGCTGGTCGACGAGAAGGTGCTGCAGGACGAAGACCTGTCGCGCATCGACACCGAGTTCCGCGAGCGCATGGAGAACGACTTCGCCGCCGCCGCCGGCTACAAGCCCAACAAGGCCGACTGGCTGGAAGGCAAGTGGGCCGGCCTCGAGGTCGCCTCGGGCGACGACCGGCGCGGCGTGACGGCGGTGTCGATGGATCTGCTGCGCCAGGTCGGCACAGCGCTTTCGGAGCCGCCGCCGGGCCTGACGATCAACCGCAAGATCCTGCGCCAGCTCGCCGAGAAGCGGAAGATGATCGAGAGCGGCGAGGGCATCGACTGGGCGACGGCCGAGGCGCTGGCGTTCGGTACGCTGGTCGCCGAGGGCACGCCGGTGCGCCTGTCCGGCCAGGATTCCGGTCGCGGCACCTTCTCGCAGCGCCATTCGGTACTGGTCGACCAGAGCACCGAAGAGCGCTACATCCCGATCAACCACGTCGCCAAGGACCAGGCGCTGTTCGAGGTCATCGATTCGCCGCTGTCGGAAGCGGGCGTGCTGGGCTTCGAATACGGCTACTCGCTGGCCGAGCCCAACGCGCTGGTGCTGTGGGAGGCGCAGTTCGGCGACTTCGCCAACGGCGCGCAGGTCATCATCGACCAGTTCATCGCCTCCGGCGAAAGCAAGTGGGCGCGCATGTGCGGCCTCGTCATGCTGCTGCCGCACGGCTACGAGGGCCAGGGGCCCGAGCATTCCTCGGCCCGGCTCGAGCGCTACCTGCAGCTTTCGGCCGAGGACAACTGGCAGGTCGTCAACTGCACGACGCCGGCCAACTACTTCCACGCCCTGCGCCGGCAGGTGCGGCGCAATTTCCGCAAGCCGCTGGTGGTGATGACGCCCAAGTCGCTGCTGCGTCACAGCGAGTGCGTCTCGCTACTCGACGCGATGGGGCCGAACTCCTCGTTCCATCGCGTGCTGGGCGAGCAGGAGGAGCTGGTCGCCGACGCCAAGGTGAAGCGCGTGGTGCTGTGCTCGGGCAAGGTCTACTACGATCTGCTGGCCGAGCGCCGCAAGCGCGAGATCCGCGACGTGGCGCTGCTGCGCGTCGAACAGCTCTATCCGTTCCCGATCGCCACCGTCGGTCGCGAGCTGGCGCGTTACGCCAATGCCGAAATCGTCTGGTGCCAGGAGGAGCCCGCCAATATGGGCGCCTGGCATTTCGTCGACCGCCGGATCGAGCACGTGCTGGGCACGATCGACATCAAGGCCAAGCGGCCCGTCTATGTCGGGCGGCCCGAAGCGGCATCGCCGGCCACCGGCCTGCACCGCCGCCACGTCAAGGAGCAGATGGACCTTGTCAGCCGCGCGCTGACGGTCTGATTGTCCGGCGCGACAGCGTCAAGCGTAGTTCCTGCAATGCAAGGCGCCGCCGATGGCCGGCGCCGCCACTGATCGAGGTTGAGAGATGGCTACGGAAATCAAGGTCCCAGCACTGGGCGAATCGGTGACCGAGGCGACGGTGGCCAAATGGTTCAAGAAGGTCGGCGACGCGGTCGCCATGGACGAGGCGCTGTGCGAACTGGAGACCGACAAGGTCACGGTCGAAGTCAACGCCACGGCCGCCGGCGCCATCGCCGAGATTCTCGTGCCGGAGGGCGATACCGTCGAGGTCGGCGCCGTGCTGTGCACGGTCGAGGAAGGCGCTGCCGGCGCCAAATCGGCGCCGAAACCTGCCGCCGAGAAGCCGGCCGCGGAGAAGCCTGCTCCGGCCAAGCCCGCGGCGCCACCCGCTGCGCAACCGGCCAAGGCAGCGCCCGCCGCCGGCGTCGCCTCGCCGGCGGCCCGCAAGCTGGCCGAAGAGAAGGGCGTCGATGCCGGCGCCATGACCGGCACCGGCAAGGACGGTCGGGTGACCAAGGCCGACGTCGCCTCCGCCAAGCCCGCTGCGGCGCCAGCCCAGCCTGCCGCGCCGCGTCCCGCCGGCGATCGCGAGGAGCGGGTGCGCATGAGCCGCCTGCGCAAGCGCATCGCCGAACGCCTGAAGGAGGCGCAGAACACGGCGGCCATCCTGACGACGTTCAACGAAATCGACATGACCAACGTCATGGCGTTGCGCGAACGGATGAAGGACCAGTTCGAGAAGAAGCACGGCGCCAAGCTCGGCTTCATGTCGATCTTCGTGAAGGCCTGCATCCAGGCCCTCAAGGAGCTGCCGGCGGTCAACGCCGAGATCGACGGCGACGAGATCGTCTACAAGAATTTCTATCATATCGGCGTCGCCGTCGGCACGCCGCAGGGCCTGGTGGTGCCGGTCGTGCGCGATGCCGATGCCATGAGCTTCGCCGCCATCGAACAGACCATCGGCGAGCTGGGACGCAAGGCGCGCGACGGCAAGCTGTCGCTCGAGGATCTGACCGGCGGCACGTTCACGATCTCCAACGGCGGCGTCTACGGCTCGCTGATGTCGACGCCGATCCTCAATCCGCCGCAATCGGGCATCCTCGGCATGCACAAGATCCAGCCGCGGCCGATGGTGGTCGATGGCGAGATCAGGATCCGGCCGATGATGTACGTGGCGCTGTCCTACGACCATCGCATCGTCGATGGGCGCGAGGCGGTGACCTTCCTGGTGCGCGTCAAGGAATGCGTCGAGGATCCCGAGCGCCTGCTGCTTGAGGTTTGACCATGGCTGAAACCTACGACCTGCTGGTCATCGGCGCCGGGCCGGGCGGCTACGTCGCCGCCATCCGCGCCGCGCAACTGGGCATGAAGGTCGCCGTCGCCGACAAGCGGGCGACCCTGGGCGGCACCTGTCTCAATGTCGGCTGCATTCCGTCCAAGGCGCTGCTGCAGTCCTCGCATGTGCTCGAGGATGCGCAGAAGCACATGGCGGTCCATGGCGTGCAGGTCGGCGAGGTGAAGCTCGATCTTCCGACCATGCTGAAGCGCAAGGACGAGGTGGTCGGCGCCACGACCAAGGGCATCGAGTTCCTGTTCAAGAAGAACAAGATCGCCTGGCTGGTCGGCGCGGCGTCGATCGACGGTCCCGGCAAGGCGACCGTCACCAAGGCCGACGGCGGCAAGGAAAGCGTCGAAGCGAAAAACATCCTCATCGCCACTGGTTCCGAATCGATGCCGCTGCCCGGCGTCGAGGTCGACGAGAAGCAGATCGTCACCTCGACCGGCGCTCTGACGCTCGCTTCGGTGCCGAAGCGCATGGTGGTGATCGGCGGCGGCTATATCGGGCTTGAAATGGGTTCGGTGTGGCGGCGGCTGGGATCGGAAGTGACGGTGGTCGAGTTCCTCGATCGCATCGTGCCCGGCATGGACTCCGAGGTCGGCAAGCAGTTCCAGCGCGAGCTGGGCAAGCAGGGCATGAAGTTCAAGCTCGGCAGCAAGGTCACCGGCGCGGCCAAGGGCAAGAACGGCGTCACGCTGACCCTGGAACCCGCCAAGGGCGGCGACAAGGAGACGCTGGAGACCGACGTGGTGCTGCTGTGCATCGGCCGGCGGCCCTATGTCGAAGGGCTTGGGCTGGACAAGGCCGGCGTCAAGCTGGACGGCCGCGGCCGCATCGAGGTCGACGGCAAGTTTCAGACCAGCGTGCCGGGCATCTACGCCATCGGCGACGTCATCGCCGGTCCGATGCTGGCCCACAAGGCGTCGGAAGAGGGGGTGGTTTGCGTCGAAATGATCGCGGGCCAGGCCGGCCATATCGATCACAACAAGATCCCGGCCGTCGTCTACACCTATCCGGAAGTGGCCAGCGTCGGGCGCACCGAGGACCAGCTCAAGCAGGACGGCGTCGCCTACAAGTCGGGCAAGTATCCCTTCACCGCCGATCCGCGCAGCCGCGCCAACGCCCGCACCGAAGGCTTCGTCAAGATCCTGACCGACGCCAAGACCGACGAGGTCCTCGGCGTTCACATCATCGGCGCCGAGGCCGGCACTATGATCGCCGAAGCCGCGCTGGCGATGGAGTATCGCGCCTCGGCCGAGGATATCGCCCGCACCGTTCACGCTCATCCGACGGTCAGCGAGGCGGTCAAGGAAGCCGCCTTGGCGGCCTGGGACAAGCCGATCCATCTGTGATCGCTTGCGTCTGACGCGCTTCGTTGCCTAGCCTGTCGAAAAGGGCAGGGGGACGACGTGGCGATCAGGGCGCTTTCGCGGATAGAAAGTCTGGCCGATATCGAGGCGCTTGAGCGCCGGTCCTATGCCGAGCTCAATCCGGCCAGGACCGTGTTCGACGTCTTCGCGCAGTCGGCCGAGCGCGCGCCCGACGACGTGGCGCTGGTCTATCTGCGCGATGCCGATCCCGCACAACCGGCCGAGCGCTTCACCTATGCCGAATTGCAGCGGCGTATCGTGCAGGCTGCCAATCTGTTCGCGTCGTTGGGCGTCGGCGCCGATGACGCCGTATCGCTGCTGCTGCCCTCGTTGCCGCAGACCTATTTCGCCCTGTTCGGTGCGGCGACGGTCGGTATCGCCAATCCGATAAATTTCCTGCTGTCGCCCGATCAGATCGCCGATCTGCTGCATGTCGCCCAGACCAAGGTGCTGGTGGCGCTCGACCCGACGCCGGGCTTCGACATCTGGCAAAAAGTGGAAGCGGTGCGCGAGCGGTTGCCGGGCCTGCAGATCCTCTCCGTTTCGCAATTCGCCGATCGGCTGGAGAGCCAGCCTTCGGATCGTCTTGCGAGCGTCGTTCCGCCGACGCCGGAGCGCATCGCTGCCTACTACCATACTGGCGGCACGACCGGCTCGCCCAAGCTGGCCCGCCACAGCCACGCCAACCAGTGCTACACCGCTTGGGTCATTCCGCAGATGTTCGATCTCGGCCGCGACGACGTGGTGCTGAACGGCCTGCCGCTGTTCCATGTCGCGGGCTCGCTCGATTTCGGCCTGGCGGCCTTCGCCTCGGGTGGCACCGTCGTGCTGCCGACGCCGAGCGGGTTGCGCAATCCGGCGGTGATCGCCAATCACTGGCGGATTCTCGAGCGTCACGGCGTTACCTGGATCGGCGGCGTGCCGACCTCGATGGCGGCGCTGCTCGAAGTGCCGGTCGGCGATGCCGATATTTCGCGCTTCAAATTCGCCTGTTCCGGCGGCCAGGCGCTGCCGATCGAGACGGCGGTGGAATTCGAGCGGCGCTTCGGACGCCCGATCCGCCAGGTTTTCGGCATGACCGAATGCGCCGGCATCACGACCATCGTGCCGCGCCATGCCGCCAATCGCGTCGGGTCGGCCGGTCTGCGCCTGCCGTTCGAGGAAATCGTCATGGTCCGTCTCGACGGCGAGGGCGGCATCGCGAGCTTCTGCGGAGCGGGCGAAAGCGGCGTTCTGGCCATCAGGGGACCGCACGTGTCGCCCGGCTATCGCGACAACCGCCACGACACGGGCACCTTCGTCGGAGACGGCTGGCTGCTCAGCGGCGATCTCGGCCATATCGATGCCGAAGGCTGGCTGTTCGTCACCGGCCGCTCGAAGGACCTGATCATCCGCTCCGGCCACAACATCGATCCCGCCATCATCGAGGAAGCCGCGACGTCGCATCCCGCGGTGCTCATCGCCGCCGCGGTCGGCATGCCGGACGAATATGCCGGCGAACTGCCGGCCCTGTTCGTCAGCCTGCGCCCGGGCCATAGCGTCACGTCGCAGGAATTGCTCGACCATCTGGCCGGAACCATCGCCGAACGTCCCGCGTTGCCCAAAGCGGTGCATGTCGTCGATGCCATTCCCGTCACCGGCGTCGGCAAGGTGTTCAAGCCGGCCTTGCGCTGGCGCGTCGCCCGCGAGGTGCTGCTGGCGAGGCTGCAGGCCCTCGACCTGGCCGGCGCGGTCTTCGAGGTCGAGGTCGGCGAACGGGCGGGTGTCGGAACGCTGGCGACGATCGGCGTCGGCGGCATACCGGAAGCCGAGAGAGCCGCGCTCGGTGCGCGCCTGTCGGCGCTGCTGGGGAAATTCAGCCTGAAATCCGAGTTGCGCTGGCTTTAGGACGATCTTGTTTTGCCACATTCGATGGACCATATCGCCTGAATGCGCGCCGCCATCCGCAAACCGCTGCTGCTGACCCTCGCTTTCCTCTGCCTTGCCATGGCGGTGGTGGGCTCTCTGCTGCCGATCCTGCAGGGCTGGATATTCTTCGTCATCGCGCTCTATCTGTTCGCCCGCGAATCGGAAATCGCCCGGCGCGTGATCCGCTGGGCGCGCGAGCGCTGGCCATGGCTGTCGAAAAAGATCGATGCCGGCAGCCATCACCGCTGGGCGCCGAAGGATCTCCACGATCTCGCCGAACGCACCGCGCCACGCAGCGCCAGTCAGGCCAAATCGGCAAACCCGTCCTGACGCCGACGCCGGACTCGTTCGGGTCGCGCTCTGCTACAGTCGCCGCCGCATGCGCGGCCTGCCCCTGATCCTCACCATCTGCCTGGCTGAAGTCCTCTATCTTCTGCCCATGGCGACGTTTCCCGCGCTGGTGCCCGGTTTCGTCGCCGAGTGGAGCTTGAGCAACACCGAGGCCGGCTGGATCAGCGGCTCCTACTATCTCGGCTACATGCTGACCGTGCCGGTGCTGACGGCCCTGACCGATCGTTACGATGCGCGGCTGGTGCTGTTGGCGGGGTGCCTGCTTGGCGCATTGGCGACGTTCGGCTTCGCGGTCTTCGCCGACGGCTTCTGGAGCGCCATGCTGTGGCGCACCCTGGGCGGCATCGGCCTGGCGGGGTCCTACATGCCCGGTCTCAAGGCGCTCAACGACCGCAACGATTCGCCAGTGCCGTCGCGCGGCATGGTGCTCTACACCTCCAGCTATTCGCTGGGCGTCGGGCTCTCCTTCCTCCTGGCCGGCGAGGCGCAGGCGGCCTTGGGCTGGCAGGCTGCTTTCTATTTCGCAGCCGCCGGACCAGCGGCTGCCCTGCTGCTGATGCTGGCCATGCTGCGACCCAAGCGTCCGACAGCCGCGGTCGCCCATGGCCGGCTGCTGGATTTCCGCCCCGTCTTCGCCAACAAGGCCGCTCTGGGCTACATCCTGGGCTACACCGGCCATTGCCACGAGCTGATGGCGATGCGCGCCTGGATCGTCGCATTCATGGCTTTTGCCGCAGCCCGCGCCGGCGGCGAGCCGACCGTCAGCGCCACCGTCATCGCCGCGATCGTTACGGTGATCGGCGTGCCGTCGAGCATCCTGGGCAACGAATTGTCGCTGCGCTTCGGGCGACGCCGGGTCGTGACGGCAATCCTCGCCGTCTCGGCGCTGCTATCCTGCGGCATCGGCTTTGCCGCCGGCCTTTCGTACTGGCTGGCAGTGGCTGCCGTGCTGCTCTACGCCGTGACGGTGACGGCCGATTCCGGCTCGCTCACCGCCGGCGCCATTTCGGCCGCGCCATCGCACCAGCAGGGCGCCACCATGGCGGTCCATTCGACGCTCGGCATTGGCGTTTCCTTTGTCGGACCGCTGGTGGTCGGCGTCGTGCTCGATCTGGCCGGCGGCGGCGTGATGGCCTGGGCGCTGGCCTTCGTTACCATGGGGGCGGGCGCCGCGCTGGGCAGTTTCGCCGTCGCCAAGCTGGCGCCGCGAACCTAGAAGCCGAAAACCTCGGATGCCTCGGCCAGGCCGCGCAGACTGTACCGGCCCAGGCTTGTCAGCTTTTCCGGTACCGCGGCGGCGAAGGAATCGGAGAACACCACGGTGCGGCCAATCTCCTTGGTCAGGCTCTCCAGTCGGCTCGCCTGGTTGACGGCGGGGCCGATGACGGTGAAGTCCAGCCGGTCGTCGGCGCCGACATTGCCGAACTCGACCTCGCCCAGATGCAACGCCAGCCCGAAGCGCAGGAAGATGCCTTCGCCGGCCGCCAGCAGGTCGGCATTCAGTTCGTTGTGGTTGGCGACCGCCTGTTCCGCCGCGATCAGGGCGCGGGCGCAGGTGTCTTCCGGCGTTTCGAGCACGGGGAAGACCGCGAGCATGCCGTCGCCCATGAATTTCAGGATCTCGCCGCCATTGTCGGTGACGGCGCGGCCGATGCTGTCGAACCAGCGATTGAGCAGCTTGACGGTATCGATGCGCGACAGCGATTCGGAGAGCTGCGTGAAGCCGCGCAGGTCGCAGCACCAGATGGCGGCCGTGATGGTGTAGGAATCGCCGCGCTCGATCTGTCCGGCGTAGACGCGCTTGCCGGCGGTCGGTCCGAGATAGGAATTCAGCAGGTTGTGCGAGATCTCGCGCAGCACGAAGCGTTCGGCCATCGGGCTCATCAGCGCCACGGCGCGGCCGGCTTTCGCCAGATCGTCGTCGCTGAAACCGCCCTCGCGCGTGGTGGCGATCGAGCAGACCGCCGTGCGCGCATCGTCGAGGAAGTGCAGCGGATACATGCAATAGTCGGTAACGCCCTGCTCGCGCAGTTCGTCCATCAGCGGCACGTCCGGATGCGGCCGGTCGAGACGGCGACGGAAGATTTCTCCGGTGTCGTCGACGTACCGGGTCGGGCTGTTGACATAGGCCTGCGTCACCTGCTCGCCCGAACGCGGCGCGGCGCCGTGGGTGATCGCTCCCTCGCGCCAGACCAGGAACGTGCCGCTGGTGTCGGGATGCAGCGTTTCCAGTCCGAGATTGGAGCGCCACAGGGGCACGTCCATGCGCAGCAGCATGGCGCAGAACGAGGCGTACAGCGCGGTAACGTCACTGGCGGCAGCGGCCTCGCGTTCCAGCCAGTCGAGCGCATGATCGCTCATGGCTTGCGCCGGGCGCGGGGATGGGCGTTTGCGTAGATAGCCCCGAGGCGCGCGGCATCGACGGCGGTATAGCGTTGCGTCGTCGACAGCGAGGCGTGTCCCAGCAATTCCTGGATCGAGCGCAGATCGCCGCCCGCGCCCAGCAGATGGGTGGCGAAGGAATGCCGCAACGCATGCGGCGTCGCGGTCTCCGGCAGGCCCAGCATGCCGCGCAGCCTGGCGATGGCGCGCTGGACGATGGCGGGATCGAGCGGCTTGCCGCGCGCGCCACGGAACGCCGGTTCCTTCGCCGGCAGTTCATAGGGGCACAGCCGCAGATAGGTCGAGGCAGCCTCGCGCACCGCCGGCAGGATCGGCACCACGCGCTGCTTGCTGCCCTTGCCGGTGACGAGCAGCGACTCCGATCCGCTCGCCAGACGCGCCAGCGTTTCGCGCGTCAGGCCGAGCGCCTCGCCGATGCGCAGGCCCGCGCCATAGAGCAGCATAACGATCGCGGTATCGCGCGCGCCGATCCAGGGTTCGTCCGACATCTGCTCGATCTCGCCGACCAGGTCGTCCGCCTCCTCGACCGTCAGCGCCTTGGGCACCGAGCGCGGCAGCTTCGGCGTGCGCAGCGCGCCGATCGCGGCGTTGGCGCACAGGCCGCGCCGATCGAGGAAGCGATAGAAGTTGCGCACGGTCGACAGGCTGCGCGCGGTCGAGCTGCGCGCCAGGCCCCTGCCAGCGCGCGCGGCTAGCCAGGCGCGGAAATCGGCCTGGGTCAGGCTTCGCAGGGTCTCGAGACCGACGCCGGCGCCGCGATGGCCCGCGACGAAGGCGATGAAATCGGCGAGGTCATGGCCATAGGCCTCGAGCGTCGCGGCGGCCATGCGCTTTTCGTCGGCAAGCCAGTCCCGCCATGCCGCGGCGGCGTTCGCCACATCGGCTTCTGCGGCGAGGATCAGGCCGGCAGGTCGAGCCATGCCCTGATTGTGTGCTCCAGCACCTGGGCGAGGAAGAACAGCAGCTCGGTCGACTGGTCCTCGCTGAAGCCGTTGGGATCGTGCGAGCCGAACGCCAGCACGCCGTCGGGCGCCCCGGCACTCGGTTTGATGCGGACCAGGGCGGCCGACTGGATCTGATGCGCCAGCGGCCCGAAGATCGCCGGATCGCCCGGCGTGCCCGAGCGCAGGCGGGCCGGCTGGCCGCGGCCCAGCACCGCGTCGACCGAGCCCGGCGCCAGCAACATGACGCCAGGCGTCGCCGGCGTGCCGCCTTGGGCGCTAGTCTCCACGCTCAGCGTGACGACATCGACGTCGAGCAGGCCCGCCAGTTCGCGCGTCACCAGGTTGATCAGCCGCTCGAAGCTGTCGGCGGCGATGATGGCGACCACGGCGGCGTGGATGCGCATCTGCACCGACTGGTTGGTGCGCGTGGTGTTGATCAGCTCGCTCTGGTACGAGCGCAGCCGGTCGACTTCCTTGCGCAGGCGCTCCAGCATGAAGTGCTGCATGTCGATGACGCCGTCGCCGTTGCGTCGGACCGGCGGCGTCAGGGCTTCGATCAGGTCGGGATTCTCGACGAGAAAATCGGGGTGCGCCCGCAAATAGGCGGCGACGTCGGCGGCCGTCAGGCCGGCGCTTGCCTTGCGGGTCGATTCACTGTGCTGCGACATCGGTACTCTGTGCTTTGCCGTCCGGCAGCTTACACCGGACGCGGGCCTGGCGCGAACGCTGCGTGCGGCCCGTGCTCAAAGGATCGACTGGCCGGTTTTGGCCCAGTCGGCCAGGAACGCCGCCAGCCCCTTGTCGGTCAGCGGATGCGAGAACAGCTGGCGCAGAATGTTCGGCGGCACGGTGGCGACGTCGGCGCCGAGCTTGGCCGCCTCGACGACATGCTGCGGCCCGCGCACGGACGCTACCAGCACCTCGGTCTGGAAGGAGGGGAACTGGTTGTAGATCTCGACGATGTCGGCGATCAGCGCCATGCCGTTCTCGCCGATATCGTCGAGGCGGCCGACGAAGGGCGAGACGAAGGCGGCGCCGGCCTTGGCGGCGAGAATGGCCTGCGCCGCCGAGAAGCACAGCGTGACGTTGACCATGATGCCTTCGGAGCTGAAGGCCTTGCAGGCCTTGAGCCCGTCCGGCGTCAGCGGCACCTTGACGGCGATGTTGTTGTTGCGGCCGATGCCGATGGCATGCAGCTTCTTGCCTTCCTTGATCATCGTCGGCGCGTCGGTCGCAGTAACCTCGGCGCTGACCGGGCCCGGCACCAGATCGGCGATCTCGCGGATGACGTCGAGCATCGGCCGCCCGGTCTTGGCCATCAACGAGGGGTTGGTGGTGACGCCGTCGAGCAGGCCGGAGGCGGCGAGATCGCGGATTTCCGCCACATCGGCAGTATCGACGAAGAATTTCATGGTGATGCTCCAGAGCAGGGTCTGCCGGCTTGTGGCGAGGCCGGACGCAGCCGCCTAAAGTGCCGCCATGTCGCGTCCGCCGCCTGCCGATCTTTCTAGTCAAACGCCCCCCGAGCGGCAAGCGCTGGCCGAGCGCAGTTCAAGCGCGGCTGGGGAAAACGTCGAGCGGGCCTTGTCCAGCCGCGCCCGCGTGCTGCTGCCGTTGCCTGTGGGCGACGGCTACGACTATGCCATTCCAGCCGACATGAGGATCGCCGAGGGCGACTTCGTCGAGGTGCCGCTAGGCCGTCGCCGGCTGATTGGGGTCGTCTGGGGCGAGGGCACGGCGGCGCTGGCGGCCGAGCGCATCAAGCCGATCGCCGGCAAACTGCCGACCCAGCCGATGGCGCCGGCCATGCGGCGGCTGATCGACTGGATCGCGCGCTACACGCTGTCGCCGCCGGGAGCCGTGCTGCGCATGGCGATGAGCGTGCCCGACGCGCTGCTGCCGGCCAAACCGACGCTGCTCTATCGTCTGCCCCCGGGTACACCGCCGGCCGACGTGAAGCTGACGCCAGCCCGCAAGCGGGCGCTGCAATTCATGGCCGAGGCGCCGGCCTTGCCGGCGGCCGACATCGCCCGCGCCGCTGGCATCGGCGTCGGCGTCGTCAAGGGCATGCAGACGGCAGGCCTGATCGAACCTGAATGGCAGACGATCGAACCGCTACCGCAACAGCCCGACCCTGCCCATCCCGGCCCCGAACTGTCGGGATCCCAGGCCGAAGCGGCGCGGGCACTGGTTGCCGCCGTCGAGGAACGCGATTTCGCCGTCACGCTGCTCGACGGCGTGCCGGGCGCGGGCAAGACGGAAGTCTATTTCGAGGCCGTCGCCGCCGCGCTGCGCCAGGGACGCCAGGTTCTGGTGCTGCTGCCGGAAATAGCGCTGTCGGCGCAGTGGCTGCGTCGCTTCGAGCAACGCTTCGGCGCGCTGCCCTGCGAATGGCATTCCGACCTGACCGGGCTGGAGCGCCGGCGCGGCTGGCGTGCGGTGCAGTCGGGCGCGGCGCGGGTCGTGGTCGGCGCCCGTTCGGCGCTCTTTCTGCCGTTTCGCGATCTCGGGCTGATCGTCGTCGACGAGGAGCACGAAAGCGCCTTCAAGCAGGAGGACGGCGTCATCTACAACGCCCGCGACATGGCGATCGTGCGGGCGCGACTGGAGAACGCGCCGGCGATTCTGGTGTCGGCGACGCCGTCGCTCGAATCTGTCGTCAACGCGGAGAGCGGCCGCTATGCGCTGCAGCATTTGCCAGCGCGCCACGGCGGGGCGGCGATGGCGAGCATCGAGGCGATCGACCTGCGCCGTCACCCGCCGCAACGCGGACAGTTCCTGTCGCCGCCGCTGCTGCAGGCTATTGCCGGCACTTTGCAGGCAGGCAAGCAGGCGCTGCTGTTCATCAACCGACGCGGCTATGCGCCGCTGACCCTGTGCCGCACCTGCGGCCATCGCGTCGAATGCCCCAACTGCACGGCCTGGCTGGTGGAGCATCGGTTCCGCGGCCGGCTGATCTGCCACCATTGCGGTTTCAACCAGGCGCGGCCGACGCACTGCCCTTCCTGCAGCGCCGAGGACAGCCTCGTCGCCTGCGGACCCGGCGTCGAGCGGCTGCACGAGGAGGTCCGCCTGCACTTCCCGGAAGCGCGCGCCATGGTGCTGGCCTCCGATTTGATCGGCGGTCCGCGGGCGGCGCAGGAACTGATCCGCCAGATCGCCGAGCACGAGGTCGATCTGGTGATCGGCACCCAGATCGTCGCCAAGGGCCATCATTTTCCCGATCTGGCGCTGGTCGGCGTGGGCGACGCCGATCTCGGCCTGTCGGGCGGCGATCTGCGCGCCGCCGAGCGCACCTTCCAGCTGCTGTACCAGGTCGCCGGTCGCGCCGGCCGGGCCAATGGCGATGGAAAGGCGCTGCTGCAGACCTGGCAGCCCGAGCATCCCGTCATCCAGGCGCTGGCCAGCGGCCAGCGCGAGCGCTTCCTGTCGGCCGAAAAACAGGCCCGTGCCGCTGCCGGCATGCCGCCCTATGGCCGGCTGGCGGCGTTGATCCTGTCCTCGGCCGACGAGAGCCAGGTCGATGCGGCGGCCCGCGCCCTGGCATCGGCGGCGCCGCATTTCGAAGGGGTCAGGGTGCTGGGGCCGGCCCCGGCGCCGCTGGCCTTGTTGCGCGGGCGGCATCGCCGCCGCCTGTTGCTCAAGACCCGCCGCGAGGTCGACATCCAGGCCATTTTGCTGCAGTGGCTAGCGTCGGTTTCGCTGCCTGGATCGGTGCGTCTGCAGGTCGATGTCGATCCCTATAGTTTCCTTTGATTTCAAGACGTTGTTTGGGCTTCGTCGGATCGACGTGAGTGGCCTTTTGGCGCGCCAAGTCCGCTTGCAACGCAATAGAGCGTGTGTTACCAAACGCTCGCCGTCGCGCCGGGGGTAGGAACGGGCTGCGGTAGGTTGCGAAAACACCTTTAAAATCAGCCTCTTATCTTACTCTCAGCCGAAGTTGGGAACGGACGGAAAATGACTGCCGAGGCCTCCGGTCGATCAAGCCTTGCCCAGCGCTATGCCAGCGCTCTTTTCGATCTTGCCGACGAGGCCAAGCAACTCGATGCCGTTGCGAACGATCTGACGACCCTGCGGGCCGCGATCGACGCCAGTTCCGATCTCAAGCGGCTGATCGCCAGCCCGGTGCTGAGCCGCGACAGCCAGAGCAAGGCGATCATGGCCGTGGCGCAGTCGCTGCAGATTTCCTCGCTGACCGCCAATTTCGTCGGTGTCGTCGCGCAGAAGCGCCGTCTGGCCGCGCTGCCCGGCATGATCGCCGCTTTCCTGGCCGAACTGTCGCGCCGTCGCGGCGAGACCACGGCCGAAGTCGTTTCCGCCACGCCGCTCAACGAGCAGCAGCAGGCCAGGCTGGCCGACGTGCTGCGCGGCATGGTCGGCGGCAAGGTTACGATCGACGCGCGCGTCGATCAGGAAATTCTGGGCGGGCTGGTCGTCAAGGTCGGCTCGCGCATGTTCGATTCTTCGATACGCACCAAGCTGCAGCGTCTGCAGCTTGCCATGAAGGGAGTTGGGTGATGGATATCCGCGCCTCCGAAATTTCGGCGATTCTCAAGCAGCAGATCGCCAATTTTGGCACCGAGGCCGAAGTGGCCGAGGTCGGCCAGGTGCTGTCGGTCGGCGACGGCATCGCGCGCGTCTACGGCCTGGACAACGTCCAGGCCGGCGAGATGGTCGAGTTCCCCGGCGGCATCAAGGGCATGGCGCTGAACCTCGAGGTCGACAATGTTGGCGTCGTGATCTTCGGCGACGACCGCTCGATCCGCGAAGGCGACACCGTCAAGCGCACCGGCACCATCGTCGACGTGCCGGTCGGCAAGGGCCTGCTGGGCCGCGTCGTCGACGCGCTGGGCAATCCGATCGACGGCAAGGGCCCGATCCAGGGCGCCGATCGCCGCCGCGTCGAGGTCAAGGCGCCGGGCATCATTCCGCGCAAGTCGGTGCACGAGCCGATGCAGACCGGCCTCAAGGCCATCGACAGCCTGGTGCCGGTCGGCCGCGGCCAGCGCGAGCTGATCATCGGCGATCGCCAGACCGGCAAGACCGCCGTCGCCATCGACACCTTCATCAACCAGAAGGGCATCAACGCCAGCGGCGACGAATCGAAGAAGCTCTACTGCATCTACGTCGCCGTCGGCCAGAAGCGCTCGACCGTGGCGCAGATCGTCAAGACGCTGGAAGACGCCGGCGCGATGGAATACTCGATCGTCGTCGCCGCCACCGCTTCCGAGCCGGCGCCGCTGCAGTTCCTGGCGCCCTACACCGGCTGCACCATGGGCGAGTTCTTCCGCGACAACGGCATGCATGCGCTGATCGTGTACGACGATCTGTCCAAGCAGGCCGTCGCCTATCGCCAGATGTCGCTGCTGCTGCGCCGCCCGCCGGGCCGCGAAGCCTATCCCGGCGACGTGTTCTACCTGCATTCGCGCCTGCTCGAGCGCGCCGCCAAGATGAACGACGACAACGGTGCGGGCTCGCTGACGGCGCTGCCGGTCATCGAAACCCAGGCCGGCGACGTCTCGGCCTACATTCCGACCAACGTGATCTCGATCACCGACGGCCAGATCTTCCTCGAGACCGAACTGTTCTACCAGGGCATCCGCCCGGCCATTAACGTCGGCCTCTCGGTCAGCCGCGTCGGTTCGGCCGCGCAGATCAAGGCGATGAAGCAGGTCGCCGGCTCGATCAAGCTGGAACTGGCGCAGTATCGCGAGATGGCCGCCTTCGCGCAGTTCGCCTCCGACCTCGACGCCTCGACGCAGAAGCTGCTCAATCGCGGCGCGCGCCTGACCGAGCTGCTGAAGCAGCCGCAGTTCAAGCCGATGCCGGTCGAGGAGCAGGTCGCGGCGATCTTCGCCGGCGTGCGCGGCTATCTCGACGCCATCCCGACCGCCCGCATCAACGAGTTCGAGCAGAAGATGCTCGACGAGCTGCGGGCCTCGGGCGACGGCATCCTGGAGACGGTGCGCAACGAGAAGCAGCTGTCGCCGGAAACCGAGAACAAGCTGAAGGCCTTCCTCGAAGGCTTCGTTCGCAAGTTCGCCTGATCCTGAAACACTGAGGCCGGGAACGGCGCGAGGCGGAGCGGGACATGCCGAGCTTGAAGGAATATCGCCTGAGGATCCGAAGCGTCCGCTCGACGCAGAAGATCACCAAGGCCATGAAGATGGTGGCGGCGGCCAAGCTGCGCCGCGCGCAGGAGCAGGCCCAGGCGGCGCGGCCCTATGCCGAGCGCATGGAGCGGATGCTGGCATCGCTCGCCGCCAACGTGCGCGGCATGGCCGGCGCCCCGGCGCTGCTAGCCGGCACCGGCTCGGACCAGCGGCACCTGATCATCGTGGCGACGTCCGATCGCGGCCTGTGCGGCTCGTTCAATTCCTCGATCGTGCGCGAGGCTCGCCGCGTCGTCCGCACCCTGATCGCCGAGGGCAAGGAAGTCCGCATCCTGTGCGTCGGCCGCAAGGGCCGCGACCAGCTGCGCCGCGACTTCGCCTCGCTGATCGTCGGCACCATCGACGAGGTCGGCCGCAAGCGGCTGGCGTTCGGCGATGCGGTGCGCGTCACCGACCGGGTCGCGACCATGTTCGCCGCCGGCGAGTTCGACGTCGCGACGGTGATCTACAACCGCTTCAAGTCGGCCATCAGCCAGATCGTCACCGTGCAGCAGCTCGTGCCGCTGCCGCCGCCGGCCGAGACGCCGGTCGAGACGACGACCGGCGAAGCCAAGGCGGTCTACGTCTTCGAGCCGAGCGAGGAGCGCATTCTGGCCGAACTTCTGCCGCGCAACCTGCGGGTCCAGATGTTCCGGGCGCTGCTGGAGAACGCGGCTTCCGAGCAGGGCGCGCGGATGTCGGCGATGGACAACGCCACGCGCAACGCCGGCGACATGATCAACGGGCTGACGCAGAGCTACAACCGCCAGCGTCAGGCCGTCATCACCAAGGAACTCATCGAAATCATCTCCGGCGCCGAAGCGCTGTAGATCCCGTTCAATTAGAGACAAGCAACCCGCGAGGGCGTCATCATGGCAGGCAACAACATCGGCAAGATTACCCAGGTCACCGGCGCGGTGGTCGACGTGCAGTTCGAAGGCGAGCTGCCGGCCATTCTGAACGCGCTGCACGTGCAGCACGACGACAAGACGCTGGTGCTTGAAGTCGCGCAGCATCTGGGCGAGTCGACGGTGCGCACGATCGCCATGGACACGACCGACGGTCTGGTGCGCGGCCAGAAGGTCGTCGACTCGGGCAACGCCATCCAGGTGCCGGTCGGCCCCGAGACGCTGGGCCGCATCATCAACGTCATCGGCGAGCCGATCGACGAGCGCGGCCCGGTCAACGCCAAGAAGAGCCTGCCGATCCATCGCGCCGCGCCGGATTTCGTCGAGCAGTCGACCGAAGCGCAGATTCTCGTCACCGGCATCAAGGTCATCGACCTGCTGGCGCCCTACGCCAAGGGCGGCAAGATCGGCCTGTTCGGCGGCGCCGGCGTCGGCAAGACCGTGACCATCATGGAACTCATCAACAACGTCGCCAAGGCGCATGGCGGCGTGTCGGTGTTCGCCGG
>JBDZUM010000031.1:0-23982 GCA_040255215.1 Rhodospirillaceae bacterium
CCGCAAGATGGGCCACGTCACGCGCCTGCAGCCGCTCAACGCGCGCAGCAGCTAGCGGCGACCGACTCTACCCGCGTTTGCGGCGGTGGTAGTGGCGCTGCGCTTTGGCGCGGTTGCCGCAGGAATTCATCTGGCACCAGCGTCGTGCGCCGCTCTTGCTGACGTCGACGAACAGCCAGCGGCACTTTTCGTTGGCGCATTGGCGGATGCGCTCGGGATCGCCTTTCAGCAGCAGGTCGGCCGCCGACCACAGTACCGGGGCCAGCAGCGCCGGCGCGGTGAACTCGCCGCGCGGCACTAGCCAGCCGAACGCGCCGCGCACGCGCGACAGCCCGTCGCGCGCCGGCGCCTCGGCCAGCGCCTCGTTGAGCAGCGCCACGTCGAGATCGGGCACCGGCCGCTGATCGGCCACGGCGGCGAACAGCCGCTGCATGGCTTCGCGCAGCAGGATGGCGCGATCGAAGAGACGGGCCGCCTTGGTCGGATGGGCGCCGGCCCAGTCGCCGAACTCGCGGGCCCGCTCGGCCGGCAGCCCGCCCTCGCGACCGGCCCAGGAAGCCAGCGCCGCCACGTCGCCCAGGGTTTCGGTCTGCTCGTCGCTGCCGCGCCAGTAACGGGTGTTGACGTAATCCAGGCACAGGGTCTCGCCCGGTGCCGGAATCGTCATGGTTTCAAGGGGTTGGCGGGTGGATGACTTCATCGCGGGTTATTAACAGCCAAGGGCGTTGACAAGGCAAGGACGGAATTCTAACCATATAACCGGTTATGTAGTTAGAATTCGTTCCAACCCGGTCAAGAGGACCCCACCATGCTCAACCACGTCTCGATCGGCGTTCGCGACATCGCGCGCGCCAAATCCTTCTACGACGCCGCTCTCAAGCCGCTGGGCTACAAGTGCCTCAGCGAAAGCGAAGGCTCGCTGGGCTACGGCAAGGACGCCGTCGAACTGTGGCTCGGCGCTACCGGCAAGCCGGTGCCGGCCGACAACGCCTCCGGCCTGCATTTCTGTTTCGACGCGCCCTCGCGCAAGAGCGTCGATGCCTTCCACGCGGCGGCGCTGAAGAGCGGCGGCAAGGACAACGGCAAGCCCGGCCTGCGCGGCGACTACGGCCCCAATTACTACGCCGCCTTCGCCGTCGATCCCGACGGCTATCGCATCGAAGCCTATTGCGGCGCCAAGGGCTGAGGCGGTCATGGCAACGATCAGGAAGGAGCTGACGCTCGACGTGCCGCTGGCGCAGGCCTGGGAGGCCTTCGCCGATTTCCACGCGGTCGACCGACGCATCGCCACGGGCTTCGTGGTCGCGTGCGAGGCCAACGATGGCGGCCGCACCGTCACCTTCGCCAACGGGCTGGTTGCCAACGAGCAGCTCGTCACCATAGACCCGCAGGCGCACCGGCTGGTCTATTCCGTCAAGGGCGGGCGGCTGTCGCATCACAACGCCAGCTTCCAGCTCGCCGCCGCCGGCGATCGCACGCGAGTAGTTTGGCAGGCCGATATCCTGCCGGACAGCTACGTCGCGGCGATCGACCGCATGATGGAGGATGGCTGCCAGGCGATGCGGCGGAAATTCGAACGGAACGCGGCGTGACAACCGCGTTCCTCGACGCCCTGCAGGCCGGCAGCCCGGCGCCGGAGCGTGGTCGAAATATGGATATCTATGGTCGATTCGTCGGCTCGTGGGATCTCGTGGTCACCCGCTATTTCGAGGACGGCACGACGCGACAGCGCGATGGCGAATGGCATTTCGGCTGGGTGCTGGAAGGCCGGGCGATCCAGGATGTCTGGATCGTGCCCGGCCGCGGCGCCGGGCGCGATGCGACGCCCGCCGCCGAGCTGTTCTACGGCACCACCTTGCGCACCTACGACCCGCGCATCGACGCCTGGCACATCCAGTACACCGACCCCGCATCGCAGACCTATTCCACCATGATCGGGCGCGCCGACGGGCCGGACATCGTCCAGCTCGGTCGCAACGAGGCAGGCGACGCCATACGCTGGAGCTTTCGCGACAGGAGCGACGACTATTTCCTGTGGCGCGGCGAGGCGTCGAGCGATGGCGGCAAAACCTGGCGCAAGCTGGTCGAATTCACCGCCCGCAGGCGCGGCGCATGAGTCCGCTTCTGACTTTGCCGCCACTGCGCTAGGCTTCGCAAATTCGGGGAGAGAAGCCATGACGGGAACGGGCTACGCGCTGTTCGATACCGACATAGGGCGGTGCGGCATCAGCTGGGGCAATAATGGCGTCACCGGCCTGCAGCTGCCCGAGCGCAACGACAGCGAAACGCAGGCGAAGCTGCTGCGTCGGTCGCCGGCCGCGCAACCCGGCAAGCCGCCGCAGAAGGTGCAGCGCGCCATCGACGAGATCGCGGCCCTGCTGCGCGGCGAGAAGCGCGATCTTTCCGCCATCGCATTGGACATGAACGGCGTGCCGGGCTTCCACCGCGAAGTCTACCAGTTCGCCCGCTCGATCCCGCCCGGCAGCACCCTAAGCTATGGCGAGATCGCCGACAGGGTCGGCCGCAAAGGCGCCGCCCGCGCCGTCGGCCAGGCCATGGGCCGCAATCCCTTCCCGCTGATCGTGCCGTGCCATCGCGTGCTGGCGGCGGGGCGCAAGCTGGGCGGCTTCTCGGCCAATGGCGGCATCGCCACCAAGCTGAAGCTGCTCACCATCGAAGGCGCGCATCCCGGCGATGAGGCCGAGAGCGACGAAAGTGGCGCGCCCGATTACACAGCGGCGGTGGCCTATCTGCGCGCCGCCGATCCGGCCCTGGCGCGGGTCATCGACATCGTCGGCCCCTGCCGCCTGCAGATTGCCGGCACGCAGAGCCTGTTCATCGCGCTGGCCGAAGCCATCGTCTACCAGCAGCTCACCGCCAAGGCCGCCGCCACGATTTTCGCGCGTGTGCGCGGACTGTTCCCGCATGGCCACAACGCGCCGACTCCACAGCAATTGCTGCGTGCCTCCGATGCGAGGCTGCGCAGCGCCGGGCTCTCCGGCGCCAAGGCGGCGGCGCTGCGCGACCTGGCGCGCAAGGCCTGCGACGGGCAGATTCCGACCCTGAAGGACCTGCGCACCATGGACGATGCCCGGATCGTCGAGAGCCTGACGCAGGTCAGGGGCATTGGCCGCTGGACGGTGGAGATGCTGCTGATGTTCCGGCTGGGGCGGCCCGACATATTGCCGCTGGACGATTACGGACTGCAGAAAGGCATCGCCGTGATCGATCGCAAGCGCAAGCTGCCAAGCAAAAAAGACATGGAGAAGCGCGGCCGGCGCTGGAGCCCTTACCGCTCGGTCGCGAGCTGGTATCTGTGGCGGGCCGCCGACATGAAGAATCTGCCGGCATGAGCGCGCCGATCGCCTTCTACTACGCGTCCGGTTCGCCGTATGCCTGGCGCGTCTGGCTGGCGCTCGACGTCAGGCGCATCCCCTACGAGATGAAGCTGCTGTCGTTCGACGCCGGCGATCTGCAGCAGCCGGAGTTCGTGGCGCTCAATCCGCGCCAGCGCGTGCCGGTGATCGTCGAGGGCGACCTGGTGCTGCGCGAATCGGCGGCCATCGTCGAGTATCTCGACGAACGCGAGGGCGCCGGCAACCGGCTATTCGCCAAGGAGCCGAAGGCCCGCGCCCGCCAGCGCCAGATGGTCCGCGAAGCCGACAACTACCTGGCGCGGCGCATGGAGGAGCTGGCCGAGCTGCTGTTCGCCGCCGAAGGAGAACGCGATGCCGGCGCGTTCGCGACGGCGGCGGCCGGACTGCAGGCCGAGCTGGATTTCTGGAATGCCGAAATCGAAAACCAGCCCAAGACCCCGGCGCTGTCGGCGGTCGACATCACCGTGTTCCCCATTCTGGCGCTGGTGACGCGCTTCATAACCCGCGCCGGCCCGGCCGGCGCGACGCTGTCCTTCGGTCCCGCCTTGTCGGAATGGTTCGCCCGCATCGAGGCCAACGACCACGTGCGCAACACCCGCCCGCCGCACTGGAAGTAGCGGCGGCAGAGGCGCTACTTGATCTGCGCCTTCTTGACCGAGGCCTCGACGACCGGGATTTCGTGCTCGGCGAGCGGCTTCATGCCTTTCTTGCGCTTCAGCGCCGCCTCGATGTAGGGCGCCAGCTCCTTCTCCTTGCGGGCGTCGCGCAGCTCGCGCTTGGCGGCGAACTCGGGCAGCACGTCGCTGGCGAAGAGTTCGAGCGAGGCGCAGATGTCGGCGTGCCTGTTGTTTCCGGCCTGCTGCAGGAAAATCACCTGGTCGATGCCGACATCCTCGAAATTGCGGATGTGCTGCGCCAGTTCCTGCGGCGTGCCGATGCCGGGCGCAGAATTCAGGTCGCGGCCGAGCTGGATGTTGCCCGAGGCGCGCCGGTCCTGGAAATCCTTGAAGAGCTGCGAGCGGCCGGGGCGGACGTCCTGCGCCACCAGCGCGTTGATGGCGTAGCCGAAGAACTCGAAGCCTTCCTGGCCGCGCCGGATCGCTTCCTGCTTGTCGGGATGGATCGAGAAGGCCGACACCATGGCGATGTTGGCATTGACGCGATGGCCGATCGGCACGCACTGGTCGCTCTTGATGATGCCATAGTAGATGTCGGCCCAGTGCTTGGCTTCCTCCGGATCGAGGAAGGAGAAGGCCAGCGCGCCGAGCCCCAGGCTGGCCGCGACCTTGATCGTGTCGCGGTTGGTGCAGGCCATCCACATCGGCGGGTGCGGCTTCTGCAGCGGCTTGGGCAGCACGTTGCGGGCCGGCATGGAGAAGGATTTGCCCTCGAAGCCGGGATACGGCTCCATCACCATCATGTTGGCGACCTGCTCGGCCGCCTCCAGCGACATGGCGCGTTTCTCGCGGGCGGAAATCTTGAAGCCGCCCAGCTCCAGCCGCGTGGCGCCCTCGCCGATGCCGAAATCGGCGCGGCCGTTCGACACCAGATCGAGCATGGCGACCGCTTCGGCGGTGCGGGCGGGGTGGTTGTAGTTGGCGATCACCTGGCGGATGCCGTGGCCGAGACGGATGTTCTTGGTGCGGCCGGCGGCGGCGGCGAGGAACACTTCCGAGGCCGAGCAATGGGAATATTCCTCGAGGAAGTGATGCTCGACGGCCCAGGCATGATCGATGCCCAGCCGGTCGGCCAGTTCGATCTGCTCCAGCGCCTCCTGCACCAGCCGGTGCTCGGCGTCGGCGCTCCAAGGCTTGGGCAGCTGCAATTCGTAGAACACGCCGAAACGCATGTTTCGCTCCCTGATGCTTATGAATGCTTGTTCAGCGGCAAGTGTGGGCGAGCCGCCGCCCGCTTGGCAAGCGCCGAGCCGGGGACGATTACGGCCTGGCCTGCGTCCGCATGCCGGCGAAGGGACCGCGCGCCAGCAGATCGCGCCACGACGCCTTGGCTTTCTCGAAACGCATGACGTCGGCGATGCGGCGGTCGAGAAAGGCCCAGGTCGTCGCCTGCCCCTCGCTGCGGTCGTAGAGCCAGACCAGCACCGTGCTGGCGAAGACGCCGGCGAGAATTGCCCGTTTGGAGTAGAAGTTGAAATCGGTCGAGCGGTCGCCGATGCCGTACCACATGGCATCGACGGTGCGGTACAGCGCCGAGGCGGCCTGGGGGGCGTTGAACGGCAGGGCCATGAGCGACGTCGCCCGCCGCAGCGCCTCGCGCCGGGCGGTCAGAGGTTCAAGCCGCAGGCGGACGGCCAGCGCGATCTTTTCGCGGATCTTGAGGCCGGAGAGATCCTGCGCCGCCAGGGCCTCGAGCATGCGCTCGGTGGCGCGCCGGTCGATCCAGTCGACGATCTCGACCGGCCCGCCGGGGAACAGCCTCTGCGCCTCCTCCGCGGCCTTGCCGAGGTCGCGGGCGCCGGCCGCCATGGCGGTCCCAGTCCAGCCGTCGAAGGCGGCATGGGCCATCACGGCCTCGGCCATGGCGTCCTTTTCCGCCGCGGCGGGGTCGGTCTGGCTCTGGTTTTCCGCGTCGCTCATAGGTTTATCCCTGATTTCGGCCGATTTGCCCGGTCTTGGCGGGCCAATGCGGCATTGGGGTGACACTGATATTTCACATTCGAGAATGTGGAAAATTTCCTGCCTTGCGGGCTTCCCAAGCCCCGACCCGTATGTTACTACCCGCGCCTTGAATTCGGCCGGATTCCGGCCGGCAACCGCATTTTCCGGAAGGAGTGGCGTCCCGGTGCAAGTTCTCGTCCGTGACAACAATATCGATCAGGCGCTGCGCGTCCTGAAGAAGAAGATGCAGCGCGAGGGGATTTTCCGCGAGATGAAGCTGCGGCGCAATTACGAGAAGCCGTCCGAGCGCAAGGCGCGTGAGCGCGCCGAGGCGATCCGGCGAGCGCGCAAGCTGGCCCGCAAGCGCATGGACCGCGAGGGCTACTAGTCCCGGTTCTTCTGCCCTCCAGGCAAAGAAAAACCGCCGCGGCGACCGCCCGGCGGTTTTTTGTTTTTCGTCCTCGTCCTGAGCTCGTCGAAGGACGAGAGGCACAGACGATGTCTGCCGCCGCGCCCGGGAGCGCATGCTTCGACGGGCTCAGCATGAGGATAGTGGGGTTGCTCGAATCGAGCACCCGACCGCTTTTTTCTGCAAGCCGACGCTCTATGCGCCTTGATACGCTTGCCAGCCACACATTCCCTCATCCTGAGGAGCCGGGCGCAGCCCGGCGTCTCGAAGGATCGGGTTCAGTATTGACCGTGCAGTCTATCCTTCGAGACGCTCGCTTCGGTCGCTCCCCAGGATAAGAGCGATGCGAAGCAACCGCTCAATGCCCGCTGCCGCTCAGCGCCTTGACGATGTTCTCGCACATGACCTTGGCGTCGGCGAACAGCATCATGGTGTTGTCGCGGAAGAACAGCTCGTTCTCGACGCCGGCGTAACCCGCCGCCATGCCGCGCTTGATGAACAGCACGGTCTTGGCCTTGTCGACCTCGAGGATCGGCATGCCGTAGATCGGGCTTTGCGGGTCGGTCTTGGCCGCGGGATTGGTGACGTCGTTGGCGCCGATGACGAAGGCGACGTCGGTGGCGGCGAAGTCGCGGTTGATCTCGTCGAGCTCGAACACCTCGTCGTAGGGCACGTTGGCCTCGGCCAGCAGCACGTTCATGTGGCCCGGCATGCGGCCCGCCACCGGATGGATGGCGTACTTCACCGTCACGCCCTTGCCCTTGAGCAGGTCGGCCATCTCGCGCAGCGCGTGCTGCGCCTGGGCGACGGCCATGCCGTAGCCCGGCACGATGATGACCGAAGAGGCGTTCTCCATCAGGAAGGCCGCGTCCTCCGCCGAACCGGCCTTGACCGGCCGCGTCTCCTTCGTGCCACCCGCCGCCGCGCCCGAGGAATCGGTGCCGAAGCCGCCCAGAATGACGTTGAAGATCGAGCGGTTCATGCCCTTGCACATGATGTAGGACAGGATCGCGCCCGAGGAGCCGACCAGCGCGCCGGTGACGATCAGCGCCGTGTTGCCCAAGGTGAAGCCGATGCCGGCCGCCGCCCAGCCGGAGTAGGAATTCAGCATCGACACCACGACCGGCATGTCGGCGCCGCCGATCGGCAGGATCAGCAGGAAGCCCAGCAGCAGGGCGATGGCGGTCAGCGCGTAAAAGGCGGCATGGTCCTCGGTGATGGCGAAATAGACGATCAGCACCACCAGCAGGATGCCGAGCAACGCGTTGAGCAGGTGCTGGCCCTTGAAGATCAGCGGCGCGCCCGAGACCAGGCCCTGCAGCTTGGCGAAGGCGACCAGGGAGCCGGTGAAGGTGATGGCGCCGATGGCCGTGCCCAGCCCCATCTCGACGAGGTTCGAGACCGGGATGGCGCCAATGGCGCCCAGCCCGAACGACGCCGGCGCCAGAAGGGCGGCGGCGGCGACGAACACGGCGGCGAGGCCGACCAGCGAATGGAAGGCGGCGACCAGCTGCGGCAGCGCCGTCATCTGGATGCGCAGCGCGATGAAGGTGCCGATGGCGCCGCCGATCAGGATGCCGGGCAGGATCAGCGAGAAGTCCATCACGCCCGGCGTCAGGCAGGTGACGACGATGGCGATCACCATGCCGACGATGCCGTAGCGGTTGCCGCCGCGCGAGGTGTCGGGCGAACTCAGGCCGCGCAGGGCCATGATGAAGCAGATGGCCGCGATCAGGTAGCCGTAGGAGGCAAGTTCTTCGCTCATGGTCCCGGCGCTCCTACTTCTTCGCCTTGGCCGCGGGGGCCTTCTTCTTGAACATCGACAGCATGCGGTGGGTGACGACGAAGCCGCCGAAGATGTTGACCGAGGCCAGCACCACGGCGAGGAAGCCGAGGATCTTCGGCGCGCCCCAGCCGTCGAGGCCGGCGGCCAGCAGGGCGCCGACGATGATCACCGAGGACACCGCGTTGGTGACGGCCATCAGCGGCGAATGCAGCGCCGGGGTGACCCGCCACACGACGTAGTAGCCGACGAAGCAGGCCAGCGCGAAGATGGTCAGCAGTGAGATGAAGGAATGGCCGGACTCGGCGCCGGCCAGGATGGGCCGCATCACCAGGTCGAAATCGAAGCGGCCCGAGGCAACGACGTCGGCTGTGGCCCCGGTGACGGCTTGGGCGGCGGAAACGGTGGTCGGTTCGCTCATCGCTGCCTCCTCAGGCGCCGGCAGGCTGCGGCGGCGCCAGCTGCGGATGCACGATGCGCCCGCCCTGGGTCACCAGCGTGCCCTTGATGACTTCGTCTTCCATGTCGATCTTCAGCGCCTTGGTCTCCTTGTCGACCATGGGCGTGACGAAATTCAGCAGATTGCGCGCGAACAGCGCGCTGGCGTCGGTGGCGATCGAGGCCGGCAGGTTGGCCGGGCCGATGATCTTGACGCCGTACTTCTCAACGGTCCTGCCGAACTCCGACAGCGGGCAGTTGCCGCCCTGCTCGACCGCCATGTCGAGAATGACCGAGCCCGGCTTCATCGTCTTCACCATGTCCTCGCTGACCAGCACCGGCGCCTTGCGACCGGGGATCAGGGCGGTGGTGATGACGATGTCCTGCTTCTCGATGGTCTCGGCGATCAGCGCCGCCTGCTTGGCCTGGTAGTCCTTGCTCATTTCCTTGGCGTAGCCGCCGGCGGTCTCCGCCGCCTTGAACTCCTCGTCCTCGACGGCGATGAACTTGCCGCCCAGCGACTGCACCTGCTCCTTGGTCGCCGGCCGCACGTCGGTCGCCGACACGATGGCGCCCAGCCGTTTGGCGGTGGCGATGGCCTGCAGCCCGGCGACGCCGACGCCCATGATCAGCACGCGCGCCGGCGGCACGGTGCCGGCCGGCGTCATCATCATCGGAAAGGCGCGGGTGAAGCTGCCGGCGGCGTCGATCACCGCCTTGTAGCCGGCGAGGTTCGACTGCGAGGAGAGGATGTCCATCGACTGGGCGCGCGTGATGCGCGGCAGCAGCTCCATGGCGAAGGCGGTGACGTTTGCCTTGGCCAGAGCGTCGACCAGATCGCGGTTCTGCAGCGCGCCGAGCCCGCATACCAGGGCGGTGCCCGATTTCAGCAGCGCCACCTCGTCGAACCCTTCGGCCGCGGTCATCGGGCGCTGGACCTTGAACACCAGATCGGCGGCGCCAAGCGCGGCCGCGGCATCGGCGGCGATGGCAGCACCGGCCTGCGCATAGGCGTCGTCGGTGAAGGCCGCGCCCAAGCCGGCGCCGGATTCGACGGTCACCTGGAAGCCCAGCGCCGAGAGTTTCTTGACGGTTTCGGGAGAGGCGGCGACCCGCGTTTCGTGCGCGCGTCGCTCCTTGGCGATAGCCAGTTTCATCGACGATTTCCCTCGGTCTGGGCGGGCTGGCGAAGCGGCGGAACCATGCCTTTTTCGGCCCGGTTTGCCAAGCCTCGATTGCAGTGCAGCATGGCGCTACAACGCCGCGCCACGGGCTGCCGGGCTTGATTTGGCCCGCCCCCTCGCCAAGACTGCCGGCCGCCGACCTAGTCCGGTCATTATGGGGAAACATGGGCCGTCAGAACCATTTCGTCAGCCTCGTCGCGCGCCTGGCAGCGGCGGATTTCCCCCGCTACGGCACCAACTTCCGGCGCTAGCGCATGCCTCATCCGACGTCCGAATTGGCGCGCGTTTTCGCCCGCCAGGGGCGCGCCTGCACCGAGCTGGGCTCGCCCCTGTGGGGCCGTCTGCTGCAGGAAGCGGCCGGCGATATCGAGGCCGGCGGGCCGACGCTGGCGCTGCTGCACGACTGGGAAGGCGATATCGAGCTTGGCGCACCGGCGCTGCGCGTTGCGGGCGGGCTGCATTATCTCGCTCTGAGCGGGCAGGCCGCGTCGCTGGCGGCCCTCCTGCCCTCCTGCGGCGGGCGCGCCGACGAGGAGCGCTTGTGGCCGACGGCGCGCGCGGTCGTCGAGGACCGGATCGGGGCGCTGCGGCCCTTTCTTGCCGGCCCGCCGCAGACCAACGAGGTCGGCCGCTCCTGCGCGCTGATGCCGGGCATGCTGGAGATCGCCCGCCTGACCGGACTGCCGTTGCGACCGCGCGAAATCGGCTCCAGCGCCGGGTTGAACCAGTTCTGGGATCGTTATGCCTATCGCCTCGGGCCGCATGCCTGGAACGAAGGCCGCAGCGCGCTCACTCTCGAATGCCGCTGGAAAGGCGGACCGCCGCCCTTGGACCAACGCCCGATCGTTGCCTCGCGCGCCGGCTGCGACATCAATCCGCTGGATCTGCGGCAGGAAGAGATACGCCTGCGCCTGCAGGCCTATGTCTGGCCCGACCAGGAGCGCCGCATGGCAAGCCTGCGGGCGGCGATGGCGATCGCGCTGGAGAACGACGTGCGGATCGAGACCATGGCCGCCTCGCGTTTCGCCGCGCGCGAACTCGAGGCGCGGCCGGCCGGCGAATGCATCGTGATCTACCATTCGATCGTCCGGCAGTATTTTCCGGAACAAGAAGGTCGCGCCTTCGACGGCGCCATCGCCGCAGCCGGCCAGAGGGCAACCAATGACCGCCCGGTCGCCTGGCTGCGGCTGGAACAGGACGCGCCGGCGCAGCCCTTCGAGCTGCGCCTGACCCTGTGGCCCGATGGTGAAACCCGCGTGCTGGCGATGGCCCATCCGCACGGAGCATCGGTGAAGTGGCTGGCCTGAGGCCGGGATCGTTGCAGTCGGCGCGTCCGATCCTGTAGCTTGCGCCGGTCGGGACAAGGCGAACGAGGCGGGACTCATGCAATCCGGTGCGGCACTGAAGGCCAAACTCAAGGCGGGAGCGCCCTGCATCGGCGCGTGGATTCTCACCGCCTCGGCCGACGCGGTCGAGATCCTCGGTTTCTCGGGTCTCGATTTCGTCATTCTCGACCACGAGCACGGGCTGGGCAGCATCGAGACCGCCTCCAATCAGCTGCGGGCGCTGAAGGGCAGCGACTGCGTCGGCATGCTGCGCGTGCCGGCCAACGACCGCATCTACATCAAGCGCGCGCTAGATGCCGGCGTCGGCGGCATCATGATCCCCAATGTCGGCACGGCAAACGAAGCGCGCGATGCGGTTGCGGCCTGCCGCTACCCACCACGCGGCGTGCGCGGCGCCTTCGGCGGCATGCGGGCGATGGATTTCGGCTTCGACCCCGCCTATTACGGCCGCATCGAGGACGAGTTGGTGATCGCCGCGCAGATCGAGAGTTCGGCGGCGATCGACAACATCGCCGGCATCGGCGCCGTCGAAGGCATCGACGTGCTGTTCATCGGCCCGCGCGATCTTTCCGCCACGCTGGGCAAGCTCAACAAGTTCGACGATCCCGCCGTAGCTTCCGAGATCGCGCGCGCCGAGACGGCGATCAAGGCGAGCGGTCGCGTGCTGGGCAGCACCGCATTGAGCGGCAAGGCGGCGAAGGAAATGACCGGTCGTGGCTACGGCTTCATCGTCGCCGGCAGCGACGCGGTGCTGCTGGGCAACGGCGTGCGCGCCATGCTGACCGACGCGCGCTAGATTTCCAGGCCGGCGGCGGCTAGCGCCTCCGCCTGGCGCCGCGCCAGCGTTTCGACGTCGAAATCGGCGATCAGCGACTGGAACAGCGTGCGCCAGTTCAGTTCGGCGCGCAGGCGGATGAACACCGAGCCAAGGCCGACGGCGGCGCGGTCCATGAACACGAATTCGCGCGGCGGCGTCACGCCACCCAGGCTGCGGATCTCGCGATGCACCTTGCGCGCGGTCTCGCGCCCGTAGCTGCCCGGCATGCCCTCCGTCAGTCGGCGCGAACGATCGTCCATCAGTGGACCGTAGAGGAAGGCGGCCCACTGGTTGAGCACCGCGATGTGCGCCTTGGTGAGATTGCGAAAGCCCCAATTCTCGTAGGCCTGCACCGCCAGCGCCTCGTCGCCGCGCAGCAGCGCCCAGTAGAGATCGATCGACCCCTGCACGAAGCGCGGCGGGAAGATGCGAATGCAGCCGTAGTCGAGCAGGTTGACGTCGCCGTCGTCTCGCACCGTGTAGTTGCCCAAATGCGGATCGCCATGGATCACGCCGTAGCGATAGAGCGGCACGTACCAGGCGCGAAACATACGCTCGGCCAGCGCATTGCGCTGCGTCTGATCCGCGGTCTCCAGCCAGCGCAGCAACGGCTGGCCGTCGAGCCAGTTCATCGTCAGCAACCGATCGGTTGACAGCTCCGGCGCCACCGCGGGAACGTGCACGTCGGTCTCGCCCGACAGCATCGCGGCGTAAAGCGCCATGTGGCGGGCTTCGCGCCGATAGTCGAGTTCCTCGCGCAGGCGGGCGGCGATCTCCTCGTGGATGTCAGCGGTGCGGATGGCGCTGTCGTAGCGTTCGTAGATCGCGAACACCAGACGGAGCTGGCGCAGATCGGCTTCGAGAGCCGACCGCATATCGGGATACTGCAGCTTGCAGGCCAATGCTGCGCCGTCATGCGCCGTGGCGCGGTGCACCTGGCCCAGCGAGGCGGCAGCACTGGCGACGCGATCGAAACTGGCGAAGCGCGACTGCCAGTCGGGCCCAAGCTCGCCGGCCATGCGTCGGCGAACGAAACTCCAGCCCATCGACGGCGCGTTGGCCTGCAATTGCGCCAGCTCGGTGGCATACTCTTCAGGCAGCGCGTCGGGAATGGTCGAGATGAGTTGCGCCGCTTTCATCAGCGGGCCTTTCAGCCCGCCCAGCGCCGCCTTCAGGTCGGTTGCATGGCGGTCGCGATCGAGCGGCAGGCCGAGGTAGCGGCTGCCGGCGACGCGCGCGGCCAGCCCGCCCATCGAGGCGCCGACCCGCGCGTAGCGGCCCAGCCGGCCGCTCAGCCTGTCGTCGTCGGCCACGGCCCGATCACATCTTCTCCAG
This sequence comes from Rhodospirillaceae bacterium, assembly GCA_040255215.1. Classification (GTDB taxonomy): domain Bacteria; phylum Pseudomonadota; class Alphaproteobacteria; order Reyranellales; family JAQSWP01; genus JAQSWP01. The sequence continues at coordinate 13,308 of JBDZUM010000031.1, forward strand.
CTCGTCGATGAAGCCCGAGATGATGCCGATGCCTTTCTGCCAGAAGGCGGGGTCCGAGGCGTCGAGCCCGAACGGCGCCAGCAGCTCCTTGTGCCGCAACGTGCCGCCGGCCTTGAGCATGTCGAGATAGCGCTGCTGGAAGCCCGGCGCGCCCTCCTGGTAGACGGCGTAGAGCGAATTCACCAGGCAATCGCCGAACGCATAGGCGTAGACGTAGAACGGCGAATGCACGAAATGCGGGATGTAGGCCCAGTAATGCCGGTATTCGTCATGGAAGCGGAACACCGGTCCCAGGCTTTCGGTCTGCACCGCCATCCAGATCTCGCCCAGGCGTTCCGCCGTCAGTTCGCCCTGCCGGCGTTCGGTATGCACGCGCAGCTCGAAATCGTAGAAGGCGATCTGGCGCACGACGGTGTTGAGCATGTCCTCGACCTTGGAGGCCAGCATCACCTTGCGCTTGGTGGCATCCTTCTGCTGTTCCAGCAACGCGCGGAAGGTCAGCATCTCGCCGAACACCGAAGCGGTCTCGGCCAGGGTCAACGGCGTGTCGGCCATCAGATAGCCCTGGTCGGCCGACAGCACCTGATGCACGCCGTGGCCCAGCTCGTGCGCGAGAGTCATTACGTCCCGCACCTTGCCCTGATAGTTCAGCAGCAGATAGGGATGCGCCGAGGGCACGGTGGGATGGGCGAAAGCGCCGGGCGACTTGCCGGGGCGCACCGGCGCATCGATCCAGGCATTGTCAAAGAACTTCCTCCCGACCGACGCGAGATCGGGCGAGAAGGCGTTGTAGGCCTCGAGCACGGTCCGGGTCGCCTCGGGCCAGGGAATGACGCGATCGTCGGATTCGGGCAGCGGCGCGTTGCGGTCCCAGTAGTCGAGCTTCTCGGTTCCGAACCATTTGGCTTTCAGCGCGTAGTAGCGATGCGCCAGTTTCGGATAGCCGCCCTTGACCGCACTGACCAGCGCCTCGACCACCTCGTCCTCGACCTGGTTCGACAGGTTGCGAGCCGATGGCGGCTTGGCGAATTTGCGCCAGCGATCCTCGATCTCCTTGTCCTTGGCCAGCGTGTTGGTGATCAGCGCGAACACGCCGATATTGTCACCCATCACCTTGCCGAAGGCCTGCGCCGCCCGCTTGCGCCGCTCGCCGTCCTTCTCCGACAGCAGATGCAGGATCTCCGCCGAGGTCAAATCCTTGCCGTCGAGCGGAAAGCGCAGCCGCGCCATGGTTTCGTCGAACAAACGCGTCCAGGCGGCGCGGCCGGCGACGTATTTCTCGTGCAGCAGCTTTTCGACCTCGTCCGACAATTGATGCGGACGGTAGGCGCGGCAATCGCGCAGCCACGGCCGGTAACGCGCCAGGGACTTGTCCTCGAGCTTCTTCTCCATTTCCGCATCGTCGATGCGGTTGATCTCGAGCGAGAAGAACAGCAGCGCACTGGTGATCTCGGTGACCTTCTCCTGAACGTTCTGGTAGAACTGGCCGATCTTCGGATCGCTCTGGTCGCCGGAATAGACCAGCGAGGCGTAGGAGGTGATCCGCCCCAGCGTCTCCTGCAGCGTCTCGAACCGCGCCAGCGACCGCGCCATCTCCGCCCCGTCGAGCGCCGCCATGCGGGTTTCGTAGTCGGCGGCGAATGCCTTGGCGTCCGCGGCGGCCCGCTCCAGATCGCGCGCCAGTTCCGGCGATTCCATGCCCGGGTACAGATCGGACAGATCCCAGCTGGGCAGGCTTTCGAGCGGGATGGGCGCGTTCATGCGGCAACTCTCCTGAATTCGGCGATCTTGCAATGGCTACTGCGGGCAAATATGGGCCGGCATGCGGTGCCAGCCAAGCCGCCGGCGGGGAAAAAATCGGTCCCGAAGGTCACAGCCCGTGATAGGCGCGATACCAGTCGACGAATTTCGGCAGCCCGTCGTCGATCGTGGTCGACGGCCGCCAGCCCAGCACCCGTTCGGTATCGGAGATGTCCGCCACGGTATCGATCATTTCCGACGGATGGGCGGCGACCCGTTCGACCTGGGCCTGCCGACCGACGGCCCGCTCCAGCACCGAAAGATAGCGCTCCAGCGTTTCGGACCCCGCACTGCCGACATTGAGGACGCGGTGTTCGCTTGCCGCCGCCGGCTTGTCCATCGCCAGCAGCACAGCCTCGACCGTGTCCTGCACGTAGGTGAAGCCGCGGGTCATGCGGCCGAAATTGTAGAGCTCTATCTTCTCGCCCTCGAACAGCGCCTTGGTGAATTTCCAGGTCGCCATGTCGGGCCGGCCCCACGGACCGTAGACGGTGAAAAACCGCAAGGCGGTGGCGCCGATGCCGAAGCGCTCGGCATAGGATACGGAGATCATCTCCGCCGCCCGCTTGGTAGCGCCGTAGAGCGATTTCGGACGGTCGGCGCGGTCGGTGATGCGGTAGGGCATGTCGGTCGAGGCGCCGTAGACCGCCGAGGTCGAGGCGTAGACCAGCGGCACCGACCGGCCGGCATGGCGGGCCAGTTCGAGCGTGCACAGCATGCCGCCGATATTGCTGTCGATGAAATCGAACGGCCGGTCGTCGCTGGCGCGCACGCCGGGATTGGCGGCCATGTTGGCGATGCCGGTGATGGCGCCGGCGGCGGCCTGGATCGCCGGCACGGACTCGGCCTTGCCGATATCGGCTTCGAGCAGGACGAAATCGCCGGTGCGGCGCAATTCGCCGATGCGGGCGCGCTTGAGCTCGACGCTGTAATAGGGATCGAAATTGTCGACGCCCAGCACCCGCTCGCCGCGCTGCAGCAGCGTGCGCGACAGGTGGTAGCCGATGAAGCCGGCGGCGCCGGTAACCACGATGGTCATAAGTCGAGATATCCCCCGGCAGCGAAACTGCCGCCCGGGTATAGCGCAGGCTTGCGACAAATGCATCGAAAGGCGTTTGAACGAACCTTGCCGACCGGAACGCAGGGTCGCAACGGCGCGTTACAAATGCGCGTTAAAGAGGCAACTTCCTGATCGAATCGATTTTGTCCACGCCCGGCAATTGCGCCTTAGGTCAGGGCGGATTACCTTTTTGGGACAAAGCAATAAGTCGGGAGGTCGCGTGATGGCATTGGCCACGGTAACTCTGGACGACAAATACGCCCTCGAAACCGGTCGCGTCTATCTGACCGGCACCCAGGCCCTCGTCCGATTGCCGATGATGCAGCGCCAGCGCGACGTCGCCGCCGGCAAGAACACCGCCTGCTTCATCTCCGGCTATCGCGGTTCGCCGCTGGGCGGCCTCGACCAGACCTTGTGGCAGGCCCGGCGCTTCGTCGAGAAGAACCACATCGTCTTCAATCCCGGCGTCAACGAGGATCTTGGCGCGACCTCGATCTGGGGCACGCAGCAGGTCGGCCTGTTCCCCGGCGCCAAGTACGACGGCGTCTTCGCCCTTTGGTACGGCAAGGGCCCCGGCGTCGATCGCACCGGCGACGTGTTCAAGCACGCCAACAACGCCGGCACCTCCCCGTGGGGCGGCGTGCTGGCGCTAGCCGGCGACGACCACATGGCGAAGTCTTCGACCCTGGCGCATCAGAGCGAGTTTGCCTTCATCGACGCCATGATGCCGGTGCTCAATCCCGCCGGCGTGCAGGAATTCCTCGATGCCGGCCTCTACGGCTTCGCCCTGTCGCGCTTCGCCGGGCTGTGGGTCGGCTTCAAGGTGATCGGCGAGACCGTCGACACCTCCGCCTCGGTTTCGGTCGATCCGCAGCGCGTGCGCATCGTCCTGCCGGGCGACGTCGAGATGCCGCCGGGCGGGCTGTCGGTGCGCTGGCCCGACGACATCCTGCAGCAGGAACTGCGGCTGCATCGCTACAAGCTGCCGGCAGCGCTGGCTTTCGCCCGCGCCAACCGGCTCGACCGGGTCGTGCTGGGCAACAAGCAGGCGCGGCTGGGAATCGTCACGGCCGGCAAGTCCTATCTCGACGTCCGCCAGGCGCTCGACGAACTGGGCATCGACGAACGGGAAGCCGAGGCGATCGGGCTGGCGATCTACAAGGTCACCATGACCTGGCCGCTCGAGCCCGAAGGCATCCGCGCCTTCGCCGACGGGCTGGAGGAAGTGCTGGTCATCGAGGAGAAGCGCTCCCTGATGGAGTGGCAGATCAAGGACCAGCTCTACAACATTCCCGCCGACCGCCGGCCGCGCATCGTCGGCAAAGTCGACGAGACCGGCAAGCCGCTGCTGCAGACCAACGGCGAGCTGCTGCCGGCCCAGATTGCCCGGCTGATCGCCGCCCGGCTCGGCCGCGGTCAGCCCAGCGAAAAGCTGAACCAGCGCCTGGAATCGATCGCCCGCAAGGAAGCGGCGCAGCAGCGCAACGGCACCGGCTTCAACCGCATCCCCTATTTCTGCTCCGGGTGTCCGCACAACAGCTCGACCAAGGTGCCGGAAGGCTCCTTCGGCATGGCCGGCATCGGCTGCCATTTCATGGCCGTGTGGATGGACCGCTCGACCCTGACCTTCACCCAGATGGGCGGCGAAGGCGCGCCGTGGATCGGCATGTCGCCCTTCACCGACATGAAGCACGTGTTCCAGAACCTGGGCGACGGCACCTATTTCCACTCGGGCTATCTGGCGGTGCGCGCCGCGGTCGCCGCCAAGGTCAACATGACCTACAAGATCCTCTACAACGACGCGGTCGCCATGACCGGCGGCCAGCGCCACGACGGCAATCTGACGCCGTGGAAAATCAGCCAGCAGGTCTATGCCGAAGGCGTGCGCCGCATCGCGCTGGTGAGCGACGATCCGACCAAGTACGAGGTCGGCACCGAATGGGCGCCGCATGTCAGCTTCCACCATCGCGCCGAGCTCGACGCGGTGCAGAAGGACCTGCGCGAGTATCCCGGCGTCTCCGTGCTGATCTACGACCAGACCTGCGCCGCCGAGAAGCGCCGCCGGCGCAAGCGCAAGCAGTTCCCCGATCCGCCCAAGCGCGTCTTCATCAACGAGATGGTGTGCGAAGGCTGCGGCGATTGTTCGGTCAAGTCCAACTGCCTGTCGGTGGTGCCGGTCGAGACCGAGTTCGGCCGCAAGCGCGCCATCGACCAGTCCTCGTGCAACAAGGACTATTCCTGCCTCAACGGCTTCTGCCCGTCCTTCGTGACCATCGAGGGCGGCGGGCCGCGCAAGGGCAAGGCGATGAAGCGCGAGGTCGACGATTCGAGCTGGCCCGCCCTGCCCGATCCGGCTACGGCATCTTCGGCGACGCCCTACAACATCCTCATCACCGGCGTCGGCGGGACCGGCGTCGTCACCATTGGCGCGCTGCTGGGCATGGCGGCGCATCTGGAAAACAAGGGCTGCTCGGTGCTCGACATGGCCGGCCTGGCGCAGAAGGGCGGCGCGGTGATCTCGCATGTGCGCATCGCCGACCGGCCCGAGGACATCCATGCCGTGCGCCTGGCCGCTGGCGGCGCCGATCTGCTGCTGGGCTGCGATCTTGTCGTCGCCGCCGCCACGGATGCGCTGGCCAAGTTCGACCAGGGCAGCACGCGCGCGGTGGTCAACACGCACGAGACGATCACCGGCGACTTCACCCGCAACCCGGACCTGAAGTTCCCCGGCCAGGTGCTGCGGCTCGCCATCGAAGCGGCGGCCGGCGCCGACAATTGCGACTTCATCGACGCCCAGGCCATCGCCACGGCGCTGATGGGCGATTCGATCGCCACCAACCTCTTCATGCTGGGCTTCGCCTACCAGCGCGGCCTCATTCCGGTCAGCGGGGCGGCGATCGACAAGGCCATCGAACTCAACGGCGCCGCGGTCGACATGAACAAGCGCGCCTTCCTGTGGGGCCGACGCGCCGCGCATGATCGCATGGCGGTCGAGGCGGCCGCCGCGCCGCCCAAGGCCGTCGAACGCCTGCACACGATTTCGACGACGCTGGACGAAATCGTCTCCCGCCGCGTCAACCACCTGACCCGCTACCAGAACGCCGCCTATGCCGAGCGCTACAAGGCGCTGGTCGAGCGCGTGAAGTCAGCCGAAGCGGCGAAGGCCTCCGGCATGAGCGGGCTGGCCGACGCGGTCGCGCGCCACTACGCCAAGCTGCTGGCGTACAAGGACGAGTACGAGGTGGCGCGGCTCTATACCGACCCTGCCTTCATGCAGGCGGTGCGCAGCCAGTTCGAAGGCGACTACAGGATCAAGTTCCATCTCGCGCCGCCGCTGCTGGCGGAGCGCGATCCGGAGACCGGCCACCTGCAGAAGCGCCAGTTCGGGCCGTGGATGATGGGCGCCTTCGGCCTGCTGGCGAAACTCAAGGTGCTGCGCGGCACGGCGTTCGACCTGTTCGGCCGCACCGCCGAGCGACGGACCGAGCGCCGCCTGATCGGCGAATACGAGCAGGTGGTCGAGGAATTGCTGGCCGGGCTGAACCACCAGAACCACGCGCTGGCGGTGCAGATCGCGGCCATTCCCGACGACATCAGGGGCTTTGGCCACGTCAAGGAAGCCAAGCTGGCGGCGGCCAAGAAGAAGGAAGCGCGGCTGCTGGAAAGCTTCCGCAACCCGCAGCCCGCCCGCAGCGCCGCCGAATAGATTTCCGCAATGTGGGTCGCCGGCGTCGATGGCTGTCGCGCCGGCTGGATCGTGGCGCTGCGCCGCCTCGACGACGGCGCGCTGCGCTTCCATCCGCTGACGCGGATCGCCGAGATCGATTCGCTTGACGAGAAGCCGCAACGCATCGCCATCGACATGCCGATCGGCTTCGCTGCCGTCGCCGCCAAAGGCGGGCGCGACTGCGAGAGGGCCGCCCGTGCGCTGCTGCCGGGCAAGGCGTCGTCGGTGTTTTCCCTGCCCTGCCGCGCCGCGCTTGCCGCGACAAACTACGCGCAGGCGCTGGCGCTGAACCGCACCAGCGGGCCGGACAGGGTCGGCCTGTCGAAGCAGGGCTTCCATCTTCTGGAGAAGCTGCGCGATCTGGATTCCTGGATCACGCCGCAGCGCCAGAAGCGCTGCATCGAGGCGCACCCCGAACTGGCCTTCGCGCTGCTCAATGAAGGCAGGCCGGTGCTCAGCCGCAAACGCCTTCCGGATGGCCGCGCCGAGCGATTGCGGCTGTTGCGCCGCGCTGGGATCAAAGTTTCCAACGCGCTCATGAACGCACGCCCTAAAGGCTGCGCCACCGACGATCTGCTCGACGCCGTCGTTTTGACGCGCACCGCCGAACGCCATCTGCGCGGCGAGGCAATCTGCCTGCCCGAGAAACCGCCACGCGATGCTCGCGGCCTGCAGATGGCGATCTGGTACTAGCGCCGTCGACGCCGGTCAGGCGACGTCGGCTTGGCGTTCTTCAGAAGACTCTCGAACTTCTCCAACAACTCCTCGAGGATTTCAGGCCGGCCCTCCAGCGTGGCCAACGCGAAACCGGCCGATTCGAGGGTCGACAGGCTTTCGCGGCGCGGCTCGCGCCGCAGCCGGCCGTAATGCGAGACGAAGGGCGGGTTCAGCACCAGCCGACGGCATTTCAGCAGCCATGGATTGCGCCACCACAGCGCCTTGGCCTGGCTCCAGGTGCCGTCGAGCGCGATGATGCCTTCGAGACCGTCCAGCACGCCTTGATCGGCCAGCGGCGCGCCCTTGGCATCGACCGCCACCACGGGCGATGCGCCCGGCGCCGTCGAGCCAAGATAGAGCACACCCCAGTTGCGCGGATCGCTCTCGCGTCCCAGCGCCCGCGCCAGGTTAGGCCAGGAAAGCCCCACCGCCTTGCGCATATTGGCGAGACCGGCTTCCAGCAGCGGCACGGTGGCCAGCGTCTCCGTCTTTTCCTGCGGGTGCTGCAGCACCAGCAGGAACAGGCGGTTGTCGATCATCGCCTTCGCCCCGGCGGGCGCGTCAGGCCATGCCGATGGCCTGGCGGTAGATGTCGAGCAGTTCTTCCATCTCGGCGCGCTCGGCCGGCTCCAGTTTCCGCAGCCGCACCACCTGGCGCATGATCTTGACGTCGAAACCGGATCCCTTGGCTTCGCTGTAGACCTCGCGGATATCGGCGCCCAGGGCGGTGCGTTCCTCTTCCAGCTTCTCGATGCGTTCGATGAACGACTTCAGCCGTTCGCCGGCCACGGATTCGCTGCGCTTGCCGGCAAGCTTGGCGCCGTCGGGCATGGTTCCACTCCTTCACAACAACACAAAGCCGGGACGCGTTGCCGCCCCGATCGGCTGCCAACCTAAAGGGCGGCGGCGGCCGTCTCAATCGGCGCGAACGTCCTAAGAACGGGGATAGCCGGGATAAGTGCAGCCTCTTCATCCTGAGCCTGGCGAAGGATGAAGGAACCACGGGAAACGCCGCCTATGCGGCCTCACCCTTCGCCAGGCTCAGGGTGAAGGGTTGTCTGCGACTGGATGAAGTCAGTGCTTGTGGCTGGCGGCGAATTTGCCCTGCTGTTCGGGCGTCGCTTCCTTCTGGTGCTTCGCCTTCCATTCCTCGTAGGGCATGCCGTAGACGATCTCGCGCGCCTCCGGATCGCTCAATTCCACGCCGCGCTCCTCGGCGGCAGCCCGGTACCATTTGGACAGGCAGTTGCGGCAAAACCCGGCCAAATTCATCAGGTCGATGTTCTGTACGTCGGTCCGCTCGCGCAGATGCTCGACCAGGCGGCGGAATGCCGCAGCCTCCAGTTCGGTGCGCTTGGCGTCGTCCATCTCGATCCTCCGACTATGCTTGCCTCAGCCTAGCATCTGGGGCTAGGTAGCGCCAAAACCAAGCAGAATCCGGTCCCATGAAGAAAGCCAACCCGCTCAATCTCAACACCCTCCAGCTCAAGACCCTGACCATCCTGCAGGCAGTAGCCGAAATCGAGGAGGTCGCGGAGAAGGATCCCGTCACCGGCGCGATCCGGCTGACCGCCCTGCCGCATGCCCATGGCAACCATTTCCACGTCGGCCGCTATCTGGTCGACGCCGCCGACGCCACCGGCCTGCAGAACGCAGGCGTCTGGGCCGCGCTGTCGCGCAAGGGACTGGTGATCCCGAATTTTCCCCAGGACGTGACGCTGACCCGCGACGGCGCCAAATACGATACCGGGCTGCGCGACAGCATTCTGCACACCGCAGACCATTGATTCGCCACGCATAGCACTCCAGCCGGGCCGCCGAGGCCCGGCCGGGAACCTTTTTGCACTGCGGCAGGTTTCTCTGTTGTCGCAAGCAAACGAGTTCCCACCATGCCCAGCACCCCATCTCCGACCGGTTACCAGTCCAGCGACGCCAATTCGCGGCGGTCCGGCGGTGCGGGCGAAACGCAGGACGCGGCATCACCCTACCCTCGCATCGAGGGCGTCAGGCATCGGGTAGCCATTCTGCGCGTCAAGGAGGGGCGGATCCTGGAACAGGCCGCCAGAGACTATGGCAGTTAGCGCATTTTCTATCTCGCCGCGGGTCCCGTCCTCGACCGAACCGCATCGCCGTCTGCGCGCCGTTCCGCGAACGATGGCCGTGCCGCTAACGTCGGCCCGCAGGCCGATGCTCAATGCGGCGGCGCAGGAAAAGCTTGCCGAGGATCTGCGGTTTGCCGCTCTGGTCGCCGCATTCGCCTGTTGCGCCGGGGTTGGCCTGGCGCTCGGGCTGCACTGGGACGATGCGCTCTCCAGCCTGCGCCTCGCCCTTTTCTCCGCCGACGAGCCGCGCTGGCTGCTGCAGATCGTCGACCGGCTCTGACGTTCAGCCCCGTTCGGGCAGTCCGACCGCGTACGCGATCGCCGGCGCCAGCAGCGCCGCCCATTTCCGACATCCCAGTGCATCGCCGATCAGGTCCTGCCTGATCTCAATCGACACGCGCGGCAGATCGTGCGCGGCGGCATGCACGCCGAGCGTGAACTCGTGCTCGCTCTTGCCGGAATAGGGTTCGTTGTCGCCGACATAGATATCGTCGCGTCGACGCAGCGCATCGAGCAGGCGTGGCGCGACGCGCGTGTCGCCGTCCCACAACACGCCGATATGCCAGGGGCGCGGCACTGCATTCATCTGCGGCGTGAAGGAATGGATGATGACGATGGCCGGCTTGACGCCGCGCTCGAAGAACCCGTCGAGGCGGCGGCCGATTTCGGTGTGATAGGGCCAGAAACAGGCTTCGGCGCGCGCCGCGCGTTCGTCCGGCGAGAGCGACGCATTGCCGGGCACCGTCGTGCCGTCGCTGACCGGCGGGATCGAGGTCGGATCGTCGAGCCGGCGATTGCAGTCGATCACCAGCCGCGAATATCCGGACTGTACCAGCGGCGCGTCGAGCGCCTGCGCGATATGGGCCGCGGTTTCCGCCGCGCCGATATCCCAGCCGATGTGGCGGGCGAGTTCGGCCTGCGGTAGGCCCAGATCCTCAAGCGATCGCGGCACCGCCCTGCTGGCATGGTCGCACAGCAGCAGAAGCGGCGCGGCGCCGGTCTCGTTGACGACGCGAAAGGGCGGCGGATCGCCGGGTTGCAGCAGCGACAAATTCCGCTCCTTAGGCGCCGGGGCGGATATGGAGATAGCAGCAGCCGCCCTCTCCCGGCCGCCAGGTATCGGCGCTGAAAACGAAGCCGGCGCCTTCGAAGGTGCCGTTGTCGACGCGACCGGCGATGTGGCAGAGCTTCGTCATGTCCGCCTCGGGCACGCCAGCCTCCTGCCAGGCTTCCTTCAGCGGGCAGCGGTGGAACTTGATGTCGACGCCG
>JBDZUM010000031.1:24082-33689 GCA_040255215.1 Rhodospirillaceae bacterium
CCACTGCGCACGGTCAAGCCGCGCCGCCGCAACGCGGCAGCGTTCCGCCAGCCGCATAGCGGGGACCGCCGGGCGGCGCTATACATCGGCGGTCATGACCGTCGCCCCTTCTCCATCGTTCGCGCGTCCGGCCGCGCGCCTGGCCCGCTTCGCCCTGCCCCTGCTGCTGCTGGGTGCGGTCGCCATCGCCTGCTCGCCGATCTTCGTGCGCCTCTCGGAACTGGGCCCGATCGCCACCGCCGTGCATCGCGTCCTGCTGGCGCTGCCGGTGCTGCTGCTGATGCAGCGCCTGGCGCCGAAGGAACAGGCCGAGCGGGCGCCACGCAGCGCCGCCGACTGGGGCCTGCTGGCGCTGGCCGGCGTCATGTTCGCGGGCGACCTCGCCACCTGGCACTGGTCGATCGGCATGACCACCGTGGCCAACGCCACGCTGCTGGCCAATTTCGCGCCGATCTTCGTGGCGCTGTTCTCCTGGCTGGTGTTCAAGGAACGCTTCAGCCGGCTGTTTCTGGCCGGCCTGGCGCTGGCGATGGCGGGCGCCATCACCTTGATGGGCGCCAGTCTCGATGTCGGCGTCGATACCCTGCTGGGCGATCTCGTCGCCCTGTCCTGCGGCGTGTTCTACGCCGGCTATATCCTGAGCATCGCCCGTCTGCGTAGCCGCTTCGACACGCTGACCGTCATGCTGTGGAGCGGGTTGGGCACCTTCCTGTTCCTGCTGCCGCTATGCTGGGGGCAGGGCGAAAGCCTGATCGCGCCCTCGCTCTATGGCTGGCTGATCCTGCTCGGGCTGGCCGTGATTTCCCATGCCGGCGGCCAGAGCCTTATCGCCTTTGCTTTGGCGCATCTGCCGGCCTCGTTCAGTTCGGTGGCGCTGCTGACCCAACCCGTTGTCGCGGCCCTGCTGGCGGTGATCGTCCTCGGCGAATTGCCGGTGGTCTGGCAGGCGATCGGCGGCGTCATCGTGTTGGTGGGCATCTATCTCGCCAAACGCGGCACGCTGAAGTCATAATCCCTGTCGCATGTCCGCCGACGATCCCCGCGCCCTGCTGCGCGCCATGTTCGATGCCGCCATCGCGGCCGCCAGCCCGTCGGTCTGCCTGCAGCCGTTTCTGGCGCAGCTGCAACCGCCAAAAGGGCGAACGGTCGTGGTCGGCGCCGGCAAGGCGGCGGCCTCGATGGCGCAGGCGGTCGAGGCACAATGGCCGCATCCCGTCTCAGGGCTGGTGGTGACGCGCTACGGTCACGGCGAGGCGCTGCAGCGGATCGAACTGGTGGAAGCGGCCCATCCGGTACCGGATGCCGCAGGCCGCGCTGCCGCCGGCCGGATCCTCGAGGCGGTTCAGGGGCTCGGCCCCGACGATCTGGTGATCGCGCTGATCTCCGGCGGCGGTTCGGCCCTGCTGGCGCTGCCCGCCCCCGGCGTGTCGCTCGAGGACAAGCAGGCGGTCAATCGCGCCCTGCTGCGTTCGGGCGCGCCGATCGGCGCCATGAACGTCGTGCGCAAGCATCTCTCGGCCGTCAAAGGCGGTCGTCTGGCCGCCGCCGCGGCCCCGGCGCGGCTGGTCGCCTACGCCATCTCCGACGTGCCGGGCGACGATCCGTCGATCATCGCTTCCGGTCCCACCGTTCCCGATCCGTCGAGCTTCGCCGACGCGCTGGGGATCCTCGAGCGCTACGGCATCGAGCCGCCGGCGACGGTGCTGCAGCACCTGAAGGCCGGCATGGCGGGCGACATAGCCGAAACGCCGAAGCCGGGCGATCCGGCCTTCGCCCATGCCACGACGCAGATCGTCGCCACGCCGCTGCGTTCGCTGGAAGCGGCAGCCGAGCTGGCGCGCCAGGCGGGTTGCGAAGTCGACATCCTGGGCGACGCCATCGAAGGCGAAGCGCGCGAGGTGGCGCAAGAGCACGCCCGGCTGGCGTTGCAGGCGCGGGCGGCGGGCCGGCGCTGCGTCATCGTCTCGGGTGGCGAAACGACGGTGACGGTGCGCGGCAAGGGTCGCGGCGGGCGCAATTGCGAATACCTGCTGGCTTTGGCGCTGGCGCTGGACGGCGCGGAGGGCATCTGGGCCGTGGCCGGCGACACCGACGGCATCGACGGTTCGGAGGACAATGCCGGCGCCATCGTCACGCCCCATACGCTGTCGCGAGCCCGCAAGCGCATGCTCGATCCGCAGGCGCTGCTGGACGGCAACGACAGCTACCGCCTGTTCCACACCCTCGATTACCTGATCGTCACCGGCCCGACCCGCACCAACGTCAACGATTTTAGGGCTATTGTCGTGGCGCCGTAATGTGCCAGCCTCGACAACGTCCGACCATCTCCTGCCGCATTCGTCCCTTTGGATGGGGCGACGCACCAGATCGATGAGCCCCATGCGACGCAACCGCAGCACCAAGATCATCGCCACGCTGGGACCGGCCAGTTCGACCCGCGAACGCATCCGCGAGCTGTTTCTGGCCGGCGCCGACGTGTTCCGCCTGAATTTCAGCCATGGCACGCCCGAAGACCATGCCGCTCGTGTCAAGGCGGTGCGGGCCTTGGAGAAGGAATTCGGCCGGCCGGTTGGCATTCTCATGGACCTGCAGGGCCCGAAGCTGCGGCTCGGCAAGTTCGGCGGCGGCGGCAAGGCGGAGCTGCGCACCGGGGAGACTTTCCGGCTCGAACTCGACGGCGGGCCTGGCGACGAGCGGCATGCCCCGTTGCCGCATCCGGAAGTCTTCAAGGCGGCGAAAAAAGGCAGCGCCATCCTGATCGACGACGGCAAGGTGCATCTGCGCGTGGCGAAGGTCGGCAGCGACTTCATCGAGACCGAGGTCGCCGTCGGCGGCACGGTGTCCAACCACAAGGGCGTCAACCTGCCCGACGTGCTGCTGCCGCTGTCGGCGATGACGCCCAAGGACCGTCGCGACCTGACGACCGGGCTGGATTTGGGGGCGGACTGGGTTGCCCTCTCCTTCGTGCAGCGCGCCGACGACGTCGCCGAATTGCGCAAGCTGGTGGCCGGGCGCGCCGCCGTCATGGCCAAGCTGGAAAAGCCGGCGGCGATCGAGCATCTCGACGAGATCCTCGACCTGTCCGATGCCATCATGGTGGCGCGCGGCGATCTCGGCGTCGAAATGCCGCCGGAGGACGTGCCGCCGACGCAGAAACGCATCCTGCGCCGCTGCCATGCCACCGGCACGCCGGCGGTGGTGGCGACGCAGATGCTCGACTCCATGGTGCATGCGCCGACGCCGACGCGGGCGGAGGCATCCGACGTGGCGACCGCGGTCTACGACGGCGCCGATGCGGTGATGCTGTCGGCCGAAACCGCGTCCGGCGACTATCCGCTGGAAGCGGTGCGCATGATGGATCGCATCCTCGTTCGGGTGGAGCGCGACCCGACGTACCAGCGGCTGATGGAAGCGGGCCGCTCGGAGCCCGAGCCGACCACCGCCGACGCGATCAGTGCGGCCGCACGCCAATGCGCGCAAACCCTGTCCGCCGCCGCCATCGTCACCTACACGACCTCCGGATCGACGACATTGCGTGCCGCGCGCGAGCGGCCCGGCGTGCCCATACTTTGCCTGACGCCGAAGCTCGAGACGGCGCGGCGGATGGCGCTGGTCTGGGGCACGCATTCGGCGCAGACGTCGGACGCGCATAATTTCGCCGACATGGTCGACAAGGCCCGCCGCATCGCCGTGCGCGAAGGGCTGGCCGAGGCCGGTCAGCGGCTGGTGATCACCGCCGGCGTGCCCTTCGGCACGCCCGGCGCCACCAATATCCTGCGCATCGCCATCATCGAGCAGTAGTCGACGCGTCCCCCGGCCCGTCGAGCGGAATCAGGATACGCCAGGCATGCAGCGAATAGGGCTGCAGGGCGGGATCGTAACGGTGCCAGCGAATCGGCGGCGCCGGCAGGGCGGCAAGATTGTGATCCTCGAGCACCCGGTTGACGAGCTCTTCGTAGCCTTGCGGCGCGCCGCGGTCGCGAGCGGTCTGCGAGACCATCGCATAGCGGCCGGCCGGAATGGCGATCGTCTCGTAGCCATTGACCGGACGCTTCGCGTCCAGCACCGGCACGGCGACGTCGGCTTCGACCCAGTCGTCGATATGCCGGGCGATCAGCGCTCCGTCGTGAACCAGCGCGAAGGCACCCATGCGCGGTCGCCAGTTGGTCGCCGACAGCGCCGCATCGCCCAGCGGATCGAATGCCTGGCAGACGTCGCGATGGCTGCCGGAAAAATGGAAGCCGACGCCGGGAACCGCATCGAGCCGGATGATCTCGTAGCGGCGCTGCAGGACCTCATCAACGCTTCGGCCATTGGCCACTTCGCCGGGGCTCTGCCCGAAGGCGCGCCGGCAGGCGCGCGAGAAGGCGGTGGCGCTGTTGTAGCCCGCGTAGTCGGCCGCGGCGGCGATGGTCGTCGAGCCCCGGCGCAACCGCTCCGTGGCCTTCAGCATCCGCAAATGGCGCACCAGACTCATCGGCGGGTAGCCGACCATTTCGGCGAAGATCCGGGTAAAATGGTAGCGCGAGAGACAGGCGATATCCGCCAGCTTCTGCAGCGTGAGCTCGGTATCGAGATGGACTTCGAGATACTGAACGGAGCGCGCAATGCGCCGGCGCCGCTCGGTCAAATGGACGCTGCGTTGCATCCAGCCTCTCCCAATCAATAAAAAATAATTGGCGGCCATTGTTAGCGTGCAATCGCCAATATGGCAGTGGATACGCAACAGTCAGACTGCAAAAAGCAATCTCTGCACAAGCGTTCTTTTAGTTTTATTTAACAACTAATTTGTTTATCTCAGATCGATTACACGCTTCGCCTTACCAATCGATCGTTCAATACGGCCGATGTCGACGATCTCGATCGCGGCCGTGACACCGATATTGACCTTGATCGACTGCAGCAGGGCTTCGGCGGTCTGCGCCCGCGTCGCCGGCGTGTCGTCGTTCAGGCCGGGACGGATTTCGACCAGCACCTTGATCGCGTCGAGCCGCCCGTCGCGGCTCAGTTCGATGACGTAGTGCGGCGACAGGCGCTGCTGGCGCAGGATCAGGCCTTCGATCTGGCTGGGGAACACGTTGACGCCGCGCACGATCATCATGTCGTCGCTGCGACCGGTGACGCGCTGCATGCGTCGCATGGCGCTGGCGGTGCCCGGCAGCAATCGCGTCAGATCGCGCGTGCGATAGCGGATCATCGGCAGCGCCTGTTTGGTCAAGGTGGTAAACACCAGTTCGCCGACCTCGCCGTCGGGCACCGGTCGGCCGGTGGCGGGATCGACGATCTCGGGCAGGAAATGGTCCTCCCACACCGCAGCGCCGTCCTTGGTCTCGACGAATTCGCAGGCGACACCAGGTCCCATCACTTCCGACAGGCCGTAGATGTCGACGGCATCGATACCCATGCGGCGCTCGATCTCCTGCCGCATCTGATCGGTCCACGGCTCGGCGCCGTGAATACCGACCCGCAGCGAGGTCGAGCGCGGATCGACGCCCTGGCGCTCGAACTCGTCGGCGATCGCCAGCATGTAGGACGGCGTCACCATGATGACATTGGCGCCGAATTCGCGAATGAGCTGCACCTGCTTTTCGGTCTGGCCGCCCGACATCGGCACCACCGCGCAACCCAGCAATTCGGCGCCGTAATGCGCCCCCAGCCCGCCGGTGAACAGGCCATAGCCATAGGCGACATGGACGATGTCGCCCGGCCGGCCGCCCGACACGAAGATGCTGCGCGCCACCAGATGCGCCCAGTTGTCGAGATCGCCCTGGGTATAGCCGACCACGGTCGGCCGCCCCGTCGTGCCGCTGGATGCGTGCAGGCGGCGGATGCGTTCGCGCGGCACGGCGAACATGCCGTAGGGGTAGGTCTGGCGCAGATCGTCCTTCTCGACGAAAGGAAAGCGCGCCAGATCTTCCGGACGCTTCAGATCGTCGGGATGGATCTGGGCGGCGACGCATTTGTTGCGGTAATGCGCGACGTTGTCCCACGCATGCCGCACGCTCCATTGCAGGCGCTTGAACTGCAGCGCCTCCAGAGCGTCGCGGCTCAGGCGCAAATCGGGATCGCTCCAGCCGGTCTCGCTCATCGTCCCCCCTTGTCCTTCATTGCCGCAAGGTTCGAAGACGCGCGCCGCGCTGTCAACCGAGAGGACCAGTGCCGTGCACTTTCCGTCCGTTGATCGCCGCGGCTGCGACCTGCAGATAGGCATCGACCATCGCCCGCGGCGTGTGCCGATCGAGATGCGCCGCAGCCCGCGCCCGCAGCCGAGTGACAATCTCGGGTTCGTCGACAATGCGCTGCATGGCGGCGGTCAGGGCATCGACATCGCCATTGGCATAGGTCAGGCCGCAGGGGCCGATGGCATCCTTGAGGCCGCCGCCTTGCGAGCCGACGACGACGCAACCGCAGGCGATGCCCTCCAGCGCCACGATGCCGAACGGCTCGTTCCAGATCGACGGCACCACCAGGCACTCGATCTCGTTCAGAACGGCGACGAGGTCCGCCTCGCGGCGCACGCCGAGGAAATCGACGCGGTCCACGAGGCCAAGCGCCTGCGACTGGGCCCGCAGCCGCTCCTCCTCCGGACCGGCGCCGACGATGGCGCAGCGGGCGAATTCGCCGCCGCCTTTCAGGCGCGCCAGCGCCTGGAGCAGTTGCGCCGCGCCCTTGTCGCTCACCAGCCGACCGACGAAGCCGAAGCGGTAGCGTCGCGGACCGTCGTTGCGCTTCGCGAACAGGTCCGCGCGATAGGCGTTGCCGACGACGGTGGACGCCATGGGCACCGTGCGCGCCACCTCCTGCGAAACGGATATATGCGTCGCGGCACGGGCGATCAGGCGACGCAGCAGGCCGGGCCGGAAATCGCTGGCATGGACGATCACCCAGGGCCGGCGCACCAGCAGCAGCGGCCAGGCGAAACGAATGCTGAAGCCGTTATGCAGCACGAGATCGGCCCAGCGATGCAGAGCCAGGAGCTGCCCCGCGGTCGGCCGGTAATGCACCGGATAGTCGAAGGCCGGCGGCGATGCTGCTTGCGTCGCCGTCGCCACCGCGACCTCGTGGCCGCGGCGTCGCAACTCGGCCGCGATGATGAGGCTGGCGGTTTCGACGCCGCCGATGCTGGGCGCGAAGGCGTAGGAAACCAGCAGCACCCGCATCGGACGGAACGAAACGGTTCTAGAGCCCGGCCGCGGCGTTGAACAGCATGCCCTGGCTGGTCGCGTCGGGTCGGGCGTCGCGCGCGACGATGCCGCGCTTGATCACCAGGCGATGGTTCTCCCTGCGCGCCGCCCGCTTGATGTCGGCCAGCGGATTGCCGTCGACGACCAGGATGTCGGCGGCCTTGCCGTCGGCCAGGCGGCCGAGATCCGAGCGCCGCATCAGGTCGGCCGCACTGGCGGTCGCGGCATGCAGCGCGTCGCGATTGGCGCAGCCGAGATCGGCCATGTATTCCAGCTCCATGGCGTTCTCGCCGTGGCGGTTGAACGGCGTGCCGGCATCGGTGCCCATCGCCAGCTTGCCGCCCGCCTTGTAGAACGCCTTGAAGGATTCGCGATGGCGCTCGTAGACGCGGCGCGACTTCTCGATGACGTACTCGGGAATGCCGGGCTGCCCCTCGTCCCAGCCGCGCAGGATGTTCTTCACCGCCGCCAGCGTCGCCACCAGCCAGGTGCCGCGCGCCAGCATCTCCTTGATGCATTCATCGTCCATGAAGATGCCGTGCTCGATCGAATCGATGCCGCCGCGCACGGCGTTGAGGATGCCTTCGGCGCCCTGCGCGTGGCTGGCGCAGTGCTTGTGGAAGCGATGGCCTTCCTTGATGCCGGCCGCCATTTCCTCGGCCGAGTAATGCGCGTCCTCGGGATTGACGCCCGGCGTCATGACGCCGCCGGTGGCCATGATCTTGATCAGGTCGGAGCCGGCATGTACCTGCTCGCGCACCGCCTTCACCACCTCGTCGACGCCGTCGGCGACGCGGCCGTAGCGGTTGCCGTGGCCGCCAGTCATGCAGATCATGCGGCCCGAAGCCATCATCGTCGGCGCCAGCAGCTTGCCCGTGTTGGAAGCGTCGCGAATGGCGAATTCCAGATAGTCCTTGCCGCCGCAATCGCGCACCGTGGTGATGCCGCCGGCCAGCGTCGCCTGCATATGCTCGACGCCGCGCATCACGATGCGGCCGGGCAGCAACTGCTCCATGACCACACCGGGATTGCCTTCGGCGCCCATCAGCGAATGCACGTGGCAGTCGATCAGCCCGGGCAGGATGGTGCAGCCCGGCATGTCGATGCGCTTGCCGGAATAGCCGGCGAACTCGGCCAGCGGCGCGACGCGCTTCAGCACGCCGCCTTCAATCAGCACGGCATGGTCGGTCTTTTCGCGCTCGCCGTCGAACAGGCGCGCGCCGGTCAGCAAAGTCGTCATGGCAATCTCCCGAATGCGATTGGCGGCACTCTACTCCGTGCCCCCGGCCGTGTCAGCCGGCTCGGAATCGTCGCGGAAAACGTAGCGGCGATAGAGAAAGCCCAGCGCCAGCAAGGCGATGCCCAGGCCAAGGAACGAGGCGACCCGCAGCAGGCCGGTCAGGTCGGACATGTCGAGCAGGAATACCTTGGCCACCACCAGCACCAGGACCGCCAGCGAGGCGTAGCGCAGCACCGCCTGGCGCGTGACGATGCCCGCCACCAGCAGGCCGGCGCCATAGGCCAGCCAGACGATGGAATAGGCGTAGAGTTCGGCGTCGCCCGAACCCGCCAGAGCGCTGGCGGCGGCAACGCGGAAAAAGTGCCGCACCTCGTAGCCGAGAAAGGCGAATCCGAACGCCAGTGCGGCGATGCCCGACACCAGCGCACCGACCCGTTCTCCCATGCGTTGCAGCATCCAGGCCGCCGCGCCCGCCATCAGCGCCGGCAGCAGGAAGCAGACGATCAGCCCGTTGAACACCGGACGGCTGCCGATGCCGCCGGCCCCGAACAGGCTGTCGAACCAGATCAGCGAGCCGGTGCTCACCATGGCGATGGCCAGCGCGCCGACGATGCGCCAGCCCCAGACCAGCACCGGATGCGGCCGTCGCCAGGCGCCCCAGATCAGGCCCAGCGCCAGCGCACCCCACGACACCGCCATCCACGCCCGCTCGGCGATCTCGAAACGCGGCTGGCCCAGACCGTCGGGATTGAAGATCGAACGCACCTGCAAGCTCAGCAGCAGGAAGGCGAAGGCGAGAATCGAGGCCTCGACCGCCATCACCAACTCGTCGTTGCGCACGCGGCGCAGGAAACGCGCGGCGATCCAGTAGCTGACGATCGGCACGCCGTAGCCGTACAGCACCCAGTTCAGCAGCGGATTGGACGAGACGTCGTAGTCCAGCACGTAGGGATTGAACACCAGCCGGATGGTCACCGTGCCCGCCAGCAGCCAGCCGAGCCAGCGCAGGATCGGCAGGTTCAGTCGCCAGGCGATCCAGGCGACGGCCGGCAGTTCGATGGCGTAGGCCATCGTCACCCACTCGCGGCGCAGCTCGAGCGGCACGGCGGCGCTGACGAAGAAGGTGGCGCCGACCGCCAGCATGCCCAGCGCCTCGTCGGCGCCCTGCATGCGCCCGCGCCAG
>JBDZUM010000162.1:0-6127 GCA_040255215.1 Rhodospirillaceae bacterium
CCGGTGCCCTTGCCGGTGCGCTCCAGCTCGTCGAGCAGGGTGCCGAGGATCATCGCGCCGGTGGCGCCCAGCGGATGGCCCATGGCGATGGCGCCGCCATTGACGTTCATCTTGTCGTGCGGGATGTCGAGCTTCTGCATGTAGCGCAGCACCACCGCGGCGAAGGCCTCGTTGAGCTCGTAGAGGTCGATGTCGGTGGTCTTCATGCCCAGGCGCTTCAGCAGCTTCTCGGTCGAGGGCGCCGGGCCGGTCAGCATGATGGTCGGCTCCGAGCCGATCGAGGCGAAGCCCTTGATGCGGGCGCGCGGCTTGAGCCCGTTGCGCTCGCCGAACTCCTTGCTGCCGATCAGAACGCCGGCGGCGCCGTCGACGATGCCGGAAGAATTGCCAGCATGGTGCATGTGCTTGATGCGCTCGACCTCGGGATAGCGCTGCATGGCCACCGCGTCGAAGCCCGGCATGCTCTCGCCCTGCATCTTGAAGGACGGCTCCAGCGCCGCCAGCGTCTGCATGGTGGTGGTCGGCCGCATGTGCTCGTCATGCGCCAGGATCTCGACGCCGTTCTGGTCCTTCACGGCGACGATGGACTTCTTGAAGTAGCCCTTGTCCCAGGCGTGCTTGGCGCGCTTCTGGGATTCGACGGCATAGGCGTCGACGTCGTCGCGGCTGAAGCCGTACTTGGTGGCGACCAGGTCGGCCGAGATGCCCTGCGGCACGAAATACATCGGCATGGCGACGGCGGGATCGACCGCCCAGGCGCCGCCGTCCGAGCCCATCGGGATGCGCGACATCGATTCGACGCCGCCGCCAATGGCGGCCTGCGACTGGCCCGACATGACCTGTGCCGCGGCCATGTTGACGGCTTCCAGGCCGGAGGCGCAGAAGCGGTTGATCTGTACGCCCGAGACGGTCTCGGAATAGTTGGCCATCACCGCGGCGGTGCGGGCGATGTCGGCGCCCTGCTCGCCGATCGGCGCGACGCAGCCCAGCACCACGTCGTCGACCGTCGAGGTGTCGAGGTTGTTGCGGTCGCGCAGCGCCTCGAGCGCGGTGACGGCGAGGCGGACGGGGGTGACTTCGTGCAGCGAGCCGTCCTTGCGGCCCTTGCCGCGCGGGGTGCGCACGGCGTCGTAGATGTAGGCTTCAACCATGGTCATGTCCTTTCGGAGTTGTACGCTCCCAACCTTGAACTACAGGGTCCGGCCGATCAGTTCCTTCATGATCTCGTTGGTGCCGGCGTAGATCTTCTGCACCCGCGCGTCGGCATACAGCCGGGCGATCGGGTATTCCCACATGTAGCCGTAGCCGCCGAACAGCTGCAGGCACTCGTCGATCAGGCTGCACTGCAGGTCCGACGTCCAGTATTTCGCCATCGCCGCGGTCGGCACGTCGAGCTCGCCCTTGAGGTGCTTGGCCGTGCAGTCGTCGACGAAGACGCGCGCGATATGCGCCTTGGTCTTCAGTTCGGCGAGCTTGAAGCGGGTGTTCTGGAAGTCGATGATCGACTTGCCGAACGCCTTGCGCTCGCGCGTGTACTTGATCGTCTCGGCCAGCGCCAGCTCCATGGCAGCGACGGCCTGGATGGCGACGACCAGGCGTTCCTGCGGCAGCATCTGCATCAGCTGCACGAAGCCCATGCCGTCGGCGCCCAGCATGTTGGCCGTCGGCACGCGGACGTTGTCGAAGAACAGCTCCGAAGTGTCCTGCGCCTTCAGCCCGATCTTCTCCAGGTTGCGGCCGCGCTTGAAGCCGTCGCGCTCGGCCTCGACCAGCACCAGCGAGGTGCCCTTGGCGCCGGCCTTGGGATCGGTCTTGCACACGACGATGATCAGGTCGGCGTTCTGGCCGTTGGTGATGAAGGTCTTCGACCCGTTGATCACCAGCTCGTTGCCGTCCTTGACCGCCGTGGTCTTGACGCTCTGCAGATCGGAGCCGGTGCCCGGTTCGGTCATGGCGATGGCGGTGATGACCTCGCCCGACACCATCTTCGGCAGCCAGTGCTTCTTCTGCTCCTCCGAAGCATAGGCGAGGAAATAGGGCGTCGTTATGTCGGTGTGCAAAGAGAAGCCCGGGCCGGAAGCGCCGACCCTGCCCTGCTCCTCGATGGCGATGGCGCTGTAGAGGAAATCGCCGCCGACGCCGCCGTATTCCTCCGGCACCGACATGCACAGCAGGCCCTGCTCGCCGGCCTTGCGCCAGACTTCCTTCGGCACGATACCGTCCTCTTCCCACTTGGCGTGGAAGGGCTGCACCTCCTTCTCGAAGAAGCGGCGGGCGGTGTCGCGGAACATCTGGTGTTCGGCGGTGTAGGCGTTGGCAAGTGCCGTCAAGATCGTCTCCTCGTCCCGTATCGACCCGGTGGCGCGAAGCGGCTTCGCGCGGCGGTTCAACCCTGGTTCTTGCCGGTCGAAAAAGAATGGCGCGACCCGCCGGCCACAGCCAGCGGTTTCGCCCCAACCCGGATCGACCCTAGTTTACGTTAACGTAAAGGTCAAGCTGCCGTCGGTGAACACGTATTCACCCGCATAGCAGAGCGCAAGCCCGGCCCGCATCCTTGATCCGTCCCGGCTTTCGCGGGGCAGAACGGATCCGGCGTCAGGCCGCCTCGTCCGGCGTATGGGCCTTCAACCCGAGCAAGGCACGGCGGCGCAGCCACTGGCTGGGCCGATAGCGGTCGTCGCCGGTGATGGCCTGCAGGCGGGACAGAATGTCGAAGGTGGTGCGCACGCCGAGGTCATCAACAATAGCCAGCGGCCCCAGCGGATAGTTGAGGCCGAGCGTCATGGCGGTATCGATGTCCGCCGGAGTCGCGATGCGCTGCTGCGCCATCTCGCAGCCGAGATTGGCGATCTGGCCGCGCACGCGCTGGGCGACGAAACCGGGGCTGTCGTTGATCACGGTGACCTTGCCGCCGGCTTTGGCCAGCAGCGCGACAACCGAATCGCGGATCGCCGCCGATGCGCCGGGACAGCACATCAACGTGGCGCGTGCGGCCACGTTGCCGGTCGGATCGATCGCCACGGTGCGCTGCGGATCGAGGCCGAGCCGCGCCACCGTGGTGGTGCAGTCGTCGCCGATCGGCGCGACGAGGATCGGCGCCTTGCCGTCGTCCTTGGCCAGAAGCGAGGCGCCGGCCGCCTGCAGCAGCGCGGCGACGGCAGCCGGCAGCGGTTCGGCCGCGAACACCGCAGAAGCCGGCGCGGCGGACGTCGCCGCATCGGCGCCGGGATCGATCTTGCCTCCCTTATCGTCGTAGTCGTACCAGCCGCCCTTTGTCTTCCGACCGAGCCGCCCGGCATGGAACATGCCTTCGTGCAGCGGCGAGGGCGTCATGCGGCGGTCGTGGAAAAAGCCTTCGTAGATGATGCGGCGGGCCGGAAAATTCACGTCGATGCCGGTCAGATCCATCAGCTCGAACGGCCCCATTCGGAAACCACAGGCGTCGCGCATGATGGCGTCGATCTGCGCCGGGCTGGCGACGCCTTCCTGATAGATGCGCAATCCCTCGGTGCCGATGGCGGTGCCGCCGAGATTGACCAGGAAGCCCGGCGTATCGCCGACGCTCACCGGCACCCTCCCCTGGCGCTTGCCCAGCGCCATCAGCGCCTCCGTCACCCAGAGCGCGGTCTCGGCGCCGCGAATGACCTCGACCAGTTTCATCAGCGGCACGGGATTGAAATAGTGCAGGCCGGCGACGCGCTCGCGCTTGCTGCAGGCGGCGGCGATCGAGGCGATGCGGATCGACGACGTGTTGGACGCGATGATGGCGTCGGGTCGAAGCACCGCTTCCAGCTCCTTGAAGAGCTTGCGCTTGACCTCGAGATCCTCGAACACCGCCTCGACGACCACGTCGCAGGGCGACAATGCGGCCATGCCGTCCACCACCTTGAGCCGGTCGGCGGCGGCCTTGACGTCGGCATCGCTCATGCGGCCCTTGGCCTGCAGCGACTGGAGCTGCTCGACGATGGCGGTGCGCGCCTTCTCGGCATTGCCCGGCATGGCATCGTGCATCAGCACATCCATGCCACCGGTCGCCGACACCTGGGCGATGCCCCGCCCCATGGCGCCGGTGCCGACCACGCCCACCGTCAGACGATCCTTGTTCCAGTCGCGCGCCATCGCGTTTCCCTCCGTATTTCCGAACCGGCGGGAAGCTGGCACGCGTGCCGCACGAGGTCAACGCCGCGCGGCTATTCCAGGATTTCGCGCAGATAGGGCGTGAGAAAACGCCCGGTAGGATCGAAGCGCCGGCGCAAACGGTTGAACTCGTCCCATTTCGGATAATGGGCGGCGAAATCGCGCGCCGTCAGCGAATGCCACTTGCCCCAGTGCGGCCGACCGCCGAAACCGCGGAAAATCGCCTGCGCGTCGCGGAAGAAATCCTCCCACGGCCGCCCTGCCCCCTGATGGATCGAAATCGCCACCGAGTCGCGGCCATAGGCGGGGCTGAGAGGCAGATCGTCGGCGGCGACCGTCCGATACTCCACCGGCCATTTGACGTCGGCGTGGCGCGTACGCATGAGATCGCGGATCGCGGCGAAGCATTGCGGTCCCACCGCCGCCGGCACCGACCACTCGCTTTCGACGAATTTGCGTAGGCGCTCGCTGGGAAAGATGCGCCAGCTCCAGTCGATGCGCTCGCCCGGCATCAGCGACGTGCCGGGATCGTCCGGCGTTGGGTGCAAAGCCTTGCATTCGGCCTCGTCGTCTTCGGGCAACCAGAAGAACTCAAAATGCCGCGTGCCGAGGATGTGCTCGTCGAGGCGTTCCATCGCCTGCCCGATTGGCTCGCGCCAGACGCGTTCGTGCAGCCGGTAGGCCGGAACCAGCCCAAGACGCACGCCGACGACGACGCCGAAGGTGCCGAGCGACAGGCTGGCAGCGTGCAGAACGTCGATCTCCGTATCGTCGATCGACACCTGTTCGCCCGATGCCGCCACCAGCGTCAGCCCGCGCACCATGGTCGAAAGGCTGCCCAGCTCGCGCCCGGTGCCGTGCGTACCGGTGGAGATCGCGCCGGCCAGAGCCTGCACGTCGACGTCGCCCTGGTTGGCCAGCGCCAGCCCGGCCGATTGCAGTTCAGCACCGAGATCGGCGATGCGCGTGCCGGCGGCAATGTCGGCCCATTGACCCTGCCGGTCGACCTCCAGCACGCCGGAGAGCCCCGCAAGCGACAGCAGCATGCCGTCGCTGGCGGCGAGCGGGGTGAAGGAATGGCCGCTGCCGGCGACCCGCACCGGCAGCTCGTGCGCCGCAGCCTCGTGCAAAAGCGCGGCGATCTCGCCGGCGTCGGCCGGCTCGGCCAGCCGCACCGGACGGCATTCGACATTGCCGGCCCAGTTGGTCCAGCTCGCCATCGGCGATCAGCCGGCGATGAAGGCGGTCGCCTCGATCTCGACCTTGGCGCGATCGTCGACCAGCGCAGCGACGAACACGACGGTGATGGTCGGGAAGTGCCGGCCGATGACATCCTTATAGGCCGCGCCGATCGCCGGGCCGGAGCCGTTGTAGGCCGCCTTGTCGGTGATGAACCAGGTCATGCGCACGATATCGCTGGCGCGGCCGCCGGCCTCCTGCACGATGCGGACCACGTTGCGGAAGGCCTGGTCGATCTGCCTGCCGAAATCGTCGCTCTCGACCTTGCCCTGCGCAGTGGCGCCGATCTGGCCGGCGACGTAGACCGTCTTGCCCGAGCCTTCGACGGCGATGCCGTTGGAATAGCCGCGTGGGCGAGCCCAGTCGGACGGCTGGAGAACTTCCTGCATGCGTTTCCTCCCTTGGCTCAGGCGAGCGTCTGCGCGAACGCCCTGAGATAGTTGCCGCCGACGATCTTGCCGACCTCGGCGGCATTGAACCCGGTCGCCAGCAGCGCGCGGACGAGATCGGGCAGTTGCGTATATGAGTCGAACACCGATGGGCCGGTCAATCCCCGCTGGTCGCTGCCGATGCCGACGTGATCTACGCCGATCGTTTCCGCCAGCCGCGCCATGCCCACCGCCATCGCCTGCAAGGTCGGATAGACGAAGCCAGGCGGCCAGACGCCGATCACGCCGCCGGTTCGCGCGATCACCTTCGCATGCTCGGCCGAAATCTGGCGGCTGCGCGGCCGCGGATTGGCGGAAAGCGA
>JBDZUM010000163.1:0-6002 GCA_040255215.1 Rhodospirillaceae bacterium
CTGCTGGAGGCGATTCCGGAAGAGGCGCTGCGAGCGCTGGCCGATCCCGATGATCGCGACGGCGACGGCATCTCGGGCCGGCTCAACATGGCGTGGGACGCGATCGCGAAAAAGCCGGCGGTGGGTCGCTTCGGCTGGAAGGCCAACGTGCCCGGGCTGCGCCAGCAGATCGCCATGGCTGCACTGGGCGATATCGGGCTGACGACGTCGCTCTTTCCGGCGCAGAACTGCCCGGCCGCACAGGCCGATTGCCGCAAGGCGGAGAACGGCGGCGAACCGGAGATCGAGGATAGTTTCCTCGACCGGCTGGAACTCTACAGCCAGACCCTGGCGGTGCCGCTGCGGCGCGACGTCGAGGATCCGCAGGTGATGCGCGGCGAGGCGCTGTTCGCGCAGATCGGCTGCGCGGCCTGCCATGTCATGACGCTGAAGACCGGCAAGCATGCCAGCCGGCCGGAACTGTCGCACCAGACCATCCATCCCTTCACCGACCTGCTGCTGCACGACATGGGCGAGGGGCTGGCGGACGGGCGGCCGGACTTCCTCGCCAGCGGCAGCGAGTGGCGCACGCCGCCGCTCTGGGGGCTGGGGCTGCTGCGCATCACCAACAAGCACGAATTCCTGCTGCATGACGGGCGCGCGCGCGGCTTCGCCGAAGCGATACTGTGGCATGGCGGCGAGGGGGAAGAGGCGAAGGAACGCTTCCGCACCCTGCCGAAGGACGACAGGGACGTGCTGGTGGCGTTCCTGCGTTCGCTCTAGCTCACCAGCTCGTTGCCGCGGACGGCCCAGCCGGTCATGCGGCGCTCGAACCAGGCGCAGATGCCGTACATGGCGATGCCCATGGCGGCGATGATCAGCAGGCCGGCGAAGATCAGGTCGGTGCGGTAGTCGGCGGCGCCGCGGATCATGACGTAGCCGATGCCGTTGTTGCCGCCGACCGTCTCGGCGATCACCGAGCCGATGAAGGCCAGCGTGATCGCCACCTTGAGGCTGGCGAAGAGATAGGGCATGGCGCGCGGCACGCCGATCTTCCACAGGATCTCGCGCTTGGAGGCGCCCAGCGAGCGCAGCACGTCGCGCATTTCCGGCTCGATGGTGGCGATGCCGGTGGCGACGTTGACGGCGATGGGGAAGAAGGAGATCACCCAGGCGGTGATGACGCCGGGCCAGAAGCCGACGCCGAACCAGATGATGAGGATCGGCACCACCGCGACCTTGGGAATGGCGTTGAAGCCGACCAGCAGCGGGTAGAGGCCGGCATAGACCAGGGCCGAGGCGCCGATCGCCAGGCCGAGCAGCAGGCCGGTGGCGATGGCGACGGCGAAGCCGATGGCGGTGGTAACCAGCGTGAACAGCGCGTATTCGCCCAGCAGCGCCAGATTGTCGAACATGACGGCGAAGACGCGGCTGGGCGGCGGCAGCAATATGCCTTCGATGTGGAAGGCGTGAACGGCGGCTTCCCACAGCAGCAGGGTGGCGACGATCACCGCCCAGGGCATGACGCGCAGAAGGAGGCGTTCGCGCGTCACTGGCCATGCTCCTTGTGGATCTGCTCGCGCAGGGCGTGAACGATGTCGACGAAATGCGGCTCGAACGTCGTTTCCAGGGTGCGCGGGCGGGGAATGTCGATCTCGTGCCGGTGCAGGATGCGGCCCGGCCGGCGGCTCATGACGTAGACGGTGTCGGCGAGATAGACCGCCTCGCGCAGATCGTGGGTGACGAGCACGGCGGTGAAGCGCCGGTCGAGCCAGAGCTGCTGCATGATGCTCCACAGCTCCTCGCGCGTGAAGGCGTCGAGGGCGCCGAACGGCTCGTCGAGCATCATGATCTCGGGTTCGTGGATCAGCGCCCGGCACAGGCTGGAGCGCTGCTGCATGCCGCCGGAAAGCTGCCAGGGGTAGCGCTCGCCGAAGCCGCCCAGCCCCACGGAGGCGAGAAGCTTCTCCGCCCGCGCGACGAACTCGGCCCGGTCGACGCGGAACCGGCTCTTGTAGGGCTCGACGATCTCCAGCGGCAGCATGATGTTCTGCAAGGTGGTGCGCCAGGGCATCAAGGTGGCGTTCTGGAACGCCATGCCGACGCCCTTGATCGGCGCGGTGACCTTCTCGCCGCGCACCCAGACCTCGCCGGTGGTGGGCGGCATCAGCCCGGTGACCAGCTTCATCAGGGTCGACTTGCCGCAGCCGGACGGGCCGACCACGGCGATGAACTCGCCCTTGCGGATGGCGATGTTGGCCTCGGCCAGCGCCAGCACGGGCGCGTCCTGCGTGCCGTAGCTCAGGCTGCAGCCGCGCAGATCGACGAAATTGTCGTCGAAGCCGGTACTCACGCTCGCACTCTCCCCCGTCTCAAGGAACGGGCGGCCGTTGCGGGCCGCCCGTCGCTTCCGTTTGCGCCGTGACCTACTTGGCCACCATCAGGTCCTGCTTGTTGGGCAGGAACTCGGCGGTGAACACGTCGTCGGCCTTCGGCGTCGACTTCAGGCCCAGCGCCTGCGAGAGCTGCGCCAGCGAGCGGTCGAGGCGGGCCTTGTCGACGTTGCCCATGCCGTTCTTCTTGACGTAGGGCGTCAGCACGTTGGTGGCCAGCGACATCTTCAACCGCTCCATCTCGACCTTCTCGTCGATCAGCGCGTCGCGCTTCTTGGCGGCGGCGATGCCCACTTTCGGATCGGCGATCACTTCCTTCCACGCCTTGGCCGTGGCGCGGATGAAGCCGCGAATGGCGGCCGCGTCCTTCAGCATGGCCGGCGAGGCGATGATGGCGTTGCCGTAGAAGTCGAGGCCAAAATCGGAATAGCGCATGACGACGATGTCGCTTTCCGACGTGCCCTTCGACTTGAGGTCGAGGACGGAGGAGAAGTAGTGGCCCGAGATGAAGTCGATGTCGCCCTTGATCAGGCTGGTCTCGCGCAGCTGCGGGGTGAGGTTGACCTTGGTGACCTTGGCGTTGTCGACGCCGGTGGTCTTGGCGAAGGCGGGGAAGAGCTTGAACGAGGCGTCGAACACGGGAGCGCCCAGCTTCTTGCCCTCGAGGTCCTTGGGCTTGGCGATGCCGCTCTTCTTCAGCGCGTAGACGCCGAAGGGCGGGAAGTCGTAGGCCATGAACACCGCCTTGATCGCCTTGTCGGGGTTGTTGACGTTGTATTCGACCAGCGCGTTGATGTCGGCGAAGCCCATGTCGTAGGCGCCGGTGGCGACGCGCTGCACGGCGCCGGCCGAGCCCTGGCCGGAATCCATGGTCACCTCGAGGCCCTCGGCCTTGTAGTAACCCTTTTCGAGCGCGACCAGGAAAGGCGAGGTCGGGCCCTGGAACACCCAGTCGAGGGTGAACTTGATTTTCGTCTGCGCCTGCGCTGCCGGCATGGCGCCCAGCGCCAGCCCGGCCGCAACGACAAGACCGCCAAGCAGCGAGCGGACTTTGATCTGCATGATCCCCACCATTCCTTTTTCGGTTCGCCCCATGTGGATTGGGCAAGACTGCGTTGTGATCGCGCGCCGGCAGCCGGGCGAGAGGCCCGCTATGCTGGCGCGACGGTCACTTGCAATAAATCTGCCAAGCCGAAAGGCAGGCTAAACGAAACAAAGCCGGGTTTGGTCGCCAAATCCGTGGGCAGGCTGCTGAAATTATCAACATCTGTTGATAAGTTCGGGGCGACTTTGCGGCAGGCGGCGGCGGCGTGGTAGGAGCTTGGCGCCATCGACCGAAGCGCAGCGACGGGACGGAAATGGGAAGACTGACGAGCCACGTTCTGGATACGACGAGCGGCAAGCCGGCCGCCGGCATGGTGGTCGACCTGTTCGATGCCGCCGGCACGCGCCTGGCCCGCGCCACCACCAACGGCGACGGCCGCTTCGAGCAGCCGCTGCTGGAGGGCGAGGCTTTCAAGGCCGGGCGTTACCGGCTGCAGTTCCATGTCGCGCAATATTTCCGCGTCCGCGGCGTCGAACTGCCCGAGCCGCCGTTCCTCGACGTGGTGACGCTCGATTTCGGCATCGCCGAACGGTCGGCGCATTACCACGTTCCGCTCCTCGTCTCGCCTTATTCCTATTCCACCTATCGCGGCTCCTGACCGCTAACCCCGACCCGGACCCATGACACCGCCCGACATCGCCGCCCCGCGCCATCCCGCTCCCATCCGCGACATCGTCGCCCGCATCCCGACCTCGAAGATCGGCGACGTGGCGGCGCTGGGGCGCGACAATCCCGACGTCATTCCGTTGTGGTTCGGCGAAGGCGACCTGACGACGCCCGACTTCATCAGCGAGGCGGCGACAAAGGCGTTGAAGGCCGGTCACACCTTCTACACCTGGCAGCGCGGCATTCCCGAACTGCGCCAGGCGCTGGCGGAGTACACGACGCGGCTCTACGGCAATGCCTGCAAGGCCGACCGCATCACCGTCACCAGTTCGGGCATGCAGTCGATCCTGCTGTGCTGCCAGGCGATCGTCGATCCCGGCGACAACGCCGTGGTGGTGAGCCCGGTATGGCCCAACATCGTCTCGGCCATCGAGGTGATGGGCGGCGAGGTGCGGCAGGTGCGGCTGGAGCTGACCGAGCGCGGCTGGAAGCTCGATCTGGAGAAGATCTTCGCCGCCTGCGACGCGCGCACGAAGATCGTGTTCGTCAACTCGCCCAGCAATCCTACGGGCTGGATGATGGGTTCGGACGAGCAGAGGGCACTGCTGGAATTCTGCCGCAAGCGCGGCATCTGGCTGATGGCCGACGAAGTCTATGCGCGGCTGGTCTACGACCGCGACGTGGCGCCGTCCTTCCTGCATCACGCGCGGCCGGACGATCCGCTGCTGGTGGTGCAGAGCTTTTCCAAGCCCTGGGCGATGACGGGCTGGCGGCTGGGCTGGCTGACCTCGCCGTTCGAATTCGGCGAGATGCTGGCCAAGGTCATCCAGTTCAACATTTCGGGCTCGCCGGCCTTCCTGCAGCACGGCGCGCTGGCGGCGATCAAGGAGGGCGAGCCCTTCGTCAAGCTGATGGTCGAGCGCTGCCTGGCAGGCCGCGAGCAGGTGATCCAGCGCCTGGCGGCGCATCCCAAGGTCAAGGTGGCGCGGCCCGATGCGGCGTTCTACGCCTTCTTCGCCGTCGACGGCATGAAGGACAGTCTCGACTTCGCCAGCCGGCTGGTGCTTGAAGCCAAGGTCGGGCTGGCGCCGGGCGTGGCCTTCGGCGACGGCGGCGAGGGCTATTTGCGGCTGTGCTTCGCTTCGGCGCCCGAGCGGCTGAGCCGGGCGATGGATCGCATCGAGAGCCTGCTGGACAAACCATGACGGTGGCGGCGTGAACGCGATCGAAGTCAGCGAGTTGCGCAAGACGTTCGGCGAGGTGGTGGCCGTCGACGGGCTGAATTTCGTCGTCAAACAGGGCGCGGTGGTCGGTCTGCTGGGCGGCAACGGCGCGGGCAAGACCACGACCTTGTCGATGCTGCTCGGCCTGCTGCTGCCGACGTCGGGCGCGCTGAAGGTGCTGGGCGTCGACATGCTGCGCCAGCGCTACAAGGTGCTGGGGCGGATGAATTTCTCCTCGCCCTATGTCGACCTGCCGCACCGGCTGACGGTGAAGCAGAATCTCGGCGTCTACGCGCGGCTCTACGGCGTGGCGGACATCGACGGCCGCGTCGGGGCGCTGGCGCGCGAACTCGACATCATGCAGTTCCTCGACCGGCCCTACGGGCAGCTCTCGGCCGGGCAGAAGACGCGCGTCACCATCGCCAAGGCGCTGATCAACCAGCCCGACGTGCTGCTGCTGGACGAGCCGACGGCGTCGCTCGATCCCGATACGGCCGACTGGGTGCGCGGGCTGCTCAAGGCCTATCAGGGCCGCACCGGCGCCTCGATCCTGCTCGCCTCGCACAACATGACCGAGGTGGAGCGGCTGTGCGACGAGGTGCTGGTGATGCGGGCCGGGCGCATCGTCGAGCGCGGCGCGCCGCAGGAACTGATCGACCGCTTCGGCCGTACCACGATGGAGGAAGTGTTCCTCGA
>JBDZUM010000164.1:0-5995 GCA_040255215.1 Rhodospirillaceae bacterium
TTGAACAGCTCGGGTCGGATCGGCCAGATCAGGGTGGTGTGCGAATTCGCCATCGGCGTCGCGGCCTTTCGCCTGTGGCGCCTGCCTGGGGTTCAACGCCTGCCCTGGACGGCGATATCGCTTGTGGCTTTGGCTGCACTAATGGCGCTGATCCTGCTGGATATCGCGGCACTGGATTTCGTGCTCGTGTTGCTGGTTGCGCCGGTCGTCATGGGCTTGGCGTACGATCGAGGAAAGCTGGTCCGCGGCCTGTCGGTCCGGCCGATGGTCTATCTGGGCGAAATCTCCTATTCGGTCTATCTGGTGCATGCGCTGGCGATCCAGACGGTCGATTGGTGTCTGCGCCGCGCCGGCATGGTGCTGCAGCCGGCGCCGGAGATCGGCTGGGTCTTCATGGCGGCATCGATCGCGCTGTCTCTTGCCGGCGGCGCGCTGCTGTTCCATGTGGTGGAGAAGCCGGCACGCTACTGGCTGCGTGCCCGCCTGCGGCAATCGGATCCGGCGCCGGGCTGAAACGGAACGAGGCGATGCGCGAGAAACCGTCACCCAATCACGATGCCCGCTCGGCGGAGACGCCGGTCGACATGCTGGTGCTGCACTATACCGGCATGCAGTCGGGGCAGGCGGCGCTCGAGCGGCTGTGCGATGCCAATGCCAAGGTCAGCTCGCATTACTGCATCGAGGAGGACGGCACGGTGTGGCAACTGGTGCCGGAGGAACGGCGCGCCTGGCATGCCGGCGTTTCCTCCTGGCGCGGCGCTGCCAACGTCAACGCACGGTCGATCGGCATCGAACTGGTCAATCCCGGTCACGAGTGGGGCTACCGGCCGTTTCCCGAGCCGCAGATGCAGGCGCTGGTCGAACTGGCGCAGGGCATCCTGGCGCGCCACCCGATTCCGGCGCGCAACGTGGTCGGCCATTCGGACGTGGCGCCGGCGCGCAAGGCCGATCCGGGCGAGTTGTTCGACTGGCGCCGACTGGCGGGTCGCGGCATCGGCATCTGCCCGGTGGCACTCGAGCCGCCGCGCGGCATGAGCGAGTCCGACGCGCTGGGCCTGCTGGCCCATATCGGCTACGACGCGACGGCGGCGATGCCGGGCCATGGCGTGCTGGCCACCCTGTTGATGGCCTTCCAGCGCCATTTCCGTCAGAGCCGGGTCGATGGCTACCTCGATGCCGAGACGGCCGCCATGATCTGGGCCGTCGGCCGCGCCTGCCGCGAGGCGAGTTGACCGCCGGCCGGCCCGGCTCTACCTAGGGCGAGCCAGACGGCTGGATGACCGCGGCGCTTCGGCGTCGAGGAAAGTCCGGGCTCCACGGAAACACGGTGCCGGGTAACGCCCGGCGGGGGCGACCCCAGGGAAAGTGCAACAGAGAGCAGACCGCCGGCCGTTCTTCGGAGCGGCAGGCAAGGGTGAAAGGGTGCGGTAAGAGCGCACCGCGGGGCCGGCAACGGCACCGGCACGGCAAACCCCACCGGGAGCAAGACCAAATAGGGATGGCAGGCCGGGCGACCGGTGCAACGCGTTTCCGCGTGGCCATCCGGGTCGGTCGCGTGAGGCGCCTGGCGACAGGCGTCCCAGAGGAATGGTCATCCAACGCTTCGGCGGGGACAGAACCCGGCTTACAGGCCGTCTGGCAATTCTCTGGAAATATGCGCCGTCGGTATTTTAATAACTAAAACGAATAATCTGTATTTATCCACAGTCAATTGAGAACAATAGAAGAACAAATAGACTGATCGCTTGCTGAGGTAGTAAACTCACGGAAGGATTCAAAAGACTTGCGAGGACTCGGCGAGCATTTGCCCACACGGTCTCAAGAGCGGGGAAAAGCCCGGAAATACCTTGATTTTCTTGGCATTCCCGTTGACTCCCATATAGTCCCATGATATCCCATCTAATCCCAATACCCATGGGCGTGGCGAAGGGATGCCTGGTGCGAACGCGCACCGGCAATGGCGGGAACCATATGGGGGGATGGGATGGGGATGTTCCTATCCACATTCTTGATGCGCGTGGACAAGAAGGGGCGGGTCTCCGTGCCGGCGTCCTTCCGTGCTGCCCTGTCGGCGGATTCCGCCGGCTCGATCATCGCTTTCAAGACGCTGGGTTTCGACGCCATCGACGCGCGCGATCGCGCCGAGTTCCAATCCCTGCTGCAGACACTGCGCAGCCATAGTGTCGCCAACCTCGGACCCGAACTTGCGATCCTGGGTGGTGCGGCGCCGAGTCCCGATCAGATCGTCGCCGCTGCCGCCGCCGAGATCCCGTTCGACAGCGAGGGACGCGTTATCCTGCCCGAAGCCTTTTTGGCCCATGCCGGAATTTCCGATCAGGTGAAATTCGTCGGCCGCGGCAGCTTTTTCCAGTTGTGGTCGCCCGAGAAATTCGCCGAGCGCGAAGCCGAGGAGTTGCGCCTCATGCGCGAACGCCTGAGCGCAGGCAAGGGGGCGGCTTCGTGAGCGCCGCCGGCGAACGAAACGCCGATCTCGCGGTAGCTGCCGCCCACAGCCCGGTTCTGCTGCGCGAAGTGATCGAGGCGATCGGGCCGCGCGACGGCGGCGTCTACGTCGACGGCACGTTCGGCGCCGGCGGCTACAGCAGCGCCATGCTCGACGCCGCCGCCTGTTCGGTGTTCGGCATCGATCGCGATCCCACTGCCATCGCCTCCGGCCAGGGACTGGTGCGGCGCTACGACGGCCGGCTGACGCTGATGGAAGGCTGCTACGGCGACATGGACCGGCTGCTGGCCGAACGCGGCGTCGAAAGCGTCGACGGCGTGGCGCTGGATCTCGGCGTTTCCTCCATGCAGCTCGACCAGGCGGCGCGCGGCTTCTCGTTCCGCTTCGAGGGGCCGCTCGACATGCGCATGGGCGACAGCGGCACGACCGCGGCCGATATCGTCAATGGCTGGGAGGAGAAGCGTCTGGCCGATGCCATCTGGCGCTACGGCGAGGAACGCCACTCCCGGCGCATCGCCCGCGCCATCGTGCGCGAGCGCGAGCGGGGACCGATCCTGACGACTTCCCGCCTGGCCGAGGTCGTGCGCAAGGCGATCGGCCGCGGCGACGATCGCATCGATCCCGCGACCCGCACCTTCCAGGCGCTGCGCATCGTGGTCAACGACGAGCTCGGCGAGCTCGAGCGCGGGCTCGAGGCGGCGCAGTCGCTGCTGCGCGAGAAAGGCCGGCTCGCCGTCGTCTCGTTCCATTCGCTGGAAGACCGCATCGTCAAGGAATTCATGCGTGCGCGATCGGACGCCGCCCCGCGTCCCTCGCGCCACATGCCCGATATCGGCCGCAAGGCCGACGCGCCGTTCCGTCTCGTCTCCCGCCGTCCCATCCTGCCCGGCGAGACGGAAACGGCGCGTAACCCTCGCGCCCGATCGGCCCGGCTCCGCGTCGCGGAAGCCACCGGCCTCGGCCGCCAGAACGACGGAGGTCGCGCATGATCAGCCGCGGCGTCGTGGTCTGGCTCGGCATCGCCATTCTGACCGGCATCGGCCTGTTTCTGGTGAAGTACGAGGTGCGCGCGCTCGAGGAGCAGCTTCTCGACGTCAACCGTCGCGTCGTCGCCAATCAGGAAGCGACCCATATCCTCAAGGCCGAATGGGCGCATCTCAACGACGCCTCGCGCATCGAGGAGTTGAACGTTCGCTATCTCGATCTCAAGCCGGTCAATCCGCTGCAGCTGCGTCGCGTCGAGGACCTGCCGATGCGGCCGGAGAAAGTCGCGCCGCCGGTGGTCGCCAACGGCTACGGCAGCATCGACGAATTGTTGCGTTCGACGGAGGCGCCGCGATGATCGGCCGCCTGTTCCGTCGCAGATCCGTCGGCGCCGCGCCTCTGGCGCCGCTCATCCGCAACCACCGCATCGGCGTCGACGTCACCGGCGACACGATCGAAGTGGCGCGCAACCGGCTGACGCTGGGCGCGGGATTGTTCGCGCTGGCGTTCGGCGTCATCGCCCTGCGTCTGGTCGACATCACCCTGCTGCGCGATGGCGCCGAGCCGCGGCTGGCGATGGCGGCGGCGGCGGGCGATCTGACCACCGAACGCGCCGAGATCGTCGACCGCAACGGCGTGGTGCTGGCCACCTCGGTGCCGACCGCCTCGCTCTACGCCAATCCGCGCCTGGTGCTGGAGCCGGCCGACGCCGCCCGTCGCCTCGCCAAGGTGCTGCCGGACACGACCGAAGCCGAACTGCTCGCGAAGCTGACGGCCGATCGCAGCTTCGTCTGGCTGCGGCGCAACCTGGCGCCGCGCGAGCAGCAGCTGGTCAATGCGCTGGGCATTCCCGGCCTCGACTTCCAGCGCGAGGAACGGCGCGTCTATCCGCAGGGCGACCTGACGGCGCATGTCGTGGGCTATGCCGGCATCGACAATGTCGGCCTCGCCGGCGTCGAGCGCCATTTCGATTCGGCGCTGCGCGCCGGCGATCCGGTGACGCTGTCGATCGACATCCGGCTGCAGCGCGCCATGCGCGAGGAACTGCAGGCCACGGTCGAGAAGTTCAGCGCCATCGGCGCCGCCGGCATCGTGCTCGATTCGCGCACCGGCGAGATACTGGCGATGGTGTCGCTGCCGGGTTTCGATCCCAACACGCCCAAGACGATCGACGAGGTGTCGCTGTTCAACCGCGCCACGCTCGGCGTCTACGAAATGGGCTCGACCTTCAAGATCTTCAATACGGCGATGGCGCTCGACACCGGCCGGGTCGGCATGGCGTCGAGCTACGACGCCACCCATCCGATCCGCATCGGCGGCTTCACCATCAACGACGATCACCCGCAGAACCGCTGGCTGAACGTCCCGGATCTCTTCAAGCATTCGTCGAATATCGCGTCCGCCAAGATGGCGCTCGACGTCGGCATCGAGACGCAGAAGGCGTTCTTCGAGCGCATGGGCTTTTTCAAGCCGGTCAAGCTGGAACTGCCCGAGAGCGCGGCGCCGCTCTATCCCTCGACGTGGCGGCCGATCAACGCCATGACCATCGCCTACGGCCACGGCATGGCGGTGACGCCGGTGCATCTGGCGATGGGCGTCGCCGGCGTGGTCAATGACGGGGTGATGCACCAGCCGACGCTGGTGCGGCGCGACGGCGTGCGTGCGGGCGACGGCAATCGCATCATCGGCAGCGCCACCTCGCGCAACATGCGTTATCTGATGCGCCTGGTGGTCGAGGAAGGCACCGGCCGCAAGGGCGACGTGCCGGGCTACCAGACCGGCGGCAAGACGGGAACGTCGGAGAAAGTCGGCGAGCGCGGCGGCTATCGCAAGAAGGCGCTGCTCAGTTCCTTCGCTGGCGCCTTTCCGATGAGCGATCCGCGCTACGTCGTGCTGGTCAGCATCGACGAGCCCAAGGGCATCAAGGAATCGTTCGGCTATGCCACCGCCGGCTGGGTCGCCGCCCCCGCTTTCGGCAACATCGTGCGCCGCGTTGCGGCGCTCTACGGCATCCTGCCGCTCGAGGATCCCAACCCGCCTAAGGCCAAGCCCCAGACGGCCAAGCCGCAGACCACAGCGCCGTCGCCGCGCGTCGTTCAGGGAGGGCGGACCGTTGCGGCTAACTGAGCTGATCCGCCGCTCCGGGCTGACGCCGCCGCCGGCGGTGGTGCCCGCACATGCCGATCCGGAAATCGCCGGGCTCAGCGCCGATTCGCGCGCCGTGCAGCCGGGCTACCTGTTCGCCGCGCTGAGCGGCGCGAAGGCCGATGGCGTCCGATTCATCGCCGATGCCCAGGGGCGCGGCGCCGTCGCTGCGCTGGTCGGAGCGGGCGCGGCCGTTGCCGCTGACCTGGCATTGGTGCGAGCGCAGGATGCGCGTCAGGCGCTGGCGCGGTTCGCCGCCGGTTTCTATGGCGTCCAGCCGCGCGTGGTCGCCGCTGTCACCGGCACCAACGGCAAATCCTCGGTGGCGCATTTCACGCGCAGCCTGTGGCAGGCCATGGGCTTGCAGGCGGCGAGCATGGGAACGCTGGGCCTGGTGTCGCC
>JBDZUM010000165.1:0-5993 GCA_040255215.1 Rhodospirillaceae bacterium
AGGCGAACTCGACCGAGATCACCGGCGCGGTGGTGTCGCGCACCAGCCAGGCGCGAATGCCCGACGGCGAAACGACTTCCTCGATATCGATGGCGGCGGCCGGGGTGGCGACCAGCGGCTGGGCGATGAACGGCGCCAGCCCGACCAGCAGGAGCAGCCAGAAGCGATGCAGGCGGTTCATTTGGTATCTCCCCGTCATTGCGCCGCTCCAGGCGGCAGCAGGGCCGAGGTGACATGGGTTCCGTCGCGGAAGACGTGACGGGCGGCGGCGTTGACCTGCGCGACGGTCACCGCCTCGATGCGATCGGGCCAGGCGCCGATCTCCTCGAGGCTGCGGCCGATGGCGAGCTGCGAGCCGTAGAGCCGGGCGCCGCTGGTCAGCGAATCGCGGGCATAGACGTTGGCGGCGAGAAGCTGCAGGCGGGCGCGCTCGACTTCTTCCGCCGTGACGCCGTCCTTGAGCAGCAGCGCGATCTCCGCCTCGACGGCGCGGCCGACCTCCTCCATCGACACGCCGGTGGCCGGCGTGACGGCGACGCCGAAACTGGTCTGGCCGAGGGCGGAAGCGGAGTAGCCGGAACCGGCCTGCGAGGCCAGACGCCCCTCGACGACGAAGCGGCGATAGAGGCGGCTGTTCTGGTTGCCGCCCAGAATGTAGGACAGCACCTGCAGCGGCACGGCGTGCTGGGTTTCGCCCGCCATGTAGGACGGCGCCAGCCAGTCGCGGCTCCATTGCGGCTGCTGCACGCGCGAATCGCGATGCTCGACGTAGTCGGGCCCGGCGATTTCCTCGCGGAAAGGCCGCGTGCGCTTGTCGAAAGTCGAGGGCTTGAGCGCGCCGAAATGGCGCTCGGCCATCTGCCGCACCTTTTCAGGCTCGACGTCGCCGGCCACGACCAGGATGGCGTTGTTGGGCGCGTAGTGCTTGCGATAGAAATTGAGCGCGTCGGCGCGCGAGAGCTGCCGCATCTCGCGCTCGTAGCCGATGATGGGAATGCCGTAGCCCTGCTCGCCGAACATCGCCTCGGAGACCTTCTCCGACAGGATGGCGGCGGGGCTGTTGTCGATGCGCGAGCGGCGCTCCTCGAGGATGACGTCGCGCTCGGGCAACACCTGCTCGTCGGCCAGCACCAGATTGGCCATGCGATCGGCTTCCATGCCCATCACCATGTCGAGCCGGTCGGCGGCGATGGTCTGGTAGTAGCCGGTGTAGTCGAACGAGGTGAAGGCGTTGTCGCGCCCGCCGTTGCGGGCGACGATCTTGGAGAATTCGCCCGGCGGCACGCTGGGCGTGCCCTTGAACATCAGATGCTCGAGGAAATGGGCGATGCCCGACTTGCCCTCGGGCTCGTCGGCCGAACCGACGCGATACCACACGGTCTGATGCACGATAGGGGCGCGATGATTGGGGAAGACCACGACCTGCAATCCGTTCTCCAGCATGTAGCTTTCGAAGCGGAAGCCGCGCTCGGCCGCGAGCGGCGTGGAGACCGAGAGGGATTGCGCCGAGGCCAGCAGAGCCAGCACGGCAAGGAACCGCGGAATACGGGACAAACGCCACCTCCCGATCGGCGCGCCTGGCGGCCGACCAAACCGGCGGCGGCCCTCCCCGGCCGCGCCTCAGAACGCGATGTGCCGACCGGCCCCCCGACCGATCTTTAGAAGATACCTTCCAGCAGGCCGCGCTTGCGCCGCTCGATGGTCGGCGTCGCGCCGGTGGTGACCGGCTGGCCGATCGCCTGCGCTTCGCGGATGCGCTGCTGTTCCTTCGACGGATCGACCACGGTGCCGCGCGGCTCGGGCTTGCGCCAGAAGATCAGATCGTCGATCAGCGTGCGGTCCTGCTCGGCCAGCAGGCCGGTCTCCTGATTGACGACGGTGCGGATATTGGGATCGGCGTTGGCGGCGCCGGCCTTGGCCAGAAGGGCGGCCTCCGACGGACTGCCGTCGGCGCTGTTGCGCGCGGCCTGCACGGCGCTGACCGGCTGGCCGCTGACCAGCGAACGGGCGGCGACCTGCGGCGGGGTATCCTGCGGCCGCGGCGCGCCGGGCCGCGGCGGGCGCAGATCGGCGTTGGGCGGGATCGACAGCGGCTGCTGCGCCACCACCTGGAACTCGTCGGGCGCCTGCTTCTTGCTGCTGCCGAACAGATTGTCGACCGCCCCGCAGCCGGACAACAGGAGAGCGCCGGCGCAAAGCCCGCCGATCGCCAGAATCCCGTTACGTCGCATCGCTTCCTCCACTGTCCGGGCCCGGCCGAGCCGGCCCGTTTTGCATCGCCACGTCAGGTCTTAGCTTGCCGGTCGAAAAACAGCGAATCAACCAGAAGCGCCACCACCCCCAAGGTTATGGCCGAATCGGCCAAATTGAAGGCGGGCCAGTGCCATCCCGAATAATGCACGTCGACGAAGTCGTAAACCGCGCCAAACCGCGCACGATCGATCACATTGCCGATGGCGCCGCCGATCACCGCGCCAATGGCGAGCGCCGTCAGCCGCCGCTGGGCGCGCGACAGCCAGAAGCACAGCAGCACGACGATGGCGACGGCCAGTGCCGACAGCACCCAGGGGGCCCCGGCCCAGTCGTGGCTGAAAAGGCCGAAGCTGACGCCGCGGTTCCACACCACGACGAAATTCAGGAACGGCGCGATCTCGATCGCCTTGCCGCCGGCCAGCAGGGTCTGCATGACCAGGATCTTTGTGATCTGATCGGCGACGATCAGCACCAGGGAAAAGGCCAGGCCGATCTGCAGCATGCGACGGCCTTGCGGGGTGAACGGCGCCATGCGCTCCCTACTCCGCCGCCTGGGCGGGATGGGCGACGGCGTCCTCGCAGCGCAGGCACAGCCCCGGATGCTCGGCCGAGGCGCCAACCTCGGGCAGCACCATCCAGCAGCGCTGGCATTTCTCGCCCGTCGCCAGCGACGGCACGACGCCGACGCCGGCGATCTCGGCAATGACGAAAGCGCCGGCCGGCGGCTCGCCCTCGACCAGGGTGGCGCCGGAGGTCAGGAAGATCTCGGACGGGTTCAGACCTTCATAGGCGGCGAGATAGTCGGCGCCGGCATAGACCGTCGGCGCGGCCTGCAGCGCCGAAC
The DNA here is from genome assembly GCA_040255215.1 of Rhodospirillaceae bacterium. Classification (GTDB taxonomy): domain Bacteria; phylum Pseudomonadota; class Alphaproteobacteria; order Reyranellales; family JAQSWP01; genus JAQSWP01. The sequence goes on from JBDZUM010000165.1 coordinate 3,098, forward strand.
CGATGCGCTTTTCGGCGCGCTCGATCTCCAGCGCGCCGGTGACGACGCGGCGCAGGTCGCGCACCTTCTCCCAGCGCGCGGCCTCGGCCTCGTTCTTCCATTCGGCGGGGATCGCCGGGAAGACGCGCATGTGGACGCTCTCCTCGAGCTCGTCGGTGCCGGCGTTGGGGCGGGCCAGCCACGCCTCCTCGGCGGTGAAGCACAGCACCGGCGCCAGCCAGGCGGTGAGGCAGGAGAAGAGATGCGCCAGCACCGTGCGGCAGGCGCGCCGGCGCAAGCTGTCGGCGCGGTCGCAGTACAGCGCGTCCTTGCGGATGTCGAAATAGAAGGCCGACAGATCGACGGCGCAGAAATTGTGGATCTGCGTCGACAGCGTATGGAAGTCGAAATCGTGCACCGACTGGCGCACCACCGTGTCGAGCTCGTGCAGGCGATGCAGCACGAAGCGCTCCAGCGGCGGCAGCTCGGCGAAGGCAACGCGCTCGGACGGCGTCCAGCCCTCGAGGCTGCCCAGCAGGTAGCGCAGCGTGTTGCGCAGCCGGCGATAGGCTTCCGCGTGGTGCTTGAGGATTTCCTTGCCGATGCGCTGGTCCTCGACGTAGTCGGAGCCGACCACCCACAGGCGCAGAATGTCGGCGCCGAACTCGTTCCACACTTCCTGCGGCGCGGTGACGTTGCCCAGCGACTTTGACATCTTGCGGCCCTGCTCGTCGAGCGTGAAGCCGTGCGTCAGCACCGCCTCGTAGGGCGCGCGACCGCGCGTGCCGCAGCTTTCCAGCAGCGAGGAATGGAACCAGCCGCGATGCTGGTCGGAGCCCTCGAGATAAAGCGAGGCCGGCCATTTCAGGTCCGGGTTGCCTTCCAGGGTGAAGGCATGGGTCGAACCCGAGTCGAACCAGACGTCGAGAATGTCGGTGACGACCTCGTAGTCGCCCGGATCGTAGTCGTTGCCGAGGAAGCGCTGCGGGTCGGTGAACCAGGCGTCGGCGCCTTCCTGCTCGACGGCATGGGCGATGCGGTCGATCACCTTCTGATCGCGCAGCGGCTCGCCCGTGCGCTTGTCGACGAACACGGTGATCGGCACGCCCCAGGCGCGCTGGCGCGAGACGCACCAGTCGGGGCGCTGTTCGATCATCGAGCGCAGGCGGGTCTGGCCGGCCTGCGGCACGAAGCGGGTGGCATCGATGGCGGCCAGCGCCTTCTCGCGCAGGGTGCCGCCGATTTCCTCGATGCGCCGGTCCATGGCGATGAACCATTGCGGCGCGTTGCGGAAGATCAGCGGCGCCTTCGAGCGCCAGGAATGCGGGTAGGAATGGGTGATCTTGTTCCTGGCCAGCAGCGCGCCGGCCTTCTCCAGTTCGGCCATCACCGCATCGTTGGCCGAACCGCGCTTGCCCCAGGGCGTCAGCACCGTCTTGCCGGCGAACAGCGGCACGTGCGGGAAATAGCTGCCGTCGGCATCGACCGTGTCGGGCACCTCGACGCCGTTGCGCACACCCAGCTCGTAGTCGTCCGCGCCGTGGCCCGGCGCGATATGCACCACGCCGGAACCGGCATCGGTGGTGACGAAATCGGCGGCGAACAGGCGCACGTCGAAATCGTAGCCCTGGCCGCGCAACGGATGGGCGCAGACCGTGCCCGCCAGCGCGGTGCCGGGGAATTCCTTGACGACGTCGAAGGCGAAGCGCGCCTCGGCAGCGACCGCCTCGGCGAGATCCCTGGCCAGCACCAGGCGCTGGCCCTTCTGCGCCGCGCTCTTCTCGCCCGGCTCGGTGACCTCGATCAGCACGTAGTCGATCGCCTCGCCATAGGCCATGGCGCGGTTGCCCGGGATGGTCCAGGGCGTCGTCGTCCAGATCAGGATCGAAGCGCCAGCCAGTTCCTTCAGCGGCGAGGAGATTACGGGGAACGGCACGTAGATCGTGTCCGACACGTGGTCGTGATATTCGACCTCGGCTTCGGCGAGCGCGGTCTTTTCGACGACGCTCCAAAGTACCGCCTTGGAGCCCTTGTAGAGCCCGCCATTCATCAGGAACTTGCCGAGCTCGCGCACGATCTGCGCCTCGGCGGAGTAAGCCATCGTCGTATAGGGCTTGTCCCAGTCGCCTTCTACGCCGAGGCGACGGAACTCCTGCTTCTGCACATCGATCCAGCGATCGGCGAAGTCGCGGCACTGGCGGCGGAACTCGACGATCGGCACCTCGTCCTTGTTCTGCTTCCGCGCGCGATACTCCTCCTCGATCTTCCATTCGATCGGCAGGCCGTGGCAGTCCCAGCCCGGCACGTAATGGGCGTCCTTGCCCAGCATCTGCTGGCTGCGGTTGATGACGTCCTTGAGGATCTTGTTCAGCGCGTGGCCGATATGGAGATGGCCGTTGGCGTAGGGCGGCCCGTCATGCAGGACGAATTTCTCGCGGCCCCTGGACTGGGCGCGCAGCTTGCCGAACAGCCCGATGCGGTCCCAGAAGGCCAGCAGCTCGGGCTCCTTCTTGGCCAGGCCGGCCTTCATGGGAAAGCCGGTGCGCGGCAGGAAGACGGTGTTCTTGTAGTCGGCCATTTGTCGTAACGACTTGATCTGATGGAGAAAAAACGTGCGGGACGGCCCCGGCCGCTGGGTCAGCGGACCGGGCGGCTAATTCGCACGATGGCGCCCGCGCGGGGCGCTATGGCCGGGTTTTGCTGCATGGCGGCGGAGGATAGGGGGCCGGCTATATAAGGTCAAGGAAACGCCCCGGACCCTATTTTCGCCCCAACAACGGCACCAGCATCGCCCCCGACAGCGCCAGCACCGCACTTGCCGTGGCGGTGGCCAGCAGGAAGTCGTTGTCGGGGCCGACGAGGAGCGCGCCGATATAGGGGCCGATGATCTGGCCGAGGCCGAACGAGGCGGTCATCA
>JBDZUM010000032.1:0-4356 GCA_040255215.1 Rhodospirillaceae bacterium
TGGTGGCGGGAGAGGGATTTGAACCCCCGACCAAGGGATTATGATTCCCCTGCTCTACCACTGAGCTACCCCGCCGCGGCATCTTCAGGCGGCCGTGTTTAGCGGCCCGGCCGAGCGCCTGTCAAGCAGCGCGGTCAGGCCGCGGAGGAGGCCGGTGAGGATGCCGGCCCGGCCGCCTCGAGGCTGCGGGTGATCCAGCCGCCGCCCAGCACGCGCTCGCCCGCAATCCGGTCGTAGAACACGCAGGCCTGGCCGGGCGACACGCCCTCCTGCGGCTGGTCGAGCACCACTCTGCCCGCATCGCCCTCGACGAACAGGGTCGCCGGAACCAGCGGCTGCGTCGAGCGCAGACGGACCAGGACGGGCTCGCCGTCCGGCTGTGGCTCGCGCAGCGCCAGCCAGTTGATCTCGCGCAGCGCCACAGTCTCCCGCTTCAGCGCCGAACGAGGCCCGACGACGACTTGCCGACGCTCCGGGTCGAGCCGCAGCACGAAGAGCGGCTCGCCGTCGCGCGCCTCACGCCGGCCGCCAATGCCAAGGCCGCGGCGCTGGCCAACGGTGAAATGGATGATGCCTTCGTGCCGACCCAGTACGGTGCCGTCCACGGATACGATGTCGCCCGGCTCGGCGGCCTCGGGACGCAGCTTCTGCACCACCCCGGCGTAGTTCCCATCCGGTACGAAGCAGATGTCCTGACTGTCCGGCTTCTCCGCCACCGGCAGGTCGTGACGGCGGGCCATGGCCCGGGTCTCGTCCTTGCTCAACTCGCCCAGCGGGAAGCGCAGCATCTCGAGTTGATCGCGCGTGGTGCCGAACAGGAAATAGCTCTGGTCGCGCGCGAAATCGGCGCCACGCAGGAGTTCCGGACCGTCCATCCCCATCCGACGGCGCACGTAATGCCCGGTGGCCAGCGCATCGGCGCCCAGATCACGCGACGTTGCCAGCAGATCGCGGAACTTGACCGTGCGATTGCACAGCACGCACGGGACCGGCGTCTCGCCCCGGGCATAGGAATCGGCGAAAGCCAGCATCACCTCGTCACGGAAGCGGCTCTCGTAGTCCAGAACGTAATGGGGGATGCCCAGGCGCTCGGCGACCCGGCTAGCGTCGTAGATATCCTGGCCGGCGCAACAGGCGCCCTTGCGACCGATGGCGGCACCATGGTCGTAGAGCTGCAGGGTGATGCCGACCACGTCGTACCCTGCCTCGACCAGCGCCGCCGCCGTCACCGACGAATCGACTCCGCCCGACATCGCGACCACGATGCGGGTTTCACCGGGCGGGCGGGCGAATCCCATGCTGTTCATGGGCGGCAATATAGGCGCCGCCGCGCCCGTGGCAACCCGAGTGGCTGAAGGCGGCGGCTAAAGCTGCAGGCCGCCGCCCACCACGATGGTCTGGCCGGAGACGAAATCGGATTCGGGGGCGCAGAACAGGTACACCCCATCGGCGGCGTCTTCCGGCCGACCGAAACGGCCCATCGGCGTCGCATCGAGCACCGACTGGGAATATTCGGGCGGCAGGCCGACCTTGTGCTTGTGGCCGTGGACGTCGATGGTCGCCGGGCCGGCGTCGAGCCGCTGGGTCAGCCGCGTATCGATGTAGCCGAAGGCGACGCAATTGACGGTGACGTTGTAGCGGCCCCACTCCTTGCACAGCGAGCGCGTCATGCCGAACAGCGCCGCCTTGGCGGTGGCGTAGGCGAACTGGGTGGCCGCGCCATAGACGGCCAACGCCGAGGAGATCAGGACGATCTTGCGAATGACGTCGTCGCCTGCCGCTTTCTCCTTGCGCGAGGCCTCGCGCAAATAGGGCGTGATGGCGCGCAGGATGCGAAAGGGAGCCGTCGCATGCACGTCCATCATGGCGTACCACTGCTCGTCGCTGTGGTTCTGGATCGCCGTGTTCCAGATATAGCCCGCATTGTTGACGACGATGTCGATGCGGCCCAGCTCGCTCAAGCTACGCTCGACCAGGCGGTCGCCGAAATCCGCCGCCGCGACGTCGCCATTGACGGCGATCGCCCGCCCGCCCCTGCTCTTGAGTGCGGCGAGCGTCTCGGCCGCGGGCGCCTCATCCAGATCATTGACGACGATGGCGGCACCCTCGCTGGCAAGCTTGCGGGCGATCGCCGCGCCGATGCCGCGCCCCGATCCGGTGACGATCGCAACCTTGCCCTCGAGCTTTCCAGCCATTCCGCTTCCTCCATGAACGCTTGTTCAGCCGATCATCGGACGAAACGAGCGCACCGAACAAGCGCCAACAAGCAAAAGGGCGATGCCGCGGCATCGCCCTTCGCCTGTCGAAATGCGGAAAGCGTCAGCGGCCGGTCGAGCCGCCGCTGGGCGGCGCTGTCGTGACCGTGTTGTTCTGGACAGGGTATGTGGCGCCGCCGGACGCCGTGCGCTGCGGCGGATTGTAGGCGCCGGTATCGCGCGTCAGGCGCGTCTTGTCGCCCGACACGACCAGCACGCGTTCGCCGGTCTGCAGATTGTCCTCGTTCGTCTGCACGACTGCGAAGGTCGAGCCGTCGGCGCGCTGCACCACGAACTCCGTCGCCTTGCCGCGCGTGGCGATGTCCTCCACGCCATGCCCGATGATGCCGCCCAGCACGGCGCCACCGATGGCGCCCAGAATGTTGGTCCGGGTCTTCTTGCCGAGCGCCGAGCCGGCCACCGCGCCGGCGCCGGCGCCGGCGATCGTGCCGACGCCGGAATTCGAGCCCGCGACGTTCACCTCGCGCATGCTGACGATCGTGCCGGTTTCCACCGACGACGTGTTGCCGAGCTGATTGTTGGCATAAGTGCCGCCCGTATTGGTCGGCGCGCAAGCGCCCAGGGCAATCGCCACAGCGCCGAAAGCGGCCAAAGCGCTAGCGCGGCCGCGATTCTTGAGAAATTCGATCATGAAACCCAACCTCCAGCAGGGCAGTTCGGCACGATTCACGGGGAAAATGGCGGAAATATGGGCCGATTCCCGCCCTTTCCGTCAAAACGCCCGCGTTTCAGTCCCGTTCCTCGATCCAGGCCATCTGGATCGCTTCCAAGACCTTTTCGTTCGAACGGGCCGGATCATCCCCAAAATTCGGCAGGGAGATGATCCATTTGTGGAGGTCGGTGAAACGCAGATTGACGTTGTCGGCCTCGGGATGGCGCTCCTCAAGCTCGATGGCGATGTCCCGGATATCGGTCCACCGCAGCGCCATGCCCTATTTATCCACCATCATGTTGCGGGTAGCGGCCGGCAGCTGGACGGTCAGCCCGTCGAGCTCCTCGGTGATGATGATCTGGCAGCCCAGCCGGGACGTGTGGGTCAGCCCGAAAGCGAGGTCGAGCATGTCCTCCTCGTCCTCGGTCGCGGCCGGCAGAAGGTCGTACCATTCGCCGTCAACCACGACGTGACAGGTCGAACAGGCCAGCGATCCCTCGCAGGCGCCTTCGAGATCGATGTTGTTGCGATGGGCGATCTCGAGAACCGACAGGCCGATCGGCGCGTCGACTTCCTTGCGATTGCCATCTTTCTCCACGAACACGATCTTCGGCATTCCGGTCTCTCCGCTTGCTGGCGCCGTCTCGTCTAGCCGATCTTGGCCGCCAGCTTGTCCAGTTCCATTCCCTTCAGCGCCCGGCTGATTCCCCGATCCATGCGCCGTTCGGCGAATGCCTGGGTCTGGCGGTCCAGGCCTTCGACGGCGGCGTTTATAGCATCGCGGTCGGTGCCGTCGACCGCTTTCTCGACCGCCGCCATCGCCGCCCGGATTGCCGCGGCCTCGTCCGGCTGCAGCAGATCCCCGTCGGCGGCAAGGGCCGCTTCGAGGGCGGCCAGCGCGCGGCGAGCCTCGACCCGCGCCTCAACCAGAAGGCGGTCCTGCATATCGTTTGCCGCGTGTGTCATGCTTTCCCGCAGCATCCGCGCCATGGTCTCGTCGTCCAAACCGTAGGAAGGCCGCACTTCGACCCGCTGGCTGACGCCGGTCGTCCGCTCCTCGGCGGCGACCGTCAGCAGGCCGTCGGCATCGACGGTGAAGGTCACCTTGATCCGCGCCGCACCTGCTGTCATTGGCGGAATGCCGTGCAGTTCGAAGCGGGCCAGGCTGCGATTGTCGGCCACCAGTTCGCGCTCGCCCTGGACGACGTGAATTGCCATCGCCGTCTGGCCGTCCTGGTACGTCGTGAACTCCTGAGCCAGCGCCACCGGGATCGGCGTATTGCGCGGGATGATTTTCTCGACCAGCCCGCCCATGGTTTCCAGCCCCAGCGACAGCGGCGTAACGTCGAGCAGCAGCGTGTCCGAACCTTCCGTCAGGGCCTCCGCCTGCAGGGCTGCGCCGAGCGCCACGACTTCATCCGGATCGAT